>NZ_JAKEIO010000074.1 GCF_021474405.1 [Streptosporangium] indianense
CACAGACACCCCGGCCGCCCCCCGGAACGACCCGGCAGCGGCCCCGACCCCCTCGGCCGACACGTCACAGGCCCCACGGACGCCGGACGACGGGACTGCGTCCGGCCGGACGCCGGACGGCCGGACACCGGACAGGCAGCCTCGGGACGGCTTGACGCCGAACGGCCGGACGCCGGACGAGCGGACTGGGGGCGACCAGACCCCGGACGAGCGGACTGGGGGCGACCAGACCCCGGACGTCCAGACCCCGGGCCACCAGACTCGGGACGTGCGGACCCCGGACGGGCAGACTCCGGGCGACCGGACTCCGGCCGGCCGGACGCCGGACGACGGCATCGCCCCCGCCTCCACGGAGCGCGAGCCGGCAGCGGACCCCGACTCCACCCCCACCGAGCGCGACACACACCCCGACCGCGCCTACGCCGGCGGGCCGGACTCGGCGGCTTCCGCCGGTGCGCCCGAGGGGGACCGGCTGCGCAAGGCCCCTGCCCCGGGTCCTGGTGATCACGGCGCCTCGGACTTGGGCCACTCCGACCCCCACGACGACCGCCCCCTCGCGCGCTCCGCCGACGGCAAGGGCCCCGCCCCCCAGCGGCCCGAGCCCCGGGGCGGGCTGCTCATGGGGCGGCCCTTCGGGGTGCCCGTGTACGTCGCGCCGAGCTGGTTCCTCGTCGCCGCGCTGATCACCTGGGTGTTCGGCGGCCAGCTGGAGCGCGTGCTGCCCGAGCTCGGCGCCGCCCGCTACCTGGTCTCCCTGTTCTTCGCGGTCGCCTTCTACGCCTCCGTCCTGGTGCACGAACTGGCCCACACGGTCGCCGCCCTCCGCTTCAAGCTCCCGGTCCGCCGCATCCAGCTCCAGTTCTTCGGCGGCGTCTCCGAGATCGAGAAGGAGGCCGAGACCCCCGGCCGCGAGTTCGTGCTGGCCTTCGTCGGGCCCCTGCTCTCCCTGGTCCTCGCCGGGATCTTCTACGCCGCCCTGCTGGCCGTGGAACCCGGCACCGTCCCGGGCGTCCTGCTTGCCGGCCTGATGATCTCCAACCTCATCGTGGCCGCGTTCAACCTGCTGCCCGGCCTGCCCCTCGACGGCGGCCGCATGCTCCGCGCCGTCGTCTGGAAGATCACCGGCAAGCCCATGAAGGGCACCATCGCCGCCGCCTGGGTCGGCCGCGCCCTCGCCGTCTCCGTCCTCATCGGACTGCCGCTTCTGACCCAGTCCGGCGCGCTCGGCACCGACGCAGTCGACAACGTCGGCATGGACACCGTCCTCGACGCCCTGCTCGCCGCCATCCTCGCCGCGATCATCTGGACCGGCGCCGGCAACAGCCTGCGCATGGCCCGCCTGCGCGAGCACCTCCCCGAACTGCAGGCCCGCGCCCTCACCCGACGCGCCGTCCCCGTCGAGACCGACACCCCGCTCTCGGAGGCCCTGCGCCGCGCCAACGCCGCCGGCGCCCGCGCCCTGGTCGTCGTCGACGCCGACGGCCACCCCCTCTCCCTCGTCCGCGAGGCCGCCATCGTCGGCGTCCCCGAGCACCGCCGCCCCTGGGTCGCCGTCAGCGGCCTCGCCCAGGACCTCACCGACGGCATGCGCGTCTCGGCGGAACTGTCGGGCGAGGAACTCCTCGACGCCCTGCGCGCGACGCCCGCGACCGAGTACCTGGTCGTGGAGGAGACGGGGGAGATCTACGGCGTGCTGTCGGCGGCCGACGTGGAACGGGCCTTCGTGAAGGCGATGGCCAGGCCCAGCTGAGTGGTCGGAGCCCCTCCCGGGGACCGGTAGGCTGGTCACATGTCCGAACCGACCGGTGCCGCCCGCAGGCGCGGGCCCTTCAAGGTCGGGGACCAGGTTCAGCTGACCGACCCCAAGGGCCGCCACTACACGTTCACGCTCGAGGCCGGGAAGAACTTCCACACCCACAAGGGTTCCTTCCCCCACGACGAACTGATCGGCGCTCCCGAGGGCAGCGTTGTCCGCACCACGGGGAACGTCGCCTACCTCGCGCTGCGCCCCCTGCTCCCCGACTACGTCCTGTCCATGCCCCGCGGCGCCGCCGTGGTCTACCCCAAGGACGCGGGGCAGATCCTGGCCTTCGCCGACATCTTCCCCGGCGCGCGCGTCGTGGAGGCGGGCGTGGGCTCCGGCTCGCTCAGCAGCTTCCTGCTGCGGGCCATCGGTGACCAGGGCATGCTGCACAGCTACGAGCGCCGGGCGGACTTCGCCGAGATCGCCCAGGCGAACGTGGAGCGCTACTTCGGCGGCCCGCACCCCGCCTGGCAGCTCACCGTCGGCGACCTCCAGGACAACCTGTCCGACGCCGACGTCGACCGCGTCATCCTGGACATGCTGGCTCCCTGGGAGTGCCTGGAGGCCGTCTCCAAGGCGCTCGTCCCCGGCGGCATCCTGTGCTGCTACGTGGCGACCACCACCCAGCTGGCGCGGACCGTCGAGTCCATCCGCGAGATCGGCTGCTTCAACGAGCCGAGCGCCTGGGAGTCGATGATCCGCAACTGGCACATCGAGGGCCTGGCCGTCCGCCCGGACCACCGGATGATCGGCCACACCGGCTTCCTGCTCACCGCCCGCCGCCTCGCCGACGGCGTCGAGCCGCCCATGCGCCGCCGCCGCCCCGCCAAGGGCGCGTACGGCGAGGACTACGCGGGTCCCAACGCCGACGGCGGCGCCGGCCGCTGAGGCGGCCCGTCACCGCTTCCAACGCACCGGCGCCGTGCCGGAGTTCCCGGGTCCGTCCCGGGAACTCCGGCACGGCGCCCTTCCGTTGCCGCCCCCGGTCAACCCGCCTCCGACGCCGTTGACCTGCCGGGCAGGCCGTGACGGCCCCGGGCGGGTCGTAGCGCGGGCCCGGCCCCGTCGGTCCGCTGACACAGCGGCAGGAACCGTAACCCTCCTGGCTTCCCCGGCGCACAAGATGCACACCCCGCCGTTCCCTCGCGCTGTGACGTGTGGCACCATGCTGGCCACCCCACCGGCACAGCCTCAGGAGACCCTCCTAGTGCAGTCTTCCGCCGTCCCGGAGCTCGCCCACACCCACACCCGCCCCATCCACTGGCTCGCCACCGCCACGGCCGTCGCCGGTGTCGTGGCCTTCTCCTCCGTCCTGCAGCCCGGCGCGGCGACGGCGGCCCAGCCCGCCGCTCCCCAGACCAAGAGCGCCCCGGCACACCTGACTCCGCCCGACCCGGCCGCGGTGGCGTTCCCCGTCGAGTGCGGCCCGGTCAAGGCCGTGGTGAAGAAGCGGGCCTCCGGAGACCTGGACGGCGACGGCCGGTCCGAAACGGTGGCCGTGGTCCACTGCGACTCCCCGATGGGCACCCCGCCGGACGGCGTGTACGTCGTGACCCGCGACGCCGACGGGGCCGAGCCGCGCGTCGTGGCGACTCTGCTCGATCCCAAGGACGGCACGACCGTCACCGACTTCGCCGTCTCGGACGGAGCCGTGAAGGCCACGCTCCTCGGCTACTCCTCGGCCGACGTGCCGCGTTGCTGCCCGGACGTGAAGAGCGACGTGAAATGGCGTTGGCACGACGGCTCGTTCGTCCGCTCGACGCCCGCCGGGGCGCGCAGCGTGTGAGGCGTATGCGACGCCGCGTGTGAGATATCAGACAGTAGTAACGGTACGTGGAGAAGTGGTCACTCCGCGTCCGGTCCGTAGACCTCGGCCCTGTCCGAAACCCGCCGTACGTGGATGCACTCGCCCGGACACTCCTTCGCGGAGTCGATCACGTCCGTGAGAAGCGGCAGCGGAACGGGCGTTGTCGCTCCCTTGTCCTGGAGCAACTCGTCGTCGGCGCTCTTCACATAGGCCAGACCGTCGATGTCCAGCTCGAACACCTCGGGCGCGTACTGGGCGCAGATGCCGTCACCGGTACACAGGTCCTGGTCGATCCAGACCTCCAGCTCCTCGCCCGCTGCCCCGGCCACCTGCTGCACGCTCATCTCTCCTGCCGTTTCTCCGCCGAGCCGTATCGGGAATCCGGCCAGCTCCGGCGGGTGTTGAACAGTTCGACCCTACCTCCGGCTGGGTTCCAATCATGTTCGCTGGGTATTCCCCTGGCGTGAGGGAGAGCGCAAGGGTGAAGATCGGACACACCCCGACCGTCTTTGTGATCTAGGGGTTTCAATCGACACCCGCCCAGGTAGGGTCTGGAAGCGTCCAGCTCCCCTTGGAGGAGGTGAGGACCGTGGCAGCCCACGACGACGACATGAACCGCGGCATCCGCCCGGGACGCGGGTCCGACGACCCGGCCGGGCAGATCGCCTACCTTGAGCAGGAGATCGCCGTCCTGCGGCGCAAGCTCGCCGACTCTCCGCGACACACGAGGATTCTCGAAGAGCGGATCGTCGAGCTGCAGACCAATCTGGCCGGCGTGTCCGCGCAGAACGAACGACTCGCCAACACGCTCCGTGAGGCCCGGGACCAGATCGTGGCCCTCAAGGAGGAAGTCGACCGGCTCGCGCAGCCGCCGGCCGGCTTCGGGGTCTTCCTGACGGCGAACGAGGACGGCACCGCCGACATCTTCACCGGCGGCCGCAAGCTCAGGGTGAACGTCAGCCCCAGCGTCGAGCTCGACGAGCTCCGGCGCGGCCAGGAAGTAATGCTCAACGAAGCGCTCAACGTGGTCGAGGCCATGGAGTTCGAGCGCGTCGGTGACATCGTCACCCTCAAGGAGATCCTCGAGGACGGCGAGCGGGCCCTCGTGCTCGGTCACACCGACGAGGAGCGGGTGGTACGGCTCGCCGAGCCACTGCTGGACGTGAACATCCGGCCCGGTGACGCCCTGCTGCTCGAACCCCGCTCGGGTTACGTCTACGAGATCGTCCCGAAGAGCGAGGTCGAGGAACTCGTCCTCGAAGAGGTCCCCGACATCGGCTACGAGCAGATCGGCGGTCTCGGCGGCCAGATCGAGGCCATCCGCGACGCGGTCGAGCTGCCGTACCTCTACCCCGACCTGTTCAAGGAGCACGAACTGCGGCCGCCCAAGGGTGTCCTGCTGTACGGGCCTCCCGGATGCGGCAAGACGCTCATCGCCAAGGCCGTGGCCAACTCACTGGCCAAGAAGGTCGCCGAGGTGACCGGCCAGGCCGCAGGCAAGAGCTTCTTCCTCAACATCAAGGGCCCCGAGCTCCTGAACAAGTACGTCGGTGAGACGGAGCGGCAGATCCGCCTCGTCTTCCAGCGGGCCCGTGAGAAGGCCAGCGAGGGCACACCCGTCATCGTCTTCTTCGACGAGATGGAGTCCCTCTTCCGCACCCGTGGCTCCGGTGTCAGCTCGGACGTGGAGAACACCATCGTCCCCCAGCTGCTCGCCGAGATCGACGGTGTGGAGGGCCTGCAGAACGTGGTCGTGATCGGCGCCTCCAATCGCGAGGACATGATCGACCCCGCCATCCTGCGGCCCGGCCGGCTCGACGTGAAGATCAAGATCGAGCGTCCGGACGCCGAGGCGGCCAAGGACATCTTCGGCAAGTACCTCACCGAGCGCCTCCCGCTGCACTCCGACGACCTCGCCGAGCACAGCGGCTCCAAGGCCACCACCGTCCAGAGCATGATCCAGACGGCCGTGGAGCAGATGTACGCCGAGTCCGAGGAGAACCGCTTCCTGGAGGTCACCTACGCCAACGGTGACAAGGAAGTCCTCTACTTCAAGGACTTCAACTCCGGCGCCATGATCGAGAACATCGTGGGCCGTGCCAAGAAGATGGCGATCAAGGACTTCCTCGAGAAGAACCAGAAGGGCCTCCGCGTCTCCCACCTCCTCCAGGCCTGCGTGGACGAGTTCAAGGAGAATGAGGACCTGCCGAACACCACCAACCCGGACGACTGGGCCCGGATCTCCGGAAAGAAGGGCGAGCGGATCGTGTACATCCGTACGCTCATCACCGGAAAGCAGGGTGCGGACACCGGACGCTCCATCGACACGGTGGCGAATACCGGCCAGTACCTGTAAAAGGCAGGGCGGCTGCGGGTGCCCTCGGCGGGTACCCGCAGCCGACTGTTTTCCGGGCCACGGCTGGAGCAACGCAATGACGCAAATGATCTCCCCACCAGCGCAAAGGCGTTCTAGGCTCTTGCGTACCGCCGAGTCGCGCAGTGCGGGGACGGGCACCGCACACGCAACCGAGCGCCAGCGGTATCTGAGTGGCGCCCACGACCGAGGGTGCCGCCGGGCAAGGAGGGCCGCATGACCGTACGGCGAGTAATGGGCATCGAGACGGAGTACGGGATCTCCGTCCCCGGCCACCCCAACGCCAATGCCATGCTCACCTCGTCCCAGATCGTGAACGCCTACGCGGCGGCGATGCACCGGGCCCGGCGGGCTCGCTGGGACTTCGAGGAGGAGAACCCGCTGCGGGACGCGCGAGGCTTCGACCTCGCCCGCGAGGCCGCCGACTCCAGCCAGCTCACCGACGAGGACATCGGCCTGGCCAACGTGATCCTCACCAATGGTGCGCGGCTCTACGTCGACCACGCGCACCCCGAGTACAGCTCCCCCGAGGTGACCAATCCCCGGGACGCCGTCCTCTGGGACAAGGCCGGCGAGCGGATCATGGCGGAGGCCGCGGAACGGGCCGCGCAGCTGCCCGGTGCCCAGCCGATCCACCTGTACAAGAACAACACCGACAACAAGGGCGCGTCCTACGGTACGCACGAGAACTACCTGATGAAGCGGGAGACCCCCTTCTCGGACATCGTGCGCCACCTGACGCCGTTCTTCGTCTCCCGTCAGGTCTTCGCCGGAGCGGGCCGCGTCGGCATCGGCCAGGACGGGCACGAGCACGGCTTCCAGCTCAGCCAGCGAGCCGACTACTTCGAGGTCGAGGTCGGCCTCGAGACGACGCTCAAGCGCCCGATCATCAACACCCGCGACGAGCCGCACGCGGACGCCGAGAAGTACCGGCGGCTGCATGTGATCATCGGCGACGCGAACCTGTCGGAGATCTCGACCTACCTCAAGCTGGGCACGACCTCGCTGGTGCTGTCGATGATCGAGGACGGCTTCATCGCCGTCGACCTGGCCGTCGACCAGCCCGTCCGCACCCTCCACCAGGTCTCGCACGACCCGTCCCTCAAGCGCGTCATCACGCTGCGCAGCGGCCGTACGCTCACGGCGGTCCAGTTGCAGATGGAGTACTACGAGCTGGCGCGCAAGTACGTGGAGGAGCGCTACGGCGCCGACGCGGACGAGCAGACCAAGGACGTCCTGTCGCGCTGGGAGGACACCCTCACCCGTCTGGAGCACGACCCGATGAGCCTGGCCGGAGAGCTGGACTGGGTCGCCAAGCGGGAGCTCATGGAGGGCTACCGGCGCCGGGACAGCCTCGACTGGGACGCGGCGCGCCTGCACCTGGTCGACCTCCAGTACGCCGACGTACGGCCCGAGAAGGGCCTGTACAACCGTCTGGTGGCCCGCGGGCGCATGAAGCGGCTGCTGACCGACGCGGACGTGGAGCGGGCCCGTACGACGCCACCGGAGGACACGCGGGCCTACTTCCGCGGCCGCTGCCTGGAGCAGTACGCGGACGACGTCGCGGCGGCCTCCTGGGACTCGGTGATCTTCGATCTGCCCGGCCGGGACTCGCTGCAACGGGTCCCAACCCTGGAACCGCTTCGCGGAACGCGTAATCACGTCAAGGAGCTCCTGGACCGCTGCCGCACCGCGGAAGACCTGGTCAGGGTCCTGTCCGGGGGGTGAGCGCAGATCGCGGGTACTCGGGAGGGGCCCGCCGGACAGGGTGGAAAATCCCTGGTCCGGGAATCATCGAGGTGGTCCCCGTACGTTGGAGCAACTGCGGGGCCATGGTCAGATCCGGCGAGTAGGGTCTGATCTTGACCGAGCAACTGTGTCGGGCGAACCGAGCGGGGTGAGGGATATGGCGACCAAGGACACCGGCGGCGGACAGCAGAAGGCCACCCGGTCCACCGAGGAGGTCGAGGAGCAGGCGGCGGAGACGCAGGCTTCGGAGGACCTCAAGGAGCGTCAGGAGAAGCTGAGCGACGACGTGGACTCGGTCCTGGACGAGATCGACGACGTACTTGAGGAGAACGCCGAGGACTTCGTGCGGTCCTTCGTTCAAAAGGGTGGCCAGTAAGGCGCATCTGCCTTCATTCCGAAGGTGAACGGAGTGCGTGAGTGAGAACCGGCCGAAGCGCGGAGCGCTGCGCGCGGGGCACCGTCTGACGTGATGCCCTGATGTGCGGCGCTCCGGGCGTCGGTGGGTCCCACGGTCCGCCGGCCGCTCGTGTGCGCGGCGGGCAAGTGCGGCGTCGCTCCGGCGGAGTTGGTCCCGCCGGGCATGTGGATCACCGCCGAAGGACGGGTAGGGTCCGAGGCATACCGAGCCCCCGGTGGCAACCGGACCGGGGTTTGTTCCAAGGATCGGCCCGACGTCACAGGGCGGGCTGTCGCTTACGTGGAAGGAATCGCGTGGAAGCCAACACTCGTAGCACCGGGCGTCTACCAGCTGCCTTCCTGACGCCAGGGTCTTCCTCCTTCATGGACTTCCTGTCCGAGCACCAGCCGGAGATCCTCCCCGGCAACCGGCAACTGCCCCCCACCCAGGGCGTGATCGAGGCACCGCACGGGACCACGATCGTGGCCGTGACGTTCCCCGGCGGTGTGGTCCTCGCCGGCGACCGGCGCGCCACCATGGGCAACGTCATCGCCCAGCGGGACATCGAGAAGGTCTTCCCCGCCGACGAGTACTCGGCGGTGGGCATCGCCGGCACGGCGGGCCTGGCGGTGGAGATGGTGAAGCTGTTCCAGCTCGAACTGGAGCACTTCGAGAAGGTCGAAGGCGCGCAGCTGTCCCTGGAGGGCAAGGCGAACCGGCTGTCGACGATGATCCGCTCCAACCTCGGCATGGCCATGCAGGGCCTGGCCGTGGTGCCGCTGTTCGCCGGGTACGACGTGGACCGCGGCAAGGGCCGCATCTTCTCCTACGACGTCACCGGCGGCCGCTCCGAGGAGCACAACTACGCCGCAACCGGTTCCGGGTCGATCTTCGCGCGGGGCGCGATGAAGAAGCTCTTCCGGGACGACCTCAGCGAGGCCGAGGCCACGACGCTCGTGGTCCAGGCGCTCTACGACGCGGCAGACGACGACTCGGCGACCGGTGGTCCCGATGTCGCCCGCCGGATCTATCCCATCGTCACCGTGATCACCGACGACGGCTTCCGCCGGCTCACCGAGAACGAGGCGTCCGAGATCGCGCGCTCGGTTCTGGAGCGGCGGCTGGAGCAGCCCGACGGGCCGCGGGCCGCGCTGCTGTAGCGGCGATCGTCTTCGTGAGGGTGGTCCAGTGAACCGACGCAATCTTCAAGAGAGGGACGGATAACCGGTGTCGACGCCGTTCTATGTCTCCCCCCAGCAGGCCATGGCCGACCGGGCGGAGTACGCCCGCAAGGGCATCGCCCGTGGTCGCAGCCTGGTCGTGCTGCAGTTCGCCGACGGCATCGTGTTCGTCGGCGAGAACCCGTCCCGTGCGCTGCACAAGTTCAGCGAGATCTACGACCGGATCGGCTTCGCGGCCGCCGGCAAGTACAACGAGTACGAGAACCTCCGCATCGGCGGCGTGCGCTACGCCGATCTGCGGGGGTACACCTACGACCGGGACGACGTGACGGCCCGGGGCCTGGCGAACGTGTACGCGCAGACGCTGGGCACGATCTTCTCCAGCGCCGCGGAGAAGCCGTACGAGGTCGAGCTGGTCGTCGCCGAGGTCGGGGAGACGCCCGAGGGCGACCAGATCTACCGGCTGCCGCACGACGGCTCCATCGTGGACGAGCACGGCTCGGTCGCGGTCGGCGGCAACGCCGAGCAGATCAGCAGCTACCTGGACCAGCGTCACCAGGAGGGCATGACCCTCGCGGAGGCGCTGAAGCTGGCGGTGCAGGCCCTGTCCCGCGACACCAACGGCAGCGAGCGGGAGATCCCCGCGGAGCGGCTGGAAGTCGCCGTACTGGACCGCACCCGACCGCAGAAGCGCAAGTTCAAGCGCATCAGCGGGCCTCAGCTGTCCCGCCTGCTCGCCGCGGGCGCCGGCGGCGGAGACGAGGCCGCGTCGGAGGACGCCGAGTAGTCCTGACGCGATGCGACGCGCCCCGGCCGGTGGGATCCCGGCCGGGGCGCGTCGCCGCGTACGGGTGCGCCGTGGCTCGCCCGGGCTGCGGGCAGGCGTGCCGCTGGGGGCGATGGGGGGTCCCCGCTGGTCCCCCCTGGTCGAGCGAAGCCGAGAGCTTGGGGGAGGGGGCGCAGCGGCACCCGCTCCGCCGGGTTGCGGACCCACCCGGGCCTCGGCGGCTGCGCCGGGCACGGCTAGCGTGGCGGTGCCGTGGAGCCCCGTACGACCAGCTGCACGGGGATGTCCCCGGCCTCGGGCTCACGGCCTTCCAGGACGGCGAGCAGGGCTCGCATACCCCGCTCCCCGAACAGCTCCGCGTTCAGGTGGACCGTTGTCAGCTCCGGGTCCATCGCCGTGGCCAGCGCCAGGTCGTCGACGCCCGTGACCGACAGGTCGTCCGGGATCCGCAGCCCCAGCCGGCGAGCCGCCTTGTACGTGCCGGCCGCGAGCTGGTCGTCGTCGCAGAGCACGGCGGTGGGGCGGTCGCCGGGGGCGGAGAGGGCGGCCTGGGCGGCCCGCACCGCTCCCTCGATGGAGATCGGTGAGCGCGCCGTGCGCACCGTCGTACCCGGCACCTCGTCCAGCCGCGCCGCCAGTTCCCGGGCGCGGACCTCGAAGGTCCAGGACGGCACGTCCGCCGCCAGGTGCAGGAAGTGCCGGTGTCCGAGGGACAGCAGATGCCCGGCGGCCTGCCGGATGCCGTCGGCGATGTCCAGGTTCACCGTCGCCGCGCCCAGGCTCCCGGCCGGGTCACTGTCCAGCATCACCAGCGGGAGCGCCTCGCCGCGGATCGCGGTCAGGGCGTCCGCGGCCATGGAGGAGGCGATCACGCCGTCCAGCGCGGACTGCGCGGAGGCGAAGGGGTCACGGGCCGGGCCGATGCCCTCGGGGGAGGGGTAGAGGACCACGCCGAAGCCGTGCTCGGCGGCGACCCGGGCGGCGCCCGTGTAGACGCCGGCGAAGAACTCCGTGGTGAGGGCCGGGACGACCAGGAGGACCGTGCGGGTGCGGCCCAGGCGCAGGTTGCGGGCGGCCAGGTTCGGGCGGTAGCCGAGGTCGCGGGCGGCCTCCCGGACGCGCTCCGCGGTGGCCTCGGAGACCCGGCCGCGCCATTTGTCGCCGAGGACCAGCGACACGGCCGCCTGGGAGACGCCGGCGGCCTGGGCGACGTCCCGGCTCGTGGGTCGGGTGCTGCCTCGTGCCACCGTCGGCGCGCTCCTTCGTCTGGACTCGTGAACAGCGGACATGGTACGTATGAGATCCGACGTTATACGTAAAACCTAGGGCGGGGACATGGCCACGGGATACCTGGAGATCCTCCGGGCGCGACACGCCGCCCGGCTGCTCGCCGGCACGCTCGTGGGCCGGCTGCCCTGCGCCACGGCACCCATCGCGATCGTGCTGTTCGTCCGGGCCGAGGGCGGCACCTACAGTCTGGCCGGGGCGCTGGCGGCCGTGTACGGCGTCGCCAACGCCGTCGGGCAGCCCGTGCTGGGCCGGATCGTGGACCTGTGCGGTCAGCCGCGCGTGCAACTGCCCGCGGCCGTCCTCTCCGGGGTCGCGATGGCCGTCTTCGCCTTCGCGGGCATCGGGACACTGCCGCTCGCCTACGCCGCCGTGGCCGGCGCCGGACTCTTCACGCCACCCCTGGAGGGCGGACTGCGGGCGCTGTGGCCCTCCGTGCTGCGCCGGGAGGACCAGGTGCACACGGCGTACGCCATGGACGCCGTGGCGCAGGAGGTCATGTTCACCGTCGGGCCGCTCCTCGTGACGCTCTGCGTGTCCCTGTGGTCGGCCCAGGCGGCGCTGCTCCTGCTGAACGTCGTCGGGGTGCTGGGTGCGCTGTCCGTCGTGGTGTCGGAGCCCTCGCGCGCCTGGCGGTCGGCGCCGCGCGAGGCCCACTGGCTGGGCGCGCTGCGTTCGTCGGGGCTGCTGGCGCTGCTGGCGGCGTTCCTGTTCATCGGGATGGCGCTCGGGTCCATCACCGTCGCCTCCGTGCCCTACGCGGACGAGCACGGCGGCGACGCCGTGTACGGGTGGCTGATGGCGGCCCTGGGCTTCGGCGCGCTGGTCGGCGGCACCGTGTACGGCGCGCGGCAGTGGGCCGGTGAGCCCGCGCGGCGACTGCGGGTGCTGGTCGCGCTTCTGGTGGTGTGTTACCTGCCGCTGATGCTGATGCCGGACGCGGTCGCCATGGTGGCGCTGACCGCGCTCGCCGGGGTCTTCCTCGCGCCCGCCATCGCCTGTGCGTTCGTCCTGGTCGACCGGCACGCCCCGCGCGGCACCGTCACCGAGGCGTTCTCCTGGCTGGTGACGACGTTCACCGTCGGACACTCGGTCGGAACGGGCGTGGCGGGGCCCGTCGTCGAGCAGGGCGGGGCCCTGTGGGGCTTCGCCGTACCGGGTGTGGCAGGTGGCGTGTCCTTGCTGGTTTTGCTCGCCACAGGACGGGTAGTCGCAGCTCCCGGCCAGGGAGCGGTTGTTGCGGCCGGTTCGGAAAATGATCCAAACCGTGCCGTCGAACCCCGTTTCAGTTCAGGGGATCGGGCGTAATGTTCCCTCATGGACCGCCGCATTTTCGGGCTGGAGAACGAGTACGGCGTCACGTGCACGTTCAGGGGACAGCGCCGCCTGTCTCCTGACGAGGTGGCGCGGTACCTCTTCCGCCGTGTCGTGTCATGGGGCCGCAGCAGCAACGTCTTTCTGCGAAACGGCGCCCGCCTCTATCTCGACGTGGGATCGCATCCGGAATACGCGACACCGGAATGCGACAACGTGACCGAACTGGTCACCCACGACAAAGCGGGCGAGCGCATTCTCGAAGGACTCCTGGTGGACGCCGAACGACGCCTGCACGAGGAGGGAATCGCGGGCGACGTCTACCTCTTCAAGAACAACACCGACTCGGCGGGCAACTCCTACGGCTGCCACGAGAACTATCTGGTCGCCCGGCACGGGGAGTTCTCCCGACTCGCGGACATTCTCATTCCGTTCCTGGTCACCCGGCAGTTGCTGTGCGGGGCGGGCAAGGTGCTGCAGACACCGCGCGGCGCCGTGTACTGCGTCAGCCAGCGCGCCGAGCACATCTGGGAGGGCGTCTCCTCGGCGACGACCCGCTCCCGGCCCATCATCAACACGCGTGACGAGCCGCACGCCGACGCCGAGCGCTACCGCCGCCTGCACGTCATCGTGGGCGACTCCAACATGTCCGAGACGACCATGCTGCTCAAGGTCGGTGCCACCGACCTGGTGCTGCGCATGATCGAGGCGGGTACGGTGATGCGGGACCTCACCCTGGAGAACCCGATCCGGGCGATCCGCGAGGTCAGCCACGACATCACCGGCCGCCGCAAGGTGCGCCTGGCCAGCGGACGCGAGGCCTCCGCCCTGGAGGTGCAGCGCGAGTACTACGAGAAGGCCCTGGACTTCTGCGAGCGCCGGGGCATCCGCACCGGCACCGTCGAGCAGGTCCTGGAGCTGTGGGGCCGCGCCCTGGACGCGATCGAGTCCGAGGACCTCGACCGCATCGGCACCGAGATCGACTGGGTCATGAAGTACAAGCTCATCGAGCGGTACCGCGCCAAGCACAACATGACCATGTCGCACCCGAGGGTCGCGCAGATAGACCTCGCCTACCACGACATCCACCGCCGTCGTGGTCTGTACTACCTGCTCGAGAAGAAGGGCCAGGCGGCCCGTATCTGCAACGACTTGAAGATCTTCGAGGGCAAGTCCGTCCCGCCGCAGACGACGCGCGCCCGGCTGCGCGGCGACTTCATCCGGCGGGCCCAGGAACAGCGCCGTGACTTCACGGTCGACTGGGTTCACCTCAAGCTCAACGACCAGGCGCAGCGGACCGTGCTGTGCAAGGACCCGTTCCGTTCCGTGGACGACCGGGTGGAAAAGCTGATCGCCGGAATGTGAGGCGTGCGGCTCGTCCGCCGACCCGATCGCCAAGCCGATGCCCGGAGGATTTCGCGCCTTCGGGCATCGGTGTTTTTTCCGCCTGATTCCGCCCGTGTGCCGGCGGAAGCGGGAGGCGGCGTGCCGCGCGGTGTGGGGAGTGCGGTGCGGGTACGCCGTAGAGTGGCTGGCATTGCCCCCACCCCCGATCCCAGTTGGACTGATGAACTACAACACGAAACGACTCGTGGCCGCGCTGCTGGCCGTTCCCGCCCTGTTGTTCACCGCCGCGTGCGGATCGGACGACGGGAACAACGGCGACGCGGCGGGAGGCGTCGCCGAGGTCAAGGGGAAAGTCGGGGCCAAGCCCGAGATCTCCGTACCGAAGGACGGCAAGCCGTCCGACGAGACCGTCGTCAAGACGGTCTCGGCGGGCAGCGGAACCCCGATCAAGGGATCGGACTTCGTCCGTCTGGACTGGACCGTCGAGAAGTGGGGCGGTGACCAGGAGCTCGGCGGCACCTGGGCCGCGGCGCCGGCGGGTGACAAGGCGCCCCGGCGGCAGTCCGTCGAGCAGATCGGCAAGCCGAGCCAGCAGCTCCCCGAGAAGGTCCTCGACGCGGTGAAGGGCAAGAAGCCCGGCAGCCGCGTCCTGGTGCAGGGCACCGCGGGCGATCTGATCGGCCAGAGCCTGAACACCTCCTCCGGGATCTCCGCCAAGGACGTGCTGATCTGGGTCGTCGACCCGGTCGGTGCCGCGAGCGTCGATGCCAAGGCCGAGGTCAAGGGTGAGCAGGCCCCCTCCGAGCCGGGCATGCCCGAGGTGGAGGCCCCCTCGCAGAAGGCCGCGAACATCACCGTCCCCAAGGGTGAGAAGGCTCCCAAGGACCTCAAGGAGCAGGTCCTGATCAAGGGCGACGGCAAGAAGGTCGAAGCCGGTCAGGGACTCATCGCCCAGTACACCGGCGTCAAGTGGGAGGACGGCAAGAAGTTCGACTCCTCCTGGGACCACGGCGGCGCCACCGCCTTCCAGATCGGCAACGGCTCCGTGGTGGCAGGCTGGGACAAGGGCCTCGTCGGCAAGCACGTGGGCGACCGGGTGCTGCTGGTGATCCCGCCCTCGCTCGGCTACGGCGCGAGCCCGCAGAGCGAGCTGGCCAAGAACACCCTGGTCTTCACGGTGGACATCCTCGGCACGGTCTGACCCGTCCGGTCTGTGAGACTGTCCCCGACGCAGGTCACGTAACAAGGAGAGATGAAGTGAGCATCGACAAGCCCGAGATCGACTTCCCGGGCGGCGAGCCCCCGGCGGACCTCGAGATCAAGGACATCTGGGAAGGCGACGGCCCGGTCGCCGAGGCCGGCCAGACCGTCACCGTGCACTACGTGGGCGTCTCCTTCAGCACGGGCGAGGAGTTCGACGCCAGCTGGAACCGCGGCACCCCGTTCCGCTTCCCGCTGGGCGGCGGCCGGGTCATCAAGGGCTGGGACCAGGGCGTGCAGGGCATGAAGGTCGGAGGCCGCCGCCAGCTGACCATCCCCGCCCACCTCGCCTACGGCAACCAGAGCCCGTCTCCTCTGATCAAGCCCGGCGAGACGCTGATCTTCGTGGTCGACCTGCTCGGAGTCTGAGCAAGCTCCGGACAGACTCGATCATGTGGGGCCCATGCCTGTTCGGGCGTGGGCCCTCGGCTTTTGCCGTGCCACCGTGTGGCGGTACGGTCATCGCTCGTAAGCACCATAGGGAGGCGAAGCGCGTCGATGGCCATTGCCAAGGCAGAGCGGCTGATGAACCTGGCGCTGTGTCTGCTCGGGACGCGGCGGCCCCTCAGCAAGCGTGAGCTGCGCGACTCCATCGAGGCCTACGTCGAGTCCTTCGGGCCGGGGAACGGCGCGACCGGCTCCGATGATTCCTTCAACCGCATGTTCGAGCGCGACAAGGACGACCTGCGCGAGCTCGGCCTGGTCATCGAGACCGTCGAGAGCCTCGACGGTGAGATCGGCTACCTGGCCCGCCGCGACAGCAACCGCCTCCCGCCCATCACCCTGGACGCCGAGGAGGCCGCCGCCCTCGGACTGGCCGCGAAGGTGTGGCAGCAGGCCCGGCTCGCCGGAGCGGCCAGCGGCGCCCTGCAGAAGCTGCGCGCGGCCGGCCTTCCCGAGGACGTCGACCCCTACGGGTCGCACGGCGCGCTGGAGCCGCGCATCCCCGTGCACGAGGCCGCGTTCGAGCCGCTGATGCTCGCCTGCCGGGACCGCAGGCCGGTCGCCTTCGACTACCGCAAGGCCACCGCCGCCCACCCCGAGCAGCGGCACGTGGAGCCCTGGGCGCTGGAGTGCTGGCGGGGCCACTGGTACCTGGCGGGCTGGGACCGCGACCGCGGCGCCGAGCGGGTCTTCCGGCTGTCCCGGATCACCGGCAAGGTCCGCTCGCGCGGCGGCCGCTACACCGCCGAGGTGCCGGACGTCGTCACCGTCCGGGAGACCGTCGCGAGCTGGGCCGGGGAGATCGCCGACCGCTCGGCGCGGATCCGGCTGCGCGCGGGCGCGGGGTACCCCCTTCGGGCGAAGGCCACCTCCGTCCGGGAACTCGGCGACGGCTGGGACGAGTTGGAGATTCCGTACGGCCACGGGCTGGACGCCTGGCTGGTGGAGTTCGGGCCGGACGTGGTCGTCCTGGAGCCCGCCGAGCTGCGGGCCGACGTGGTGGACCGGCTACGGGCCGTGGCCAAGGGCTGAGGGGGAGCGGAAAGACAGTGGCAGGCAAACCGGTCAGGCCCGTGAACGCCATCGACCAGACCCGGCGGATGCTCTCGCTGGTGACGTATCTCAGGGAGCGCCCCGGGGCCCGGGTCGAGGACGTGGCGCGCGCCTTCGGCATCAGCGAGGACGAGCTGGTCTCCGACCTCGACGTGCTGCCCATGTGCGGCACCAGCTTCCGCGGCGGCGACCTGCTCGACATCGACACCGACGGCGAGCGCATCTGGTGGCACAATCCGGCCGCCCTCGCCGCGGAGGCCGCCGAGCCGCTCCGGCTCGCCGCGGACGAGGCCACCGCCCTGCTCGTCGCCGCCCGCGCGGTGTCCACGCTGCCCGGACTGCGCGAGAGCGACCGGCAGGCGCTGCTGCGCGCGACGGCCAAGGTGGAGACCGCGGCCGGCGAGGCGGCGGGTGCCAGCTCGCGCCTGTCGGTGACCTTCGAGTCCGAGGGCGGCGTCTTCGCCGACGTCGACCGTGCGATCGCCGAGCGCCGCCGGCTGTGGATCCGCTACTACTCGCCCGCACGTGACGAGGTCACCGAGCGGGAGATCGACCCCATCCGCCTGGTCAGCGTCGGACACACCTATGTCGAGGCCTGGTGCCGCCGCTCCGAGGCGCGCCGCACCTTCCGGCTCGACCGGGTCGCCGAGATCAAGATCCTCGACGAGCCGTCGGCGCCGCCCGAGATCGAGCTGCGGGACCTGTCGGAGGCGCTGGTGCAGCCGGCGGCCGAGGATCCGGAGGTCGTGATCGAGGTCGGGCCCGGAGGCCGCTGGGTCGCCGAGTACTACCCGCACGACAGTGCGGATGAGCTTCCGGACGGCGGGCTGCGTATCACTCTGCGGACCCCCGAGCCGGCGTCGCTCCGGCGTCTGGCGCTGCGGCTCGGGCGGGACGGCCGGATCGTCTCCCCGCCGGAGCTCGCCGACAGCGCCCGGCAGGCGGCCCGGGAGGCACTGGCGGCGTACGACGGTGTCGAGGCGGCGCACACGGATCCCGGCGCCCGGGACGCGGACGGGCCGCAGGTGGTGCGGACGGTTCCGGACGGGCCGGGCGACGACGGGCCCGAGTGAGCCAGGCGCCGCCGGGGGCGACGCCGGGGCCGCGACACCGGTCGTGCACCCCGGAGGTGTACGACCCAGGAAGAGGAGCGAGGGCTTGAGCGAGTCGGTGACGTCCGGTGGTGTCCGGGGCATGACGGTGGAGTCCGCGTTCGCCGGGATGAGAAGCGTGACCCCGGTCGTGTTCCGGGCGGGCTGCCCCGACTGCCGGGAGGCCTTCGAGCTGGCCGCGGGCGCGCTGCGCCTGGCCATCGGCGCCACCAGCCGCACCACCTTCTACTCGTTCACCTGCCCGGAGTGCGGCGCGTCCGTCCGCAAGCCCGCGGGGGAGCGGATCGTGGAGCTGCTCACCGGCGGCGGGGTGCGGACCCTGCGGCTGCACTCCACCGTCTAGTGGGTCGGGGATCCCGCCCGTTCAGGAAGGTCTAGGCTCGGCGTCATGTTCTGGCCGATGTTCGCGGTAGCTGTGGGTTTCGTGGGTCTCGTCGTGCTGGGGGTGCTCGCCGTGCGGGTCTTCGTGGAGACGCAGCGCCTGGGCAGGCAGGTCACGGACTCGGCGCGCCGTATCAACCGTGCCGCCGAGGACCTGGAGCGGTCGGCGCAGAGCGCGGCCCGTTCCGTCGACGCTCTGTGAGGTGTCCGGCGGGCGGCCGGGAGTTGCGTTTCGGGACACTTCGCCCTGTCACCTGTGCTGCCCGTGCAGGTACGCTGCTGGTCGCGGCCCGGTAACGAGGCACTGGCCGCGGACGGGAGTGCGCACAAGGGATGCAGAGGGATTGCCTCGCGTTCACCCCCGAGCGTTACGATCGCTGCGAGCACGATCGTTCGGACAAGTGTCCGACCGGTCGCACAGCACCCCCACCACAGCCGCCTCGGTGAGAAGGTAAAGACTTATGTTCGGAAGGCTCGGAGCCCCCGAGATCATTCTCATCCTCGTCGTCATCATCCTGCTGTTCGGCGCGAAGAAGCTTCCGGACATGGCTCGGTCGCTCGGCAAGTCGGCCCGGATCCTCAAGAGCGAGGCCAAGGCGATGAAGGACGAGAACAAGTCGTCCACGACCCCCGCCGGCCCGCCCAACAACGACGAGCCCTCGCAGCGCACCATCCAGGCAGCGCCCGGCGACGTGACCAGCTCGCGCCCGGTCAACGAGCCCACGGACACGACCAAGCGCTGACGCAGGGCCGGTGACCTCCGGCCCGCCGCACGAGATGGGAACGTGGGTTGCTGAAGTCTGCCCGCAAGCAGGAGAGGGATCCCGAGGGGCGCATGCCCCTCGCGGAGCACCTTCGCGAGCTCCGCAACCGGCTCGCCAAGGCGATGCTGGCGATCGTCCTGGTCACGATCGTCGCCGCCTTCTTCTACAACGACATCATCAACTTGATCACGAAGCCGATCCTCGACTCGGTCGGCTGTGACAAGACCTTCGAGGAACTGGCCAGGTCGCAGACGGGCACCAAGCCCTGTGCGCAGATCACCATCAACGGCCTGCTCACCCCCTTCACGCTCGCGCTGAAGGTGTCCCTGATGGCCGGTGTCGTCCTCGCCTCGCCGATCTGGCTCTACCAGCTGTGGGCCTTCGTCGCGCCCGGCCTGCACCGGCACGAGAAGAAGTACGCCTACGCCTTCGTCGGCACCGGCGCCCCGCTGTTCGTCGTCGGCGCCTACTTCGCGTACACGGTCCTGCCCACCACGGCGAAGGTGCTCCTGGAGTTCACCCCGGGCGGCACGTCCAACCTCCTGCCGCTGGACGACCTGCTCGACCTGGTCATGCGGATGGTGCTCGTCTTCGGCCTCTCCTTCGAGCTGCCCCTGCTGCTGATCATGCTCAACCTCACCGGGGTGCTCACCGGCAAGCGCATGCTCGGCTGGTGGCGCGGCATGATCATGGGCATCACGGTCTTCGCGGCCGTCGCCACGCCCAGCACCGACCCGCTGACCATGCTGGCCCTCGCGGCGCCGATCTGGATCCTGTACTTCGCGGCCGTCGCCTTCTCCCTGCTCAACGACCGCCGCAAGGCCCGGCGCGAGGCCCTCGGTCCCGCCGACGACGAGGCCTCCGAGCTGGACCTCACGCCCGAGGACATCGGCGAGATCGAGCCCGTGACGACCAGCCGCGCGGCGCTGCCCGAGCAGGCGAGCGCGGAGCGCACGGACCGGGTCAACGGTTATGACGACGTGACCTGAAGATCGGCGGACAGCTCATAGGGTCGGTCCCGTGACCAGCGAGATCACCCTCTTCGTCAACCCCACCGCGGGCCGCGGCCGGGGCGCCCGCGCGGCGCAGCCGGCCGCTTCCGCGTTGCGGGCGGCCGGCTACTCGGTACGGACCGTCCTCGGCGAGGACGCCGCCGACGCCCTGGTCCGCGCGCGTGCGGCCGTCGCATCCGGCACGGGCGCCCTGATCGCCGTGGGCGGCGACGGGATGGCGGGCCTCGCCCTGGAGGCGGTCGCGGGCACCCGCACCCCGCTGGGCCTGGTCGCGGTCGGCACCGGCAACGACTTCGCCCGCGCCCTCGGCCTGCCCGTGCGCGAGCCCGCCGCCGCGGGCCGCATGATCGCCGACGCCCTCAAGTGCGGCCGGGTCCGCGACATCGACCTCGGGCAGGCCGGCGACCGCTGGTTCGGCACGGTCCTCGCCTCCGGCTTCGACTCCCGCGTCAACGACCGCGGCAACCGCATGCGATGGCCCACCGGGCGTCTGAAGTACGACCTGGCGATGATCGCCGAACTCGCCGCGTTCCGGCCCCTCCCGTACCGGATCAGGCTCGACGACGGGGAGGTCCGCGAGGTCGAGGCGACCCTGGTCGCCGTCGGCAACGGCTCCTCGTACGGCGGCGGCATGCGGATCTGCCCCGGCGCCGACCTGACCGACGGGCTGTTCGACGTGACGGTGGTCGGCGACTGCAGCCGGGCGACGCTGCTGCGGGTGTTCCCGCGGGTGTACCGGGGGACGCACGTCGACCATCCGCAGGTGACCGTGGTGCGGGCGGCGCGGGTCGAGCTCGCCGCCGAGGGAGTCACCGGCTACGCCGACGGGGAGCCGCTCGGCGCGCTGCCGCTGGTCGCGCGCTGCGTGCGCGGGGCCGTGCGGGTCGTCGGCCCCTGAGCTGCGCGGATCCGAGGTTTCACAGAAACGGATCCGGATAATGATCGTCCTGTTGTCAGTGCGGCCCGGTACGCTCGAAAGCACGATGACAGAGGACCTCTCACCGGCCGAGCGGTACGCGGCAGCCCGTAAGCGCGCTGCCGAGCAGGCCACCGCGCTCGCCTCCTTCCGCGAGATGTACGACTTCGGCCTCGACCCCTTCCAGATCGAGTCCTGCCAGGCGCTCGAGGCGGGCAAGGGCGTGCTCGTCGCCGCGCCCACCGGCTCCGGCAAGACGATCGTCGGCGAGTTCGCCGTCCACCTCGCCCTCCAGCAGGGCAAGAAGTGCTTCTACACGACACCCATCAAGGCCCTGTCGAACCAGAAGTACGCCGACCTGTGCCGCCGGTACGGCACGGACAAGGTGGGCCTGCTGACCGGCGACAACAGCGTCAACTCCGAAGCGCCGGTGGTGGTGATGACCACCGAGGTGCTGAGGAACATGCTGTACGCCGGTTCCCAGACCCTCCTCGGCCTCGGCTACGTGGTCATGGACGAGGTGCACTACCTCTCCGACCGGTTCCGGGGTGCCGTCTGGGAAGAGGTGATCATCCATCTGCCCGAGTCGGTCACGCTGGTCTCGCTGTCGGCGACCGTGTCCAACGCCGAGGAGTTCGGCGACTGGCTGGACACGGTCCGCGGCGACACCGAGGTGATCGTCTCCGAGCACCGGCCCGTGCCGCTGTTCCAGCACGTGCTGGCCGGGCGGCGGATGTACGACCTGTTCGAGGAGGGTGAGGGCCACAAGAAGGCCGTCAACCCCGACCTCATGCGCATGGCGCGCATGGAGGCGAGCCGCCCGTCGTACCAGGACCGCCGGCGCGGCCGGTCCCTGCGCGAGGCGGACCGTGAGCGCGAGCGCCGCCAGCGGTCCCGGATCTGGACGCCGAGCCGGCCCGAGGTCATCGAACGGCTCGACGCCGAGGGGCTGCTGCCCGCCATCACCTTCATCTTCAGCCGCGCCGCCTGCGAGGCCGCCGTCCAGCAGTGCCTGTACGCGGGGCTCAGGCTCAACGACGAGGAGGCGCGCGAGAAGGTCCGCCCGCTCGTCGAGGAGCGCACGGCGTCCATCCCGAGGGAGGACCTGCACGTCCTCGGCTACTACGAGTGGCTGGAGGGCCTGGAGCGCGGCATCGCCGCCCACCACGCGGGCATGCTGCCGACCTTCAAGGAGGTCGTCGAGGAGCTGTTCGTACGCGGCCTGGTCAAGGCCGTGTTCGCGACCGAGACCCTCGCCCTCGGCATCAACATGCCCGCCCGCTCGGTGGTGCTGGAGAAGCTCGTCAAGTGGAACGGCGAGCAGCACGCGGACATCACCCCGGGCGAGTTCACCCAGCTGACGGGCCGGGCGGGGCGGCGCGGCATCGACGTCGAGGGCCATGCCGTGGTGCTCTGGCAGCGCGGCATGAGCCCCGAGCACCTCGCGGGCCTGGCCGGCACGCGCACCTACCCTCTGCGCTCCAGCTTCAAGCCGTCGTACAACATGGCGGTCAACCTGGTCGAGCAGTTCGGGCGGCACCGCTCGCGCGAGCTGCTGGAGACGTCGTTCGCGCAGTTCCAGGCGGACAAGTCGGTCGTCGGCATCTCCCGCCAGGTGCAGCGCAACGAGGAGGGGCTGGAGGGCTACAAGGCCTCCATGACCTGCCACCTCGGCGACTTCGAGGAGTACGCGCGGCTGCGCCGTGAACTGAAGGACCGGGAGAACGAGATCGCCCGGCAGGGTGTGGCCCAGCGGCGCGCGGAGGCCGCCGTCGCGCTGGAGAAGCTCAAGCCCGGCGACGTCATCCACGTGCCCACCGGCAAGTACGCGGGCCTGGCGCTGGTGCTGGACCCGGGCCTGCCGGCGGGCCGTTCCAACGGCCACCGCGGCTTCGACCACCACGACGGGCCGCGACCTCTGGTGCTGACCGCCGAGCGGCAGGTGAAGCGGCTGGCGTCGATGGACTTCCCGGTGCCGGTCGAGCCGCTGGAGCGGATGCGGATCCCGAAGTCCTTCAACCCCCGCTCCCCGCAGTCCCGTCGGGACCTCGCGTCGGCGCTGCGCACCAAGGCCGGCCACATCCCGGCCGAGCGGCACCGCAAGCGGCGCTCCCAGGCGGCCGACGACCGCGAGATCGCCCGGCTGCGGACGGCCCTGCGGGCACACCCCTGCCACGGGTGCAACGACCGTGAGGACCACGCCCGCTGGGCCGAGCGCTACCACCGGCTGCTGCGGGACACCTCGCAGCTGGAGCGGCGGATCGAGGGCCGTACGAACACGATCGCCCGGACCTTCGACCGTATCGTCGCGCTGTTGACGGAGCTGGACTATCTGCGCGCCGACGAGGTCACCGAGCACGGCAAGCGGCTCGCGCGGCTGTACGGCGAGCTGGACCTGCTCGCCAGCGAGTGCCTGCGCGAGGGCGTCTGGGAAGGCCTCGGCCCGGCCGAACTGGCAGCGTGCGTCTCGGCGTTGGTGTTCGAGTCCCGGGTCGCGGACGACGCGATGGCGCCGAAGGTGCCGTCCGGCAAGGCCAAGGCCGCGCTGGGCGAGATGGTGCGGATCTGGGGGCGGCTGGACGCGCTGGAGGAGGAGTTCCGGATCACCCAGACCGAGGGCGTCGGACAGCGCGAGCCCGACCTCGGCTTCGCCTGGGCCGCGTACGAGTGGGCCTCCGGTAAGGGGCTCGACGAGGTACTGCGCGAGGCGGAGATGCCGGCGGGGGACTTCGTGCGGTGGTGCAAGCAGGTCATCGACGTGCTGGGGCAGATCGCGGCGGCGGCCCCGCAGGGATCTTCGGTGGTGAAGAACGCCCGTAAGGCCGTGGATCTGTTGCTGCGGGGTGTTGTCGCCTATTCATCGGTGGGGTGATCGTCCGATGCGCGGGTGACCGTTGTGGGTGGTTGCTCGCGCGGTTCCCCGCGCCCCGGGAAACGCGTCGTACGGAAGCCCGCTCACCCGTCACGGTGAGTGGGCTTTCGTATGCCTGTACGCCGTCACGTTACGCGTTCGAACGATGTCGCAGCGTGTGAACGACCGAGCGTACTATCCCCTCGCGTCCGGTTTCCGGCAGACGCCGAATATGACACGGCGATGATCCGGTCGGACTAAGCTCGCCCGCAGCGCACCGGCTTGAGATGAATTCGTGCGCTTGTTCCCCCATGTGTGGAAGATCCCGGCAGTTTCATGACATACCCCCTGCGTGTCCCCTCGAACCTCAGTCGACTCCTGTCAGAAGGCCCCCATGGTGAGTGTCCAATCCCCTCCCGGTCGCGGTGAACTCCCCTACGCGCGCGTGCTGTTGCTCCCGGCCATAGTCATGGCCGCGGCGACCGGAGCCGCGGTCGCGCTGGTGAGCGAGCCGGCCCGGGGTGCCGTCGGCTGGTGCGGCGGCATCGCCACCGCGCTGGTGCTCGCGACGGCGGCCGAGGCGGTACGCCGCGGCCGTGCGCTGCGCCACCAGCGTGCCGAGCACGCCCGGCACAGCGCACAGCTGGAACAGCGGATCGCCGCCCACGACACCGAACTGCTCCACTTCTCGCGGGAGATGATCCCCGCCGCGCTCGACCTGCTGCGGACCGGAGAACCCCCCAGGGAGGTGATCCGCAAGCTCGGCCTCGTCGACCCCGCGTTCCGGGACCTGCCCGCCCCGCAGAGGGAGACGCTGCTGAGGGTGCTCAAGATCGTCGACTACGAAGTGACCATGCGTGACGCCGCCGCACGCTCCTTCGTCAGTGTCGCCCGCCGCGTCCAGGCGATCATCCACCAGCAGGCCGAGGAACTGCGGGAGATGGAGGAGGACCACGGCCGCAACCCGGAGGTCTTCGACGACCTCCTGCGCATCGACCACGGCAACGCGCTGATCGGCCGTCTCGCCGACTCCGTGTCCGTTCTCGGCGGCGGCCGCCCGGGCCGCCAGTGGCCCGCCCCGGTGTCCCTGTACAGCACCCTGCGCGGCGCCATGTCCCGCATCCTCGAGTACCGGCGCATCCAGCTGTCCTCCATCGCCAAGGTCAGCGTCAAGGGCATCTACGTCGAGCCGGTCATCCACGCCGCCGCCGAACTCCTCGACAACGCCACGCGCTACTCGCCGCCCCAGACCAAGGTCCACGTCACCGCCACCGAGGTGCAGACCGGTGTCTGCATCGAGATCGAGGACGGCGGTGTCAACCTCAACGAGGAGGCACGCGCCCGGATCGAGGGCATGCTGGAGGCCGCCAAGGCGGGCGTCGACCTCCAGGACATCGGCGAGCACCCGCGCCTCGGCCTGGCCGTCGTGGGCCGTCTGTGCACGGCATACAACATGCAGGTCTCGCTGCGCGCCTCCGCGTACGGCGGCGTCCGCGCCATCCTCATCGTGCCCAGCGAGATGATCACCCACGAGCCCGGTGTCGGACTCGCCCACGGCATCGGCGCCACCGGCATCCCCATGACGGTCGGCATCCCCGAGGGCCCGAAGCGCGCGCCCAAGAGGCGACGCCCCACCAGCCCGAAGATCCCGGCCACGGTCTCCCTGGAGGACGACGACGTCCCCGAGGTCACCGAGTGGACCGCGAACGGCCTGCCGCAGCGCCGCAGCAAGGTGAAGATGCCGCTCGCCGAGCGCCTCGCCCAGCAGGCCGCCAACGAGAAGGCCGACCGGGAAGCAGCCGAGCGGGGCGAGCACAACCCCTGGGCCACCCCGGAGCCCGAGCCCAAGTCGTGGCACGACATGTCGTCCCCGGACGCCCCCGGCAAGGGCCTGGAGGCCTTCTGGGAGGGACTCAAGCAAGGCATCGAACCCGGCACCCACCCCACCGACTTCATCCGGAACCCGCACAAGTACCTGCACCTGATCAACGACCCGGCCCCCACCGAGGCCGATGACGAGGGGGATCTCAAGTGATCCAGCAGCGAGGCAACTTCGACTGGATGCTCAAGCAACTCGCCGACGGTGTCCCGGGCATCGAGATGATCGTGGTGCTCTCGGCCGACGGTCTGCGCATCGCCCGCTACGGCGGCGAGCCGGACGCCGCCGACCGGGTCGCCGCCGCCTGCGCCGGCCTGCAGTCCCTCGCGGGCAGCATCTGCCAGGAACTCACCGTGGGCGACGGCGAGATGAAGCTCGTCATGATCGAGATCGACCAGGGCTACTTCTACCTGATGGGCGCGGGCGCCAACGCCTTCCTCGCGGTGCTGTCCGACGTGCGGTGCGAACCCGGCCGGATGAGCGCCATGATGCGCGACCTCGTCGTCCGGATCGGTGGCCACCTCACCAGCCCGCCCCGGCGGAACGGGCAGATCGTATGACGCCTCCGCAACGCCAGAGGCGCGACCTCGCCCCGGAAACGGCCACGCCCCGGGAGGGCGACGGCAAACCCGGCAACCCCGAGCGGATGTACGTGGTGGCCGGTCCGGACGGCGAACGGGCCGAGCTCGACCTGGTGACGTTAATCGTGGCGCGGGCCACGGACCCGCCGCCCTCCGCCTCCCCCGAGCAGGCGGCGCTGCTCCGACTCTGCGCCGCCCCCCTGTCCGTGGCCGAGCTGTCGGCCTACCTCCACCTGCCGTTCAGCGCGATGGGCGTGCTGCTCACCGAGTTGCTGACGGCGGAACTGGTGCAGGCGCGCGCCCCGATCGTCCGTAAGGCGCGCTCCGACCGTTCCCTCCTCGAAGCGGTGATGAATGGACTTCAACGGCTCTGACACCATTCCGGGCCCCCGGGCCGAGGACCAGCTGCCCCACACGGCACAGGCCGCGGCCAAGATCGTGATCGTGGGCGGCTTCGGCGTCGGCAAGACGACCATGGTCGGCTCGGTCAGCGAGATCACACCGCTGACCACCGAGGAGACCATGACGCAGGCCGGCATCGGCGTCGACGACAACTTCGGCTCCGCGTCCAAGACGGCCACCACCGTCGCCATGGACTTCGGCCGGATCAGCATCACCGAACAGCTGGTGCTGTACCTCTTCGGCACACCCGGACAGCAGCGCTTCTGGTTCCTGTGGAACGGCCTGTTCGAGGGTGCGCTCGGCGCGGTCGTGCTGGTCGACACCCGGCGGCTGGAGGTCAGCTTCGACGTCATGGGGCGTCTGGAGGAACGCGGCGTGCCGTTCGTGGTCGCCGTCAACTCCTTCCCCGACGCCCCTCGTTACGCCATCGAGGAGCTGCGCGCCGCCCTCGACCTCACGCCGGACATCCCGATCATGGAGTGCGACGCGCGGCGGCGGGCCTCCAGCCGCGACGTCCTGATGACCCTCATGCGCTTCCTGCACTCGCTGGCCATGACGGGCTCCCGCGCCTGACCCGTGCGACCCGTTCGCACTTCCCCCCAGACACCTGAGACCACCTCAGTTTCGGAGCGATCACTGTGACGCCTGAATCCCACGCCCCGACCAGCACGGACGACCTCCCGCCCGGCCCGCCTCCCGGCTGCCCCGCGCACGGCATCGGGCCCGGGGGACTGCACCGGCTGCACGAGGCGGAGGACCTGGGAGCGTTGTACGAGCAACTGCGGGACCGGCACGGTCCCGTGGCGCCCGTGCTGCTCCACGACGACGTACCGATGTGGATCGTCCTCGGCCACGCCGAGAACCTTCACATGGTGCGCTCGCCCTCGCAGTTCTGCCGGGACAGCCGGATCTGGACCCCGCTCAAGGAGGGCCTGGTCAAACCCGACCACCCGCTGATGCCGCACATCGCCTGGCAGCCCATCGCCTCGCACGCCGAGGGCGACGAGCACAAGCGGCTGCGCGGCGCGGTCATGGGCGCCATCTCCACCATCGACTTCCGCAGCCTGCGCCGCTACATCAACCGCAGCACGCAGGTGATCGTCAACCGGTTCTGCGAGGCGGGCGAGGCGGAGCTCGTCGGCCAGTTCACCGAGCACCTGCCGATGGCGGTGATGTGCGAGATCCTCGGCATGCCCGACGAGTACAACGACCGGCTCGTCGAGGCCGCCCGCGACGCCCTCAAGGGCACCGAGACGGCGATCGCCAGCCACTCCTACGTCATGGAGGTCCTCAGCCGGCTGACCGCCACCCGCCGGGCCCAGCCGGAGGAGGACCTCGCCAGCTACCTGATCACGCACCCGGCCCGGCTGAGTGACGACGAGGTCAGGGAGCACCTGCGCCTGGTCCTCTTCGCCGCCTACGAGGCCACCACCAACCTGCTGTCCAACGTGCTGCTGACGGTGCTGATCGACCCGCGCTTCCGGGCCCAGCTCAACGGCGGCCAGATGACGGTGCCGGAGGCGGTGGAGCAGTCCCTGTGGAACGAGCCGCCGTTCAGCACGGTCTTCGCCTACTTCGCCAAGCAGGAGACGGAGCTGGGCGGGCAGCGCATCCGCCGGGGCGACGGGCTGCTGTTCGCCCCGCTGCCGGCCAACGTCGACCCGCGGGTGCGGCCGGACCTGAAGGCCAGCATGCAGGGCAACCGTTCCCACCTCGCCTTCGGCGGCGGCCCGCACGAGTGCCCCGGTCAGGACATCGGCCGTTCCATCGCCGACGTGGGCGTCGACGCACTGCTGATGCGGCTGCCCGACGTCGAACTCGACTGCGACCAGGAGGAGCTGCGCTGGACGGCGTCCATCGCCTCCCGGCACCTGGTGGAACTGCCGGTGCAGTTCGCGCCCAGGCCGCCGCAGAACGTGCAGGAGGAGCCGCACCACAAGCCGGTCGCAGCCCAGCGCTCGGACTGGCAGATCGGCATCACGCAGCCGTCGGCCACCGCACCGATTGCTGCTTCGGCCGTACCGCAACCGGCCGCCGCCCAGCCCCAGCCGGTCGCCGCTCAGCCTCAGCCGGCCCAGGTGCTGCCCCAGCCGCAGCCGGTGACCGGGATGCCGCAGCCGGGCGTCGCAGAAGCGCCCCGCCGCAGGGGTGTGTGGCAGCGGTTCCTGAGCTGGTGGCGCGGCTACTGACCGTCCGACGGGCCGTCGTACGTGCCGGCGGCCCATCGGTCGTACGACGCCCACGCGGCGAGCGTCCGGCCGCTGCGGAAGCGGTGCTCCTCGCCCGTGACCGGGTCGGTGAACTCCAGCGAGTGCGCGAGCAGTTGCAGCGGACGACGGAAGTCACCGGCCGCTGCGGGGGCGGTCACCTCGGGGTAGAGCGGGTCGCCGAGGATCGGCACGCCCAGCGCGGTCATGTGGACGCGCAACTGGTGCGTCTGTCCGGTGGCGGGCGTGAGCCGGTACCGGGCGAGTCCACCGGGCCGGCCCTGTTCGCCGACCCGGTCGCGGTGCTCGACGAGTTCGACGCGGCTCACGGCGTTGGACTCGCCCGGGACCTCCCGGGCCGTGAGCACGCCGCGCTCCTTGACGATCCGGCTGCGGACCGTCCGGGGCAGGTCGAGGCCGGGGTCGTACGGGGCGACGGCCTCGTATCCCTTGCGGACCCGGCGGTCGCGGAACAGCGTCTGGTAGGCGCCGCGTTCGTCGGGGCGCACGGTGAACAGCACGAGCCCCGCCGTGAGCCGGTCCAAGCGGTGCGCGGCGGTGAGCGCCGGGAGGTCCAGCTCGCGGCGGAGCCTGGCCAGCGCGGTCTGGGCGACATGGCCGCCGCGCGGGGTGGTGGCCAGGAAGGGCGGTTTGTCGGCGACGACGATGTGCTCGTCCCGGTGTATGACCCGCACCGGGAAGGGCACCGGCACCTCGTCGGGCAGGTCCCGGTGGAACCACACAAACATCCCGGGGGCGTAGGGCGCGTCCGCCGCGACGGGCCGTCCGTCCGCCCCGACGATCCGGCCCGCGTCGAACATGGCGTCCACGACTCCGGAGCCCGCTCCGGAGAGCCGCTCCACCAAGTGGTCGCGCACCGTGCCCCAGGTGCCGGCCGCGGGCAGCCGCACCCGCACCGGGTCCACGCCGTGGCGCTGCGGCAGGGGAGAGGGCGGGGTGCGCGTCTTGCGTCTCATCGCGGCCCAGCGTACGAGACCGGTGCGGCAGGGAGGAAAACCACTGGGATCACTCCGCGGGCCCTTGCCAGGATGCGGGCATGCCGTTTCTCATCAGCCCGGTCCTGACCGCCGGGGCCCTCGCGGGCCGTCCGCAACCGACGCTCCCCGCCGACGGGGGACTCGTCCTGCGCCCCTTCCGGGAGGGGGACGCGCCCGCGGTGTACGAGGTGTTCCAGGACCCGGTGATGCACCAGTGGCACGCCCGGTCGGCCGACTCCGAGGAGGAGGTCGGCGACTGGATCCGTGCGTGGCGGCAGGCGTGGATGGAGGAGCGGGAGGCGCACTGGGCGGTGGCCGACGCCGCGTCCGGTGTGCTGCTGGGCCGGGTGGCGCTGCGCGAGCTGCGGCTCGACGACGGGACGGCGGAGGTGGCGTACTGGGCACCAAGCGCAGTGCGATCAAGCAGCCGGACGGATGGCACGACATGCATCTGCACGCGCGCGTACGGGAGAACTGACCGGGGAGTTGCACGACGAGCACTCCCGCGTCCGCGGCCGAGAGCCCCGGGCGCGCCGGCCGGTGTCAGGCCGCCGACACGCTCTCCTGCTCCGCCTCGATCCTGGCGTTCCACTCGCGCTTCGAGGCCTGCCAGCCGTCCTCGTCGTGGCCGCGGCGCCAGTACCCGGAGATCGAGAGGTCGTCGCGCGGGATCCCGTGCTCGACGCGGAGCAGATGGCGCAGCTGCTTGACGAAGTGCGCCTCGCCGTGGACGAAGGCGTGCACCCGGCCCTCGGGGAGCTCCAGGCCCCGTACGGCCTCGACCAGCGCCTCACCGACGGGCCGGGCGCCGCGGTGCAGCCAGACGACCTCCACGTCCGAGTCGATCTTCTGCTCCTCCTCGGGGCCGGAGACCTCCACGAACGCGTACGCCTTGGCGCCGTGCGGCAGCGCCTCCAGCGCACAGGCGATGGCGGGCAGCGCGCTCTCGTCCCCCACGAGCAGATGCCAGTCGGCACCCGGGTCGGGTGCGTACGCCCCACCGGGACCCATGAAGCGCACGGTCTCGCCCGGCCGCACGCGCACGGCCCAGGGACCGGCCAGGCCCTCGTCACCGTGGATGACGAAGTCCAGGGTCAGTTCGCGGTGCAGGGCGTCCCACTGGCGGACCGTGTACGTCCGGGTCACCGGCCACTGTTCGCGCGGCAGCTCATCACGGACGCGCTGCAGGTCGAAGGGTTCCGGATAGGTGACGTCCGCCGGCGCGAAGAGCAGCTTCACATAGTGGTCGGTGCACGTGCCCGCCGTGAACTCGGCGAGGCCCTCGCCGCCGAGCACCACACGCTGCATGTGCGGGGTCAGCCGCTCGGTGCGGACGACCTGCGCGGTGTGGAGCCGACGCGGCTGGCGTCCCGGTCGCTCTGCCATGAGGACCTCCCTGTCTCATATAGTTAGGGTTACCTAAGTTAGCACCTCGCGCCCACTTCACACCTCTCGAAAAACGCGGCAGTTGAACACCGAGGGCCGCCGGTCTCCTCCCGCCCGTCCTGTCACGTCACGCCGAGAGGGTCGTCAGCAGCCGCTCCAGCGACCCGCCCAGCCCCCAGCGCGCCGCCAGCGCCTCCAGTGCCGCCGGGTCGCGAGGCGTCCGCGGCAGCGCCGTGGACACGTCCGGCAGGGGCACGTCGTCCGCGACCCGGACCACCTTCGGCGCGACCGCGAGGTACGGACGCGCCTCGTCGAGCCGCCGACGCTGCGTGGGCGTCAGTCTCGACCCGCGGTCCTCGACCGCCGCCATGATCCCGGCCAGGTCCCCGAACTCGGACAGCAGCTTGGCGGCCGTCTTCTCGCCGATGCCCGGCACGCCCGGCAGACCGTCGCTGGGGTCGCCGCGCAGCAGGGCCAGATCCGCGTACCCGCTGCCGTCGACCCCATACTTCTCACGCAGCACCGCCTCATCGGTGTGCTGCAGCGTCCCCACGCCCTTCAGCGGGTAGAGCACGCGCACGCCCCGCGCGTCGTCCACCAGCTGGTACAGGTCGCGGTCGCCCGTGACGATGTCGACCGGGCCCGTCGCCCGCGCGGTGAAGGTGCCGATCACGTCGTCCGCCTCATAGCCCGCGACGCCCACGCGGGCGATGCCCACCGCGTCCAGGACGGCCTCGATCACCGGCACCTGCGGCGACAGCGTGTCGGGCACCTCCTCCTCGTCCGGGCCGACCGCGTGCTCCTCGGCGACGCGGTGCGCCTTGTACGAGGGGATCAGCTCCACCCGCCACTGCGGCCGCCAGTCGGCGTCCATGCAGGCGACCAGGAGGTCCGGCCGGTGGTCCTTGACCAGGCGGTCGATGAAGTCGAGCAGTCCGCGCACGGCGTTCACCGGGGTGCCGTCCGGGGCCCGGACCGAGTCCGGGACGCCGAAGTAGGCGCGGAAGTACAGGGAGGCGGTGTCGAGGAGCATCAGTCGTCCGGTCACGCCACGCATCATGCCGTACCGCACCGACAGCCCCTCGGCCCAGCGCAACGCGTTGCGCACTGCGCATCTGGTGTGAAGCGCCCCACTCTTCCGTTTGGTTCCGGCGATCGAGGGGAGGCGCCGCCCCGGAGCGAGGCTGGTTGCGCACTTCAACTGTTGCGCCCTGTCCTCGCTCTGTCCTGTTGCCAAGGAAACAGAGGTCCACGTGTCAGCGACGCTGGAAGCGACGAGTCTGTACAAAGTGTTCGGCAGAAGACCGGACCGGGCCGTCGAGCGGCTGCGCGCCGGTGCCGACCGAGAGGAACTGCGGGCCGAGGGCACGACCGCCGCCGTGATCGACGCGTCCTTCACGGTGGAGCCCGGCCAGATCTTCGTCGTCATGGGCCTGTCCGGCTCCGGCAAGTCCACCCTGTTGCGCATGCTGAACGGCCTGCTCGAACCGACCGCCGGGCACGTGCGCTTCGACGGCCAGGACCTGACCACGCTCGGTGCCCGCGAACTGCGCGAGGTCCGCTCCAAGAAGATCAGCATGGTGTTCCAGCACTTCGCGCTCTTCCCGCACCGCAGCGTGCGCGAGAACGCCGCCTACGGTCTGGAAGTGCAGGGCGTGCCCCGCGCCGAGCGCGCACGCCGCGCCGACGAGGCGCTCGCCCTGTGCGGCCTGGCCGGCTGGGAGAAGTCCTGGCCCGACGAGCTGTCCGGCGGCATGCAGCAGCGCGTCGGCCTGGCCCGCGCGCTCGCCACCGACGCCGACCTGCTGCTGATGGACGAGTCCTTCAGCGCCCTGGACCCGCTGATCCGCCGCGACATGCAGGACCAGCTGCTGGAGCTCCAGCAGAAGCTCAAGAAGACGATCGTCTTCATCACCCACGACCTGAACGAGGCCATGCGCCTGGGCGACCGCATCGCCGTCATGCGCGACGGCCGCATCGTCCAGAACGGCACCGCCCAGGACATCCTGCTGCGGCCGGAGAACGACTACGTCGCCTCCTTCACCCAGGACGTCGACCGCTCCCGCGTCCTGACCGCGGGCGAGCTCATGGACCCCTCGGCCACCGGCGAGGACCCCGGCTGCCGCTGCGAGACCGCCACACCCGACACCCCCTTCACCGAGCTGTGCGCGATCAGCGCCCGGCTCACCCACCCCGTGGCGGTCGTGGACAAGGAGGGCAAGCAGCTCGGCGTCGTCCCCCGGCAGCGCCTGGTCGGCTTCCTCGGCGACGAGCCGGACGCCACCCCGGAGCCCTGCGACTCCCCGCGGGACAAGGGCGCAGAAAAGGTGACCGCCGATGCCTAGCATTCAGCTCGGCGCCTGGGTCAACGACGCGGTCGACTGGCTCACCACCCACATGGCGTGGCTGTTCGACTTCTGCAAGACCGTCTTCCTCGGCCTCTACGACGGCATCAACACCGTCCTCCAGGCCCCCGAACCGCTGCTCCTCGCGGGCATCTTCGCCGTGATCGCCTTCTGGCTGCGCGGCACCCTCGCCGGTGTCCTCACCTTCGCCGGGTTCGCGTTCATCGACTCCCTGGAACTCTGGGAGAACGCCATGATCACCCTGGCGCTCGTCCTCGTGGCGACCGTCATCGCGCTGGTGATCTCCTTGCCCGTGGGCATCTGGGCGGCCCGCTCGGACCGCGTCAGCGGCCTGGTCCGGCCCGTGCTGGACTTCATGCAGACGCTGCCCGCGATGATCTACCTGATCCCGGCGATCCTCTTCTTCGGCACCGGCGCCCCCGCCGGCATCGTCGCCACCCTGATCTTCGCGCTCGCACCCGGCGTCCGCATGACCGAGCTGGGCATCCGGCAGGTCGACAAGGAACTGGTCGAGGCGGCCGAGGCGTTCGGCACCTCGCCCCGCAACACCCTGCTGCGCGTCCAGCTCCCGCTGGCCCTGCCCACCGTCATGGCCGGGGTGAACCAGGTCATCATGCTCGGCCTGTCCATGGCCGCGATCGCCGGCATGGTCGGCACCGGCGGCCTCGGCGGTGACGTCAACGAGGCCATCGGCCAGCTCAACGTGGGCCTCGGATCCGAGGCCGGTGTGGCGATCGTGATCCTCGCGATCTACCTCGACCGCATGACCAGCGCCCTGGGCACCCAGGTCTCCCCGCTCGGCCGCCGCGCAGCCGCCAAGCTGCGCGCCGCGCAGGGCCTGAAGATCTGGTCGTACCGGCCGCGTCCCGCCGTCGCCGTGATCGGCGTCGTCGTCCTCGCGCTCACCGCGGGCGGCATGGGTGTCCTCGGCGGCACGACCGGCGGCGAGGCCGCGGCGGACGGCAGGAACGTCGGCCAGGGCAAGAAGATCAGCATCGGCTACATCCCCTGGGACGAGGGCGTCGCCTCCACCTTCCTCTGGAAGGAGATCCTGGAGCAGCGCGGCTACGAGGTCGAGGCCGAGCAGTTCGACGCGGGCCCGCTGTACACCTCCCTCGCCCAGGGCGACGTCGACTTCCAGACGGACGCCTGGCTGCCCACCACCCACGCCCAGTACTGGAAGAAGTACGGAAAGCAGCTCGACGACCTCGGCGCCTGGTACGACAAGACGTCCCTGGAGCTGTCCGTACCCGCCTACATGAAGGGCATCGACTCCCTGGCGGACCTCAAGGGCAGGGCCGCCGAGTTCGACGGCAGGATCACCGGCATCGAGTCCAGCGCCGGGGAAATGGCCCTGCTGAAGAGCAAGGTCCTCAAGGAGTACGGCCTCGACAAGGAGTACGAGGTCGTCGACAGCTCCACCCCCGCCATGCTGGCCGAGCTGAAGCGCGCCTACGACCGGAAGAAGCCGATCGTCACCACCCTCTGGTCGCCGCACTGGGCGTACAACGACTACGACCTCAAGAAGCTCAAGGACCCCGAGGGTGCCTGGGGCGAGGGCGACGGCGTGCACACCCTGTCCCGCAAGGGCTTCGCCGACGACGACCCCACCGTCGCCGGGTGGCTGAAGAACTTCACGATGAGCGAGAAGCAGCTCACCAGCCTCGAAGCCGAGATCAACAAGGCGGGCAAGGGCAGCCAGCAGGACGCCGTGCGTGCCTGGCTGAAGCAGAACCCCGGCTTCGTCGACAAGACGGCCCCGGTGAAGAACGCCGGGGGCGGTACACCCGCCGAGGCGAAGCAGCCCCTGGACGTCGCCTGGTTCCCCTGGGACGAGGACATCGCCGTCACCTACCTGTGGAAGAACGTCCTGGAGCGGCGCGGCTACCAGCTGAACCTGAAGCAGATGGACGTCGGCCCGGTCTACACCGGCCTCGCGTCGGGAGATCTCGACCTCAACTTCGACGCCTGGCTGCCCTACGCCCAGAAGAACTACTGGGACAAGAACAAGGACCGGCTGAAGGACCTCGGCACCTGGTACGAACCGACCTCCCTGGAGATCGCCGTACCGTCCTACGTGAAGGGCGTCGACTCCCTGGAGGACCTCAAGGGCAAGTCCTCCACCTTCAAGGGGAAGATCATCGGCATCGAGCCCGGCACCGGCGAGATGGACCTGCTGAAGAACAAGGTCCTGCCCGGCTACGGCCTCGGCAAGGAGTACGAGGTCGTCGACGGCTCCACGCCCGCGATGCTCGCCGAGCTGAAGCGCGCCTACGCCAAGAAGGAGCCGATCGCCGTCACCCTCTGGTCGCCGCACTGGGCGTACAGCGACTACGAGCTGACCAAGCTGAAGGACCCGAAGAAGGCCTTCGGCGAGGGCAACACCATCCGCACCATCTCCCACGCCCGGTTCCCCGACGAGTACCCGCAGCTCACGAAGTGGATCAAGAACTTCACCATGAGCGAGGAGGAGCTCGGCAGCCTGGAGAGCGAGATCAAGGACCGCGGTCAGGGCCATGAGGAGGAGGCCGTGGCCGACTGGCTCCAGCAGCACCCCGACATGGTGGGGAGGATGACTCCGCAGTAGGGTTCCGGGGTGGGACGCGCGACACGCCGCGTCCCGCCCCGGCCCCCGCTCCACGAGCGGGATCCGGACAACCACAGAGTGCTACCCCACCC
>NZ_JAKEIO010000075.1 GCF_021474405.1 [Streptosporangium] indianense
GCGTTCGGCCTCGGCGCGTTCGGCCGCGGTGCGTTTCACGGGCGGGGCGGGGCGTTCCGCGGGCGGGCAGGCCTCTATCTCGCTGCCGTCGACGGGGTTGACCGTCAGCAGGAAGTCGCCGGAGACGAGCCGCACCGTGCGGGCGAGCGCCGGGGCGTGCTGCGCGAAGTCGGGTGTGAGGGATTCCCTGGGAGGGCGCTGGCGCGGCGCGGGGCCGTCACCTTCGTGGCCGTACTCCTCGGGTCCCTGGTTGTCAGGATCCATAGGTCAAGCCCCCCAAAAGCGTGTGTGTGCGTGGAAAAGCCCCTCCCGGCCTTGCTGCACACCGCGCTGTCGCTTCTGGTCCGGTCCCGCTCGAAGGGTTCAAGTCAGCGGGCAGCCGAACCCTAAACCTTCGCACAGTATCTACGACAGTCCGGGGTACCGCGCCGTCCGTAACGTCACGGTCTCGTGAGGATTGTGCGCGTCGCACGATTCGACGACGTGCGTCCGGGTCTCCCCGGGCGCCCGGCTCACACCCGTACGCGCCGTCACACGCGGGGAAGGGTCTCCACCCCGATGCCCCCCTCGATCGCCAGGATCCGGTGCAGACGGGTGGCCACCAGCAGGCGCTGCATCTGCGGCGGCACCCCGCGCAATACCAGGCGTCGGCCGCAGCGGCCGGCCCGCCGGTGGGCCCCCATGATCACGCCCAGTCCGGTGGCGTCCCAGGAGTCCAGTTCGGACAGGTCCAGCACGAGGTCCCCGACTCCGTCGTCGACGGCCGAGTGCAGGACCGTACGGGCGTCCGCCGCGCTTTGGACGTCGAGGCGCCCCCCGACGACCAGCTCGGCGTGGTCGCCCCTGATGTGCATATGCGCTCCCCGTGCGTGCGAATGGTGCTCCGCGTTCTGGATGTGGGTGATGCAACCTCTGACTGCGTGGAGGAGTCAGAGGTTGCTTCTTGTAAGCGAACCGATACCGAATTCACTCTGCGGGGTGATGGACCCCGGGCATGTGCGGTTTCAGTGCTTGTAGAAGCCCTGCCCGCTCTTGCGTCCGATGTCACCGGCGTCAACCATCCGGCGCATCGACTCGGGAGCCGCGAACTTCTCGTCCTGGGACTCGGTGTAGATGTTGTTCGTGGCGTGCAGCAGGATGTCGACGCCGGTCAGGTCCGCCGTCGCCAGCGGGCCCATCGCGTGGCCGAAGCCCAGCTTGCAGGCCAGGTCGATGTCCTCGGCGCTCGCCACACCCGACTCCTGCAGCTTCGCGGCCTCGACGACCAGGGCGCAGATGAGGCGGGTCGTCACGAAGCCCGCGACGTCGCGGTTGACGACGATGCAGGTCTTGCCGACCGACTCGGCGAACTCCCGGGCCGTGGCGAGGGTTTCGTCGCTGGTCTTGTAACCGCGGACCAGTTCGCACAGCTGCATCATCGGCACCGGCGAGAAGAAGTGCGTGCCGACCACCCGCTCGGGGCGCTCCGTGGCCGCCGCGATCTTGGTGATCGGGATGGCGGAGGTGTTGGAGGCGAGGATCGCCTCGTCCTTCACGATCTTGTCGAGCGCGCGGAAGATCTCGTGCTTGATCTCCAGCTTCTCGAACACGGCCTCGACGACGACGTCCGCGTCGGCCACGGCGTCCAGGTCGGTGGTCGCGGTGATGCGGGCCAGGGCGGCGTCGGCGTCGTGCGCCTCCAGCTTGCCCTTGGCGACGAACTTGTCGTACGACGCCTTGATGCCGTCGGTGCCGCGCTTGAGCGCCTCGTCGGTGACGTCACGCAGGACGACCTCCCAGCCCGCCTGTGCGGAGACCTGGGCGATGCCGGATCCCATGAGGCCGGCTCCGATGACGGCGAGCTTCCCTGCCACTGTGCGACTCCCCTGACGCGCTGCTTATGTCTGCTTCTCCGGCGGACACTAGCGCTCGTGAGGAGCTGTGTGACCAGTAAGTAATGCGCGTCACGTCTCACATGACGGACATCACACCGGCAGGGGTCACGGGGCGCCCCGGACGGCGTAGTTGAGCACCTTCTCACTCAACAGCTCCTCGACATCGTCGAGAACGACGAGCATCTCCCGTGACACTTCGCCCGGGTTGCGCCCCTTGACCATCTCGCGGCCGATCGCGACGAAAAGGGTGCCGTGCACCCAGCAGATCTGACCGGCGATCAGCCCGGGCAGCGGGTCGCCGGCGGTGGCACCGGTCTCCTCGCGCAGGGTCGTCTCCAGGTTGCCCTGGAGCTCCTGCTGGATGCTCCAGAGCCGGGAGCGCAGCGGTGGCGCCTCCTCGATGCAGCGCATGAAACGGTCGTAGCCCTCGATGAGGCCCATACGGGGCGAGACGGCCTCGATCTCGGCGCGCAGCTCGCGCAGCACCGCGCGGGTGGCCGACTCCCCCGCGTCCCGGCCGCGCACCCAGCGCGAGAGCCGGTCGACGACGCCCTGGGAGCGGTCGAAGAAGAGGTCCTCCTTGGCCGGGAAGTAGTTGTAGACGGTGTTCACGGAGACGTCGGCCGCCTCCGCCACGTCCGCGATCGTCACCGCCATGAACCCGCGCTCCAGGAACAGTCCGGTGGCGATGTCCGAGATGCGCTGCCTGGTCTCGCGCTTCTTCCGTTCCCTGAGCCCCTCAGCCATGTCCGAATCCTAGCTTCCCTGTAGGCTCTTAAAACTTGGAGTCATTGCAAGATTTAAGAGACTCTGTTTTTCTGGGGTCATGACCCTCATCAGTACGGCCGGGCTGGCCCGTACCTTCCTGACCAAGAACGGCCCCGTGGAGGCCGTGCGCTCCATCGACCTGACCGTCCGCGAGGGCGAGATCCTCGGCTTCCTCGGCCCGAACGGCGCCGGCAAGACGACGACCCTGCGGATGCTGACGACCCTGCTGGCACCGACCGGCGGCGCCGCCACCGTCGCGGGATGCGACCTGGCCACCGACGCGGCCGGCGTGCGGCGTGCCTGCGGTTACGTGGCGCAGTCCGGCGGGGTCGACCCGCAGATCAGCGTGCGCGAGGAGCTGGTCACCCAGGGGCGGCTGTACCGGCTGACCAGGGCGCAGGCCGCCGAGCGCGCCGGGGAGCTGGCCCGCGACCTGGACCTCACCGGGCTCCTCGACCGCACGTGCGGTGCGCTCTCCGGCGGACAGCGGCGGCGGCTGGACATCGCGATGGCGCTCACCCACCGCCCGAAGGTGCTGTTCCTGGACGAGCCGACGACCGGGCTCGACCCCGGCAGCCGCGCCGACCTGTGGGATCTGGTGCGCCGGCTGCGCGACGAGCACGGCACGACGGTGTTCCTGACCACGCACTACCTCGACGAGGCCGACGCCCTCTCCGACCGGCTGGTCGTCGTCGACCACGGCGTGGTCGTCGCCGAGGGCACCCCGAGCGCACTGAAGCTGCGCCACGGCGGCTCACTCGACGCCTCACTGCAGGACACGTTCCTGGCCATCACCGGCCGCGGCGCCGCCCCGGCGGAGCAGCCCCCCGTCGCCGTATGAGAATCCGAGGCACATCGATGCTGTTGCACGACACCGCGCTCGTCTACGGGCGCTACCTCCGCCAGTCCCTGCGCTCCCGCTTCGCGCTGCTCTTCGGCGTGCTCATGCCGCTGCTCTACCTGCTGTTCTTCGGCCCCCTGCTCACGGATCTGCCGCTCGGCACGGCGGGCAGCTCCTGGCAGGTGCTCGTGCCCGGGCTGTTGCTGCAACTCGGTCTGTTCGGGGCGTCGTTCGCAGGCTTCTCGATCATCATCGAGAAGGGCCACGGCGTCGTCGAGCGCATGCGCGTCACCCCCGTGAGCCGACTGGCCCTGCTGCTCGGCCGGGTGCTGCGCGATGCCACGGTGTTCGTCTTCCAGGCCGTACTGCTGGTGCTGGCGGCGGTGCTGATGGGCCTGCGGGCACCGCTGGCCGGGATCCTGATCGGCTTCGCCTTCGTCGCCCTGCTCACCGCCTCGCTGGCCGCCCTGTCGTACGCGCTGGCGATGAGGATGGACACCCCGCAGAGCTTCGGACCGGCGGTCAACGCGCTGACCATGCCGTCCATGCTGCTGTCCGGTCTGATGCTGCCGATGACGCTGGGCCCGGCCTGGCTGGACGTCCTCTCGCACCTCATGCCGTTCCGCTACCTGGTGGACGCGGTACGGGACGCCTACGTCGGCCACTACGCCACACCCCACGTGCTGTACGGCGCGCTGGTGGCCGTCGGTCTCACGGCGCTGTCCGTGACAGTGGGCACACGCGTGTTCCGAACGGCCTGAGCGTAACTACGCTGGCCACATGGTCAATCTGACGCGCATCTACACCAGGACCGGCGACCAGGGCACCACCGCCCTCGGCGACATGAGCCGGACCGCCAAGACCGATCTGCGGATCGCCGCGTACGCCGACGCCAACGAGGCGAACGCGGTGATCGGCACGGCGATCGCGCTGGGCGGTCTGGACGCGGAGATCGTCACGGTCCTCACCCGCGTCCAGAACGACCTGTTCGACGTGGGCGCGGACCTGTCGACGCCGGTGGTGGAGAACCCGGAGTTCCCGCCCCTGCGGGTCGAGCAGTTCTACATCGACAAGCTGGAGGCGGACTGCGACCGCTTCAACGAGCGGCTGGAGAAGCTCCGCTCCTTCATCCTGCCCGGCGGCACCCCCGGCGCGGCCCTGCTCCACCAGGCCTGCACGGTCGTACGCCGGGCCGAGCGCTCGACGTGGGCCGCCCTGGAGGTCCACGCCAAGGTGATGAACCCCCTGACGGCGACCTACCTCAACCGCCTCTCCGACCTCCTGTTCATCCTCGCGAGGACGGCGAACAAGGAGGTCGGAGACGTGCTGTGGGTGCCGGGCGGGGAACGGTAGTCAGTTCCTGCCGCGCGCCGCCTGCCACAGACCCGCGGCGACGAGCGCACCGCCCACGCACATCGTCACCACCCCGACCTTCGTGAGAGTCACCAGGGGCACCTCCACGTCACCGGTGAACAGCCAGAGCCCCAGGCCCGCCGCGAAGGTGACGGTGCCCTCCAGGAGATTCCCGCGCGCCCGGCTCATCGGTGCACCCTCTCCTTCTCCAGCCGCCCCTCGGGTTCCCCCGCGGGAGCCTTCCGCGGCCAGACCGCATAGCTCAGCGCGATCAGGCCGTGGATCCCGGCCGCACGCCAGGCCACGTAGCGCCAGCTCTCCAGGGAGGTGACGCGGCTCGGGTCGTCGACGTACCAGATGGCCAGCTGGAGCAGCACGGTCGCGACGACGGCGGCCGTCAGCGTGCCCAGCCAGACCGTGCCCTCGTGGCGCGCCCGGGCCATGCCGTAGCGCGGGGGCTTCGGCGGGGGCGGGGCGCCGCCCAGCCGGTGGGCGGCCTGGCCGTCGAGCCACTTCACCGTGCGGTGGCCGTGTCCGACGGTGTAGCCGATGTACAGCGCGGCCAGCCCGTGCGTCCAGTTCGGGTCGGCGCCGTTCTTCAGGTCCAGCGCGGTGGCGACCAGCAGGACGACCTCCAGCAGCGGCTCGCACAGCAGCAGCGCCAGGCCGGTGCGCGGCATCTTCAGCAGGTACCGGGTGGCCAGTCCGGCGGCCAGCAGCACCCAGAAGCCGATCTCACAGGCGGCGATCAAGGCGACGATCACGGTTCGCTCCTCTCGGTCACCCTTCCAGGCTCCCGTCCGGCTCGGCCCGGTTCGTCGTCGCGACTGACGAAAGCGCTGTACATCGAAAGATGCAGTCGGGGACCCTCCGCGGGGATCACGCCCGGCGCGCGGCGGCCGTGTTGGATGGTGACATGCCCGTACGACTCCCCCGCCCACGCCGCTTCGACGTGTACATCGCCCTGGGCAGTCTGCTGGGCGGGTTGCTGCTGTGGGCGCTCGGGCTGGCCACCCGCCCCGCCACCGAGGTGTACGTGCTGCTGCCGGGCCGCTGGCCGGTGCTGCTGCCGCTGTGCGTCATGGCCGGCTGCGAGCTGCTGCGGCGCACCGCCCCGCGCATCGCCCTGCTGACGGGCACCGCCGCGATCGTCCTGGACCTCCTCACCCAGGGCAACCTCGTCACGATCCTGATGTACACGGACCTGATGTACGCGGCCGTCCTGTACGGCCCGCCCGCCTCGGCGCACCGCATCCCGCGGATCACCGGGCTGCTGACCGTGGCCGGCGCCGTCGTGCCGTTCGCGGTCTGGCGTGAGCCCGAGGCGCTGCTGATCGGCGTGGCCACCGGTCTGGTCGCCTTCGGGCCCGCGTCCACCGGACTGATCGTGCGCAACCATCGCCAGGCCGCCGACGCGGCCCGGCTGCGCGCCGAACAGACCGCGCTGCTCGCCGAGATGGACCGCGTCCAGGCCGTCACGGCCGAACGCGCCCGGATGGCCCGGGAGCTGCACGACATGGTCGCCAACCATCTGTCCGCGATCGCCATCCACTCCACCGCCGCCCTGTCCCTCGACGATCCGAAGACCTCTCAGGACGCGCTCGTGGTCATCCGCGAGAACAGCGTGGAGGGGCTCGCCGAGATGCGGCGGCTGATCGGCATCCTGCGCGACAGCAGCGGCGACGTGGAACCGTCCGCCGCTCCCACGCTCGACGGCCTCGCCGCGCTGGTGGACGGCGCCCGCACCAACGGCCTCGACGTCACCCTCGACACCGAACGGAGCGAGGTCCCCGCCCCCGTGGAACTCGCCGCCTACCGCATCGTGCAGGAGTCGCTGACGAACGCCCTCAAGCACGCCGCCCCGGGCCGGGTCACCGTGTCCCTCGCTCGGCGGGACGGCTCACTCGTCGTCAGCGTGACCAGCCCGTACGGGGACCGGGACGCCCCGCGCGCCCCCGGCTCCGGCGCGGGTCTGGTCGGCATGAGGGAACGTGTGGCCCTGCTGGACGGCACGTTCGAAGCCGCACCCGAGGACGCGCCGCAGGGCAAGATCTGGGCCGTGCGCGCCACCCTTCCCGTCGACGACACCCTCGAAGGAGACACCGCATGATCCGCGTCCTGGTCGCCGAGGACCAGTCCGCCGTCCGCGCCGGGCTGGTCCTCATCCTGCGCAGTGCGCCCGACATCGAGGTGGTCGGCGAGGCCGCGGACGGCGAGCAGGCGGTGGCGCTGGCCCGCGAGCTGCGACCGGACCTGGTGCTGATGGACGTTCAGATGCCGCGCATGGACGGGGTGTCGGCGACCCGGCAGGTCGTGGCGGAGCGGCTCGCGGACGTGCTCGTGCTGACCACGTTCGACCTCGACGCGTACGTGTTCGGGGCGCTGCGGGCGGGCGCGTCCGGATTCCTGCTGAAGAACACCGAGGCCAAGCAGCTCCTGGAGGCCGTGCGGACGATCGCGCGCGGGGAGGGTCTGATCGCCCCGGCGGTGACGCGGCGGCTGATCGAGGAGTTCGCCGCGAAGCCCGCCCGGGAGCCCGCGGCCGATCCGGCGGTGCTCGACCAGCTGACCCGGCGGGAGCGCGAGGTGCTGGCCTGTCTCGGCGAGGGCCTGTCCAACGCGGGCATCGCGGAGCGGCTCGACATGGCCGAGGCGACCGTGAAGACCCACGTCAGCAGGCTGCTCGGGAAGCTGGGGCTGCGGAGCCGGGTGCAAGCGGCCGTGCTGGCGCAGGAGTTGGGTGTCTGAGGGAGTCCGGTGCGCGGTGGTCCAGACCTATTGACCGGTGGTCCAGACCTTTCTATTCTCACCGCACCATGTGTGGCGTGAGGCTCAGTCACGCCCCCCCACAACTCCATCGAGGAGGCGCAGCATGCGCTTCAGACACAGAGCCGCGGCAGGGTTCGCGACCCTGTTGCTCCCCTTCGCCGGTCTCGTCGGCCTGGCGAGCCCGGCCCAGGCAGCCACGTCCGCCACCGCCACCTACGCCAAGACCCAGGACTGGGGCTCCGGCTTCGAGGGCAAGTGGACGGTGAAGAACACCGGCACCACCGCCATCAGCTCCTGGACCGTCGAGTGGGACTTCCCCTCCGGCACGTCGGTCACCTCCTCCTGGGACGCCGACGTCACCTCCTCCGGCACCCACTGGACCGCCAAGAACAAGTCCTGGAACGGCAGCCTCGCCCCCGGCGCCTCCGTCTCCTTCGGCTTCAACGGCTCCGGCACCGGCTCCCCCGCGAACTGCAAGCTCAACGGCGGCAGCTGCGACGGCGGCACCACCGAACCGGGTGACAGCGCGCCGAGCGCCCCCGGCACCCCCACCGCCTCCGGCATCTCCGACACCTCGGTGAAGCTGTCCTGGTCCGCCGCGACCGACGACAAGGGCGTCAAGAACTACGACGTCCTGCGCGACGGCACGAAGGTCGCCACCGTGACGACGACCTCGTACACGGACACCGGCCTGACCAAGGGCACGGACTACTCCTACTCGGTCCAGGCCCGGGACACCGCCGACCAGACCGGCCCGGTCAGCGGCGCCGTACGGGTCCGCACCACCGGCGGCACCACCGAGCCGCCCACCGGCGACAAGGTCAAGCTCGGCTACTTCACCGAGTGGGGCGTCTACGGCCGCAACTACCACGTCAAGAACCTCGTGACGTCGGGCACCGCGTCGAAGATCACCCACATCAACTACGCGTTCGGCAACGTCAAGAACGGCCAGTGCACCGTCGACGACACCTACGCCGCCTACGACAAGGCCTACACCGCCGACCAGTCCGTCAGCGGCACCGCCGACACCTGGGACCAGCCGCTGCGCGGCAACTTCAACCAGCTGCGCCAGCTGAAGGCCAAGTACCCGCACATCAAGGTGCTGTACTCCTTCGGCGGCTGGACCTACTCCGGCGGCTTCGGCCAGGCCGCGGCCAACGCCGCCGCCTTCGCCAAGTCCTGCAAGGCCGTCGTCGAGGACCCGCGCTGGGCCGACGTCTTCGACGGCATCGACATCGACTGGGAGTACCCGAACGCCTGCGGCCTGAGCTGCGACACGTCCGGTCCGGCGGCGTTCAAGAACCTGATGTCCGCGCTGCGCACCGAGTTCGGCCCGAACTACCTGGTCACTGCGGCCATCACCGCCGACGGCTCCTCCGGCGGCAAGCTCGACGCGGCCGACTACGGCGGCGCCGCCCAGCACCTCGACTGGTACAACGTGATGACCTACGACTATTTCGGCGCCTTCGACAAGGACGGCCCGACCGCCCCGCACTCCCCGCTCACCTCGTACCCGGGCATCCCGCAGGCCGGCTTCAACTCGGCCGACGCGATCGCCAAGCTCAAGGCGAAGGGCGTCCCCGCCAAGAAGCTGCTGCTCGGCATCGGCTTCTACGGCCGCGGCTGGACAGGCGTCACCCAGTCCGCCCCGGGCGGCTCGGCGACGGGCGCGGCCCCGGGCACGTACGAGGCGGGCATCGAGGACTACAAGGTCCTGAAGAACTCCTGTCCGGTGACCGGCACCATCGCCGGCACGGCGTACGCGCACTGCGGCAGCAACTGGTGGTCCTACGACACCCCGTCGACGATCGCCGGGAAGATGAGCTGGGCCAAGAACCAGGGCCTGGGCGGCGCGTTCTTCTGGGAGTTCAGCGGCGACACCGCCAACGGAGAGCTGGCGACCGCCATCGACAGCGGCCTGAAGTAGGCCGGATCACAGAGAAGTTCGAAGGGTCGTAGACCCTGGGCGACATTGACGCTCCCCCCGGACTTCGTCCGGGGGACCCCCACCCAGCGGGTGGACGTGGCTACGCCACGTTCACCCGCTGTCCGGGCGGGGCTGCCTCAAGCCACGCGAGGAAACCGGTCAGCGCGTCTTCGCTCATCGCGAGTTCGAGACGCGTGCCCCGGTGCAGACAGGCCAGGATCACATGGTCGGAGAGCAGCGCCAGCTCCTCCTCGCCCTCCGGGACCCGGCGGCCGGCCACCTCGATCGCGGACCGCTCCAGGGTGCGGCGCGGACGCGGCGAGTACGAGAAGACGCGGTACCACTCGACACGGTCACCGTTGTACCGGGCCACCCCGTACGCCCAGCCCTTGCCGTTGGTGTCGCCCTCGGCCGGGGCGTCCCAGCGCAGGCTGGCGTCGAAGGTGCCGCCGGAACGCTGGATCAGCCGGCGGCGCAGACCGAAGACGAACAGGCCCACCACCACGAGGGCCACCACGATTCCGCACACAGTCAGAGCGAGGACCATCGACACCGACCTCCTCGTCTCCTAGGTAACGGAACGTAAAAATCACCCACATCCGCCTCAGCCGCGGCTGGGTCCGGATGTCTCCGGTACCCAGCCGCGGCTGAGTGACGTCATCACACGGCGGACGGGGTCAGCGCGCCGCCGTCGCAGCCCGCAGACGGACGTCCGCGCGGCGCTGGGCCTCCGCGTCGTCCTCCGCCTTCGCGCGCTCGAGCTCCTGCTCCGCGCGCTGGACATCGATCTCGTCCGACAGCTCGGCGACTTCCGCGAGCAGCGAGAGCTTGTCGTCCGCGAACGAGATGAAACCGCCGTGGACCGCGGCGACGACCGTCCCGCCGTCGCTCGTGCGGATGGTCACCGGGCCCGACTCCAGCACACCGAGCAGCGGCTGGTGACCGGGCATGACGCCGATGTCGCCGGACGTGGTGCGCGCGACGACCAGGGTGGCCTGGCCGGACCAGACCTCACGGTCGGCCGCGACCAGCGCGACGTGCAGCTCAGCAGCCAAGGGTGGCTCCTCGGGTCACCACCCGGCGGGAGTGCCGGGTGTTGGTTACAAGTCTAATGGGCGTGAATGAGGGGGCGGGACGAACCCCGCCCCCTCATGACTCGAGCGCAGCCCGGGTCAGGAGACGCCCAGCTCCTTCGCGTTCTTCTTCAGGTCCTCGAGACCACCGCACATGAAGAACGCCTGCTCCGGGAAGTGGTCGTACTCGCCGTCGCAGATCGCGTTGAACGCGGCGATCGACTCGTCCAGCGGCACGTCCGAACCGTCCACGCCGGTGAACTGCTTGGCGGCGTGGGTGTTCTGGGACAGGAAGCGCTCCACGCGACGGGCACGGTGGACGACGAGCTTGTCCTCCTCGCCGAGCTCGTCGATACCGAGGATCGCGATGATGTCCTGCAGGTCCTTGTACTTCTGCAGGATGTTCTTCACGCGCATCGCGGCGTTGTAGTGCTCCGCCGAGATGTACCGCGGGTCGAGGATGCGGGACGTCGAGTCCAGCGGGTCCACGGCCGGGTAGATGCCCTTCTCGGAGATCGGACGGGACAGAACCGTCGTCGCGTCGAGGTGGGCGAAGGTGGTGGCCGGGGCCGGGTCGGTCAGGTCGTCCGCGGGGACGTAGATCGCCTGCATCGAGGTGATCGAGTGACCACGGGTCGAGGTGATGCGCTCCTGGAGGGTGCCCATCTCGTCGGCCAGGTTCGGCTGGTAGCCCACCGCGGAGGGCATACGGCCGAGCAGGGTCGACACCTCGGAACCGGCCTGGGTGAAGCGGAAGATGTTGTCGATGAAGAACAGCACGTCCTGCTTCTGGACGTCACGGAAGTACTCCGCCATCGTCAGGCCGGCCAGGGCGACGCGCAGACGGGTGCCCGGGGGCTCGTCCATCTGACCGAAGACCAGGGCGGTCTTGTCCAGAACGCCGGACTCTTCCATCTCCGCGATGAGGTCGTTGCCCTCACGGGTGCGCTCGCCGACGCCCGCGAAGACGGAGACGCCCTCGTGGAGGTTGGCGACACGCATGATCATTTCCTGGATCAGCACGGTCTTGCCGACACCGGCACCACCGAACAGACCGATCTTGCCGCCCTTGACGTACGGGGTGAGGAGGTCGACGACCTTCAGGCCCGTCTCGAACATCTCGGTCTTCGACTCGAGCTGGTCGAACGCGGGGGCCTTGCGGTGGATGGACCAGCGCTCGCCCGTGTGGGTCTCGTCGGTGTTCAGAACCTCACCGAGGGTGTTGAACACCTTGCCCTTGGTGAAGTCGCCGACGGGGACGGTGATGCCCGCGCCGGTGTCGGTCACCGGGGCCTGGCGGACCAGACCGTCGGTGGGCTGCATGGAGATGGCGCGGACCAGGCCGTCACCCAGGTGCTGGGCGACCTCCAGGGTCAGCGTCTTCTTCTCGCCCGCCAGCGCCGGGTCGGCGACCTCGACGTGAAGGGCGTTGTAGATCTCCGGCATCGCGTCGACGGGGAACTCCACGTCGACGACCGGGCCGATGACCCGCGCGACGCGGCCCGTCGCCGTGGCCGTCTCAACAGTGGTGGTCATTTATCGGTCACTCCCCGCGGTCGCGTCGGCCAGGGCGCTCGCGCCACCGACGATCTCGCTGATTTCCTGGGTGATTTCGGCCTGGCGGGCCTGGTTGGCAAGCCGGGTGAGCGTCTCGATGAGCTCTCCGGCGTTGTCGGTGGCCGACTTCATCGCGCGCCGCGTGGCGGCGTGCTTGGAGGCGGCCGACTGGAGCAGCGCGTTGTAGATGCGGCTCTCGACGTAGCGCGGCAGCAGGGCGTCGAGGACGTCCTCCGCCGAGGGCTCGAAGTCGAACAGCGGAAGGATCTCGCCCTTGGGCTTGGCCTCCGCGGCCACCTCGTCGAGGCTGAGCGGCAGCAGCCGGGCCTCGATCGCCGTCTGCGTCATCATCGACACGAACTCGGTGTAGACGATGTGGAGCTCGTCCACGCCGCCCTCGGCCGTCTCCGTCTCGATGGCCTCGATCAGCGGGGCCGCGACCTTCTTGGCGTCCGCGTACGTCGGGTCGTCGGTGAAGCCCGTGAACGACTCCGCGATCTTGCGCTCGCGGAAGTTGTAGTGGGCGACACCACGGCGGCCGACGATGAAGTTGACGACCTCCTTGCCCTCGGCCTCCAGCTTCGCCGTCAGCTTCTCCGCGGCCTTGATGGCGTTGGAGTTGAAGGCGCCGGCCAGACCGCGGTCGCTCGTGAGGAGCAGGACCGCGGCACGGGTCGGGTTCTCCGCCTCCGTCGTCAGCGGGTGCTTGGTGTTAGAGCCGGTGGCGACCGCCGTGACCGCGCGGGTGAGCTCGGTCGCGTACGGGGTGGAGGCCGCCACCTTGCGCTGCGCCTTGACGACGCGCGAGGCGGCGATCATCTCCATCGCCTTGGTGATCTTCTTGGTCGCGGAGACGGATCGGATGCGACGCTTGTAGACCCGGAGCTGGGCTCCCATGAGTCAGGTCCCTTCCGTCGTCACTTGCCGGCAGCCGGGGCGTCCTCGCCGAGCAGCTTGCCGTCGGAGGTCTCGAACTGCTTCTTGAACTCCGCGATGGCCTCGGCGACGGCCTGCAGGGTGTCGTCGGACATCTTGCCGCCCTCGCGGATGGAGGTCATCAGACCCTGCTCCTTGCGGTGCAGGTAGTCCAGCAGCTCCTTCTCGAAGCGGCGGATGTCGGCGACGGGGACGTCGTCCATCTTGCCGGTGGTGCCGGCCCAGACGGAGACGACCTGGTCCTCGGTGGCCATCGGCTGGTACTGCGGCTGCTTCAGCAGCTCGACCATGCGCTGACCACGCTCCAGCTGCGCCTTGGACGCGGCGTCCAGGTCGGAACCGAAGGCGGCGAACGCCTCCAGCTCACGGAACTGGGCGAGGTCCACGCGCAGACGGCCGGAGACCTGCTTCATCGCCTTGTGCTGCGCGGAACCACCGACTCGGGAGACGGAGATACCGACGTTCAGCGCGGGGCGCTGACCGGCGTTGAACAGGTCCGACTCCAGGAAGCACTGGCCGTCGGTGATGGAGATGACGTTGGTCGGGATGAACGCCGAGACGTCGTTGGCCTTGGTCTCGACGATCGGCAGACCGGTCATCGAGCCGGCACCCATCTCGTCGGAGAGCTTGGCGCAGCGCTCCAGCAGACGGGAGTGCAGGTAGAAGACGTCACCCGGGTAGGCCTCACGGCCCGGCGGGCGGCGCAGCAGCAGCGACACGGCGCGGTAGGCGTCGGCCTGCTTCGACAGGTCGTCGAAGATGATCAGGACGTGCTTGCCCTGGTACATCCAGTGCTGGCCGATGGCCGAACCGGTGTACGGCGCCAGGTACTTGAAGCCGGCCGGGTCGGACGCCGGGGCGGCGACGATGGTCGTGTACTCCAGCGCGCCGGCCTCTTCCAGAGCGCCGCGCACACCGGCGATCGTGGAGCCCTTCTGGCCGATGGCGACGTAGATGCAGCGGACCTGCTTGTTCGGGTCGCCCGAGCGCCAGTTGTCGCGCTGGTTGATGATCGTGTCGACGGCCAGGGCGGTCTTGCCGGTCTGGCGGTCACCGATGATCAGCTGACGCTGACCACGGCCGACGGGGGTCATCGCGTCGACGGCCTTGTAGCCCGTCTCCATCGGCTCGTGCACCGACTTGCGGACCATGACGCCCGGGGCCTGCAGCTCCAGAGCGCGACGGTCTTCGGTCTCGATCTCGCCGAGGCCGTCGATCGGGTTGCCGAGGGGGTCCACCACGCGGCCGAGGTAACCCTCGCCCACCGCGACGGAGAGAACCTCACCGGTGCGGGAGACCGGCTGACCCTCCTCGACGCCGCTGAACTCGCCGAGGACGATGGCACCGATCTCGCGCTCCTCGAGGTTGAGGGCGAGGCCGAGGGTGCCGTCCTCGAACTTCAGCAGCTCGTTGGCCATGGTCGAGGGCAGACCCTCGACCTTCGCGATGCCGTCGCCGGCAAAGGTGACCGTACCGACCTCCTCGCGCGAGGCCGCGTCCGGCTTGTACGCCTGGACGAAGTTCTCCAGCGCGTCCCGGATCTCCTCCGGCCGGATCGTGAGCTCCGCCATCTGGGTTCCCTGCTCTCCTTGTTGGGCCCGAAGTTTCTTAGGGGGTCTGGGGGCGACCCCCAGGATTCTTCTGCACGGCCCAACCAGGGCCGTCGTAAGTACGTTGTGCCTATTGAGTTGCTGCTCAGCCGGCGAGCCGGCGGCTGGCGTCCTCGATGCGGTCCGCGAGGGAGCCGTTGATGACCTCGTCGCCGACCTGCACCCGGATACCACCGAGGACCTCGGGGTCCACGTCCAGGTTGAGGTGCATGGTGCGGCCGTAGAGCTTCGCGAGGGCGGCGCCCAGGCGCTGCTTCTGCGGGTCGCTCAGCGGCACCGCCGAGGTGACGATGGCCACCATGCGGTCCCGGCGCTCGGCGGCGAGCTTGGACAGGGACTCGAGTCCCGCCTCCAGGCTACGTCCCCGCGGCGCGGTCACAAGGCGCGTGACCAGACGCTCGGTGGTCGGCTGGGCCCGGCCGCCGAGGAGGCTGCGCAGCAGCTCGCCCTTGGCCGAGGTGGTGGCCTTGCGGTCGGTCAGCGCGGCGCGCAGCTCGGTGCTGCCGGAGACGATCCGGCTGAACCGGAACAGCTCGTCCTCGACGTCGTCGAGCTTGCCGGCCTGCTGGGCGGCCGTGAGGTCGGCGATGTTGGCCAGCTCCTCCAGCGCGTCCACCAGGTCGCGCGACTGCGACCAGCGGGAGCGCACCATGCCGGCGACCAGGTCGGCGGCGGGGCCGCTGACCTGGGTGCCGAGCAGACGCCGGGCCAGCTCGGCCTTGGCCTCTGCGGCCTGCGCCGGGTCGGTGAGGACCCGACGCAGCGACACCTCGCGGTCGAGCAGCGCGGTGACGGCGGCCAGCTCGTCGGCGAGCGAGCTCGCGTTCACGGACGTGGAGTCCGTCAGCGCGTCGAGACGCTCTCGTGCGGCTGCCAGGGCCTCGCGGCTCGCTCCGTTCATCGTCCGGCCTCGGCCTTCTCCTCGAGCTCGTCGAGGAACCGGTCGATCACGCGGCTCTGGCGGGCGTGGTCCTCGAGGGACTCCCCGACGAGCTTGCCGGCCAGGTCGGTGGCGAGCTTGCCGACGTCCTGGCGCAGCGCGGACGCGGCGACCTTGCGGTCGGCCTCGATCTGGGCGTGACCGGCGGCGACGATCTCCTCGCGCTGCCGCTGGCCCTCGGCCCGCATCTCGGCGATGAGCGCGGCACCCTGCTCCTGCGCCTCCTGGCGCAGGCGCGCGGCCTCGTGCCGGGCCTCGGCGAGCTGTGCCTTGTACTGCTCAAGGACGCTCTGGGCCTCGACCTTCATGGTCTCGGCCTCTTCGATACCGCCTTCGATCGCCGCGCGGCGCTCCTCCAGAACCTTGTTGATGTTCGGAAGCAGCTTCTTCCAGAAGAAGAAGAACACGATGGCGAAGGCGATGGTGCCGACGAGCAGCTCGGGGCCCGGAGGAATGAGCGGGTTCTGCTCTTCCTCGGCCGCCAGCTGCACCAGGTTGGCGATCACATCAGTGCCTTTCGTCGAAACGTGTCGGTAGGGAAGTCTTACTTCGTACCGAACACGAACGGCATGACGATGCCGATGAGGGCCAGCGCCTCACAGAAGGCGAAGCCGAGGATCTGGTTGGCGCGGATCAGGCCGGCAGCCTCGGGCTGACGGGCGAGAGCCTGGGTGCCGTTACCGAAGATGATGCCGACGCCGATGCCGGGGCCGATAGCCGAGAGGCCGTAACCGACGGAACCGATGGAACCGGAGACAGCGGCGAGGGTCTCAGTGGCAGCCATGCTGAATCTTCCTTCTCTTAACGGACCGGTGGGGGTTGGCCACCGGACGACGGGGGGTGGTGGGGCTCAGTGGTGCTCGGCGAGAGCGCCCTGGATGTACGTGCAGGCGAGGAGTACGAAGACGTACGCCTGGACGGCCTGCACGAAAAGCTCGAAGCCGATCATGGCGATGGTCATGACGAAGGAGACGCCGGCCGCCGGGATCATCCAGCTGTTCAGCAGGTACCAGGAGGCGACGGTGAACATGACCAGCATCAGGTGACCGGCGAACATGTTCGCGAACAGTCGCACGGCGTGCGTGAACGGCCGGACGAGCAGGTTCGAGAAGAACTCGATGACCATGACCAACGGCAGCACCGGGCCGAGCGACTTGTCGTAGCCGGTGACGTTCTTGAAGAACCCGACGAAGCCGTGCCGCTTGAAGGTCAGGGAGACCCAGGTCACGTAGACGATCACGGCGAGGACCGCCGGGAACGCGATGATCGACGAGACCGGGAACTGCGCGAGCGGGATCACGGACCAGATGTTCATGATCCAGATGAAGAAGAACAACGAGACCATGAACGGGACGTACTTCTCGCCCTCCCGCTTGCCGAGGGTCTCGTAGACGATGCCGCGGCGGACGAAGTCGTAGCCGGCCTCACCGACCATCTGCAGCTTGCCCGGCACCACCTTGGCCTTGCCGAAGGCCGCGTAGAAGAAGCCGATGACAAGGACGGTGGTGATGATGGCGAGCAGCATCACCTTGTTGAACTCGTACCCCCCGACCGTGGCGATCGGCTTGAAGAGGAACGAGTGCAGGCCCGGAGCCGGAAAACCACACCCGTTGTCGGACATGATCCGACAGCTCCAGTCAAAGGCGAGCTGGGTCTGGTCAGCACTCACCGCGGGCTCCTTCGGCGTGACGCATGTGTACGGCAACCTCGTTGTGTCGGCGCGGCGCGCAGCCGCGGATCGGCACCGGACTGGTGTTACGGATGTGAGAGCGGCTGGGGGGCATCGAGCCTCGCGTTCGAGCAGGCGTCAGCTCAGATGCCCGCGCCCGCGATGCCGCAGTTGGCACCGGACGATAGCAGGAGTTCCTACTGCCCTTTATCGCGCCCCTACTCGTCACGACGACGGTCCGGTCTTCTCGGGCTTCTCGCTCTTCGCGGAGTCCGGGTCGATGTAGAAGATCTTGGCCTTCATATGCGCACGAGCCTGCGCAGCCATCCACACGACGGTCGCGATGACGAGCCCGAGGGCGAACGTCTTCGGATTGAAGAGAGAAGTGTCCTTGAAGACAGCAGCGAAGATCAGAAGCAGCAGCAGCTGAGCGCCATAAAGCATCAGGCCCATGGCCTGGAACAGCTGCGGGAGCGTTTTTGCCGTCCACTGAAGAACGAACAGGCCGATTCCCATGAAGAGGATGGCCAGTACGACGCCGACGGCCGCTCCGATAGCCCCCTTACCTCCGGCCACCACACCACTGACGGCGACCACAACAGCACCGGCAGCCGCTGTGGGCACAGCGCACTGCAAGAGGTTCCGGGCGTCATTGGACGGCATGGCGGCAACTCCGCTTTCGCAGGGGGCAGGGGTGTCGTCATGGACGAGCGTAGTCCCGGGCTGAGTGGAGACCTCACACCAATGGACCGTCGCACTACGGTCCTTCGGCTCTATCCGGGGGGTTCTCGTGAACCGTATCACAAACTATTTGATGCAGTCTTTACCTGACGGTGTGCGGACAGTCACACATGAGGGTGAATCTGCGCGTCTGAGCGAGAACCGCGCCGGAATGTCTGATATTGGGGCGCTTCGCACCCCCATCACCACCCCACGGTTTGGCAATGCTCTAGTCAGATTCTTACCTTGTCCCGGCCTTGCGCCGGTCGGCCAGCCGCGAACGGGGGCCGATGGCGGTCGCCCCGTTGACGCCGGCGACCCCGGACACCACCGGGGTGCGGTTCTCCGCCCCGGCCAGGGCGTGCTGGTCGGCCGTGGACGCCGGCGTGGAGGCCTCCGGTGACAGCGCCGCCACCGAGCCACGGCGACGGTAGCGCGGCGGCACGAAGCGCTCCATCCAGCGCGGAGCGCGGGGCGTGAAGCGCGGCAGCAGGAGCAGGATCAGACCGATCGCGCTCAGGAACACCACACCGAGCACGATCCACATGGACGCCGAGTTGACCGAGTAGGCGAGGGCGCCGAAGGCGATCAGCGCCGACCAGAAGTACATGATCAGCACCGCGCGGCTGTGCGAGTGGCCGATCTCCAGCAGCCGGTGGTGCAGGTGGCCGCGGTCGGCGGCGAACGGGGACTGGCCCCGCCAGGTGCGGCGCACGATCGCCAGGATCAGGTCCGCGGCCGGCACCGCGATGATGGTCAGCGGCAGCAGCAGCGGGATGTAGACGGGAACCGTCTGGTGCACGGCCTCCTTCTCGGAGCCCACGTACAGGTTGAGCGCGTCCGGGTCGACCTGCCCGGTGACGGAGATCGCACCGGCGGCCAGGACCAGGCCGATCAGCATGGAGCCCGAGTCGCCCATGAAGATCCGGGCCGGGTGCATGTTGTGCGGCAGGAAGCCCAGGCACATGCCCATCAGGATCGCCGAGAAGAGGCTGGCCGGGGCGGCGGCCTCGATGCCGTACGAGTACCAGATGCGGTAGGCGTACAGGAAGAACGCCATGGCCGCGATGCAGACCATGCCGGCGGCCAGGCCGTCCAGGCCGTCGACGAAGTTGACCGCGTTGATGGTGATGACCACCAGCGCGACCGTGAGCAGGGTGCCCTGCCACTGGGTGAGCGCGACCGAGCCCACACCCGGGATCGGCAGCCACAGGATCGTCAGCCCCTGCACGACCATCACACCCGCGGCGATCATCTGGCCGCCCAGCTTGATCAGGGCGTCGATCTCGAACTTGTCGTCCAGCACACCGATCAGCCAGATCAGGGCCGCCCCGGACAGCAGCGCCCTGGGTTCGTTGGACGTCTCGAAGACCTGGTTGAGGTTGGTCAGGTGGTCGGCGACCAGCAGGCCCGCGCACAGGCCGAAGAACATCGCGATACCGCCGAGGCGCGGAGTGGGCTCCCGGTGCACGTCACGTGCCCGGATCTCCGGCATCGCTCCGGCCACGATCGCGAACTTCCGTACCGGCCCTGTCAGCAGATACGTCACCGCGGCCGTGATGCAGAGCGTCAGGAGGTATTCACGCACGGGCTTCCCCACAGGTCTCGCTGGCCATCTCAGCCCCACACCCTAGCGATGCGCGCATATGAGTGGGGACTTCCGGGTAGCGACGATGGTTGCACGAGTGTCGGTGCACCCTGGTGCGCCTACCCGCACTCAAGCGGGATACGGCGGAAATCCACCGGCCAGCTCCCGCACTTCTTCACGGGCTCTTGAGGGATCCGTCACGCCCCGGAGCACCCCGGCGAACAGTCCGGCGATCCGGATCATCTCGGCCTCGCCCATGCCCTGGGTGGTGATCGCGGCCGTACCGAGCCGGAGCCCCCGGGCGTCGCCGTGCGGCAGCGCGCAGCAGTCCAGGACCAGGCCGGCCGCCGCGAGCCGGCCCCGGGCGGCGCGTCCCTCGACGCCGAGCGGCGCCGGGTCGGCGGTGATCAGGTGGGTGTCCGTGCCGCCGGTGGTGACGACGAGGCCCTCCGCCGCCAGCCGGGCCGCCAGGACCCGCGCATTCGCCACCACCTGATGGGCGTACGCGGCGAACGCCGGGGTTGCCGCCTCCCCGAACGCGACCGCCTTGGCGGCGATGGTGTGCATCTGCGCACCGCCCTGTGTGAAAGGGAACACCGCCCGGTCGACCCGCTCGGCCAGCTCCGCGCGGCACAGGATCACACCGCCGCGCGGGCCGCGCAGCACCTTGTGGGTGGTCCCGCACACGATGTCCGCGTACGGCACCGGATTGGGAGCCGCTCCCCCGGCCACGAGTCCGAGGGGGTGCGCGGCGTCGGCGATGAGGTACGCGCCCACCTCGTCGGCGACCTCGCGGAAGAAGGCGTAGTCGAGGTGGCGCGGGTAGGCGATCGAGCCGCACACGATCGCCTTGGGCCGACGCGTGTGGGCCAGGGTGCGGACCTGCTCGTGGTCGACGAACCCGGACTCGGCCTCGACGCCGTAGCCGACGAAGTCGAACCAGCGGCCCGAGAAGTTGGCGGGCGAACCGTGCGTGAGGTGCCCGCCGTAGGGCAGGCCGAGGGCGAGGACGGTGTCACCGGGGCGGAGCAGGGCGGCATAGGCGGCGAGCACGGCCGAAGAGCCCGAGTGCGCCTGGACGTTGGCGTGATCTGCACCGAACAGCGCCTTGGCCCGCTCGACGGCCAGGCGTTCGGCGACGTCGACGATCTCGCAGCCGCCGTGGTGCCGCGCCCCCGGGTAGCCCTCGGCGTACTTGTTCGCCAGCGGTGAGCCGAGGGCGGCCAGCACGGCCGGGGAGCTGAAGTTCTCGGCGGCGATCAGCTGGAGCGTCGTCGCCTGCCGCTCCCGTTCTCCGAGCAGGATGTCGGCGAGCTCGGGGTCCTGACGGCGCAGGACGTCGGCCTCGATGGCAGGGGTGACCGTCATGGTGGGCTCCGGGCGTCGACGGTGACGTACGACCAATGTAGGCCCGGGGCCTGCGGAGCGCTCGGCTGTTACGTCTTTGCGGGGACGCCGGTGAGGGCCGTGACGACCGGATCGAGCGCTTGGTGTATCTCGTCGCCGATGGACCGGAAGAACGTCAGGGGCGCCCCGTACGGGTCGTAGACCTCGTCCGCCTCGGCGTTCGGCGCCAGCAGCCACCCGCGTAGAGCCGCCGCGGCGCGGACCAGGGCACGCGCGCGGATGACCACGCCCTCCTCCAGGGGCGGCAGGGTCGCCGGGTCGATGGCCTTGACCAGGCGGGTGAACTCCTTGAGCGTGAACGTGCGCAGGCCCGCCGAGTGCCCCATGGAGATGACCTGCGCCCGGTGGTCCCGGGTGGCGGTCAGCACCAGGTCGGCGCGGATCACGTGCTCGTCGAGGAGCTCGCGCCCGGTGAAGCCGGAGGCGTCCGCGCCGAAGTCGGCCAGGACGGTCTCCGCGTGGGACTCCATGGGCGCGCCCTCGTGGCCCCAGGTGCCGGCGCTCTCCACGATCAGCCCGCCGCCCAGGACGCCGAGCCGCTCCCGCACCGCATGGCGGGTCAGCCGCTCGGTGATGGGCGAGCGGCACACGTTGCCGGTGCTGACGTGGAGGATGCGGAAGCTGTCACGCGGAAGCCCCACGAACGTCGTCGTGATCTCCGCCGCGCTTTCCCCGTTGCCTATGCCACGCCCCGATCCAGGGGCCGTCAATTCGCCACCTCGAGGTCGGGTACGACCTTTCGCAGCTCGTCCGCCGAGATGGCGCCCGCGCGCAGCAGCAGCGGCACCTCACGGGTCACGTCGACGATCGACGAGGGCACGATGCCCGGGGTCGGGCCGCCGTCGAGGTAGACGGAGACGGAGTCGCCGAGCATCTCCTGTGCGGCGTCGCAGTCCTCCGGCGCCGGGTGGCCGGTCAGGTTGGCGGAGGAGACGGCCATGGGGCCGACCTCGGTCAGCAGTTCGATGGCGACGGGGTGCAGCGGCATGCGCACGGCGACGGTGCCACGGGTGTCCCCGAGGTCCCACTGCAGAGACGGCTGGTGCCGCGCGACGAGCGTCAGGGCGCCCGGCCAGAAGGCGTCGACCAGCTCCCAGGCCAGCTCGGAGAAGTCCGTGACGAGGCCGTGCAGCGTGTTCGGGGAGCCGATGAGGACGGGGGTGGGCATGTTGCGGCCCCGGCCCTTCGCCTCCAGCAGGTCGGCGACCGCCTCCGAGGAGAACGCGTCGGCGCCGATGCCGTACACCGTGTCCGTCGGCAGCACCACGAGCTCGCCTCGGCGGACGGCGGACGCTGCCTCGCGCAGACCGGTCACACGGTCGGTCGCGTCGTTGGTGTCGTATCGCCGTGCCATCTTTAGCTGGCCTCCTCGTACACGTGCTGCTGGGATGAAGTCTGCGAAGACTGCTGTGTGCCCGGGGTGCTCGGGGTGTTCGGGGTGCTCACGGCAGTGCCTTGCGGGCCGTGGCGAAGCGCGGGCGGTTGTTCAGGTCCGGGTGGTCGGCCGCGTCGGTCCAGCCGCGGTCCTCGGCGAAGATCCACGGCACCTGGCCGCCCTGGGTGTCGGCGTGCTCCACGACCACGACGCCGCCGGGGCGCAGCAGCCGGTGCGCGGTGCGCTCCAGGCCGCGGATGAGGTCGAGGCCGTCCTCACCGGAGAAGAGAGCCATGTCGGGGTCGTAGTCCCGCGCCTCGGGGGCGACGTACTCCCACTCGGTGAGCGGGATGTACGGCGGGTTGGTGATGACCAGGTCGACCTGTCCGTCCAGGTCCGGGAAGGCGGTGAGCGCGTTGCCCTGCCGCAGGTCGACCCTGGACCCCTCGACGTTCTTGCGGGTCCACTTGAGGGCGTCCTCGGACAGCTCCACGGCGTGCACGCGCGAGCGCGGCACCTCCTGGGCGAGGGCGAGCGCGATGGCGCCGGAGCCGGTGCACAGGTCGACGATGCACGGCTCGACGACATCCATGGCCCGTACGGCGTCTATGGCCCAGCCGACCACGGATTCCGTCTCGGGCCGCGGCACGAACACCCCGGGGCCGACCTGGAGTTCCAGGTAGCGGAAGTATGCGCGCCCGGTGATGTGCTGGAGCGGTTCGCGGGCCTCGCGGCGGGCGATGACCTCCCAGTAGCGGGCGTCGAAGTCGGAGTCCTTGACGGAGTGCAGCTCGCCGCGCTTGACGCCGTGCACGAACGCGGCGAGTTCCTCCGCGTCGGTACGCGGCGAGGGCACGCCGGCGTCGGCGAGCCGCTGGGTGGCCTGGGCCACCTCCGCGAGCAGCAGGTTCACGCAAGTCCTCCGTAGTACTCGTACGTGATCACTCGTACGTGCTCGTGCCTGCCTTACGCAGCCGCCAGCTTCGCCGCGGAATCCGCGTCGACACAGGCCTGGATCACCGCGTCGAGGTCGCCGTCCAGGACCTGGTCCAGGTTGTACGCCTTGAAGCCGACCCGGTGGTCCGAGAGGCGGTTCTCCGGGAAGTTGTAGGTGCGGATCTTCTCGGAGCGGTCGACCGTGCGGACCTGGCTGCGGCGGGCGTCGGCGGCTTCCCGCTCCGCCTCCTCCTGCGCCGCTGCGAGCAGCCTGGAGCGCAGGATACGCAGTGCCTGCTCCTTGTTCTGCAGCTGGCTCTTCTCGTTCTGGCAGGAGGCGACGACTCCGGTCGGGATGTGCGTGATGCGCACGGCGGAGTCGGTGGTGTTGACGGACTGTCCGCCGGGCCCGGAGGACCGGTAGACGTCGATGCGGAGGTCGTTCGGGTTGATCTCCACGTCGACCTCCTCGGCCTCGGGCGTGACGAGCACACCGGCCGCCGAGGTGTGGATGCGGCCCTGGGACTCCGTGGCGGGCACGCGCTGCACGCGGTGCACGCCGCCCTCGTACTTCAGGCGCGCCCAGACGCCCTGACCGGGTTCGGTGGCACCCTGGCCGCCCTTGGTCTTCACGGCGACCTGGACGTCCTTGTAGCCGCCGAGTTCGGACTCGGTGGCGTCGATGATCTCGGTCTTCCAGCCGACGCGCTCTGCGTAGCGCAGGTACATGCGCAGCAGATCGCCGGCGAACAGGGCCGACTCGTCGCCGCCCGCGCCCGCCTTGATCTCGAGGATGACGTCCTTGTCGTCGCTGGGGTCGCGCGGGACGAGCAGCAGGCGCAGCTTCTCCGTGAGCTCCTCGCGCTGCCGTTCCAGGTCCTTGACCTCGGCCGCGAAGTCGGGGTCGTCGGCGGCCAGTTCGCGCGCGGTCTCGATGTCGTCGCCCGTCTGCGTCCAGGAGCGGTACGTGGCGACGATGGGGGTGAGCTCGGCGTAGCGCTTGTTCAGCTTGCGCGCGTTCGCCTGGTCGGCGTGGACCGACGGATCGGCGAGCTTCTTCTCCAGGTCGGCGTGCTCGGTGACGAGTTCCTCGACGGCCTCGAACATCTTGGGGCTCCTGTGTACGGCGGGGGTGAAGGGCGGGCGACCAAAAACGCCGGTCCCGGAGCGCCCGGTGAGGGGGCGCGTCCGTGGACCGGCGAATTGAGGCTCGCTACTTCTTGGAGCCGGCGGCCTTGCCGAAGCGGGCCTCGAAGCGGGCCACACGGCCACCGGTGTCGAGGATCTTCTGCTTGCCCGTGTAGAACGGGTGGCACTCGGAGCAGACATCGGCGCGGATGGTGCCGGACTCGATGGTGCTGCGGGTGGTGAACGACGCGCCACAGGTGCAGCTGACCTGCGTCTCGACGTACTCGGGGTGGATGTCGCGCTTCAAGGTGTCTCCTAGTTTCGGGAGGGCGCCGGGTCGCCGCCGCGGGATGCGGGAGCGTGAACCGGGGCCGACGTACCAGTCTGCCAGGACTGGGGCCTACTCCCAAAACCGGGGGTTGCCGTCGTTTGTTCCCTGCGGGCCGCCCGCGGCTGATCGCGCCCACGCGGCGGAGCCGCACACCGCCACGGTCCCGCGGCCTTACGGGGCGCTCACGACACCCTTGGCCTCACCTGTCGCCGCTCCCGACGTCGCCGACTTCGGGGTCGGCTTGTCCTGCTCCAGGGCCTTCCAGATCTCGTCGGCCTTCTTCTTCCGGAGGAGGACGCGGTTGGGGTCGGCCGGGTCGTAGGCCACCGGCATCGTGACCATGTGCATCTGGGACGGGCTGATGCCCTTGAGGCCGTTGGCGAAGGAGGCGAGCCTGTTGACCGAGCCGAGGTCGGAGTCCGCCGTCACCGTCTTGGTCGCGGTTTCCGCGAGGTCGAGCAGCTTCTTCGGGTTCGAGAAGACGCCGACGTCCTTGATCTGGCTGACCAGGGCCTTGATGAAGGCCTGCTGGAGCTGGATGCGGCCCAGGTCGGAGCCGTCGCCGACGCCGTGCCGGGTGCGGACCAGACCGAGGGCCTGCCTGCCGTCGAGCGTGTGGGTGCCGGCCTTGAGCTGCAGATGGCTCTCGGGGTCGTCGATGCTCTTGGTCGTGGTGATCTCGACGCCGCCGAGGTCGTCGATGAGCTTCTGGAAGCCGGCGAAGTCGACCTCCAGGTAGTGGTCCATGCGCAGGTCGGTGATCGACTCGACGGTCTTCACGGCGCAGGCGGCCCCGCCGGTGGAGTAGGCGGAGTTGAACATCACGCTCTGGGCGGCGGGGTGGTCGTTGCCCTGGGTGTCCGTGCACGCGGGGCGGTCGATCAGGGTGTCGCGCGGGATGGAGACGACACTGGCCTTCTTGTGGCCCTTGTAGAGGTGCACGATCATCGCCGTGTCGGAGCGGGCGCTGCCGTCGTCGGTGCCGCCGCCGAGCTTCTTGTTGCCCCCGGCGCGGGTGTCGGAGCCGAGGACCAGGATGTTCTCCGAGCCGTTGTCGGCCTTCTTGGGCCGGTCCGTGCCGAGGGCCTGGTCGATGTCGACGCTCTTGAGGTTGCCGTTGAGCTTGAAGTACAGGTAGCCGGCTCCGGCGCCGCCCAGCACGACGATGCCCGCGGTGGTCCAGGCCGTGATCATCAGGCCCTTGCGGCGTCTCGGAGGCTTGCGCCGCCGGCCCTTGACGCCGTGACGCGCTCCGTCGGTGCCGTTGCTATCCGGTATGCCCGGATCCGGCGTGCTCTCGGCAGACATGTACTCCTCAGCTCTTCTACGGTCGCTTACCCCCTGCGGTCAGTGCCAGGCGTGTCCGAAAAGAACCTTCCTCGCACCATCGTCGCCCCACCTGGTCAGACGGGGAAACTCGGGAAAGGGTTGCACAACGGACTGTGCCCACCGTGTACGACGGTGGGCACAGAGCGTGTTCGGCGCGGCGGGGCGAACCCCACTCACCTGCAATGTCAGCCGAAGATGTCGTACTGCTTGAAATCGGTGCCGACGGACTTGCGTGTGGCAAAGATCTCGCTGGTCCCCTTGCCGGTGCCGGCGTACAGGTAGAGCGTGCCGCCGGGGGTGCGGGCGAGGAAGTCGGCCTTGCCGTCGCCGGTGACGTCACCGGGGGCGTCAAAGGCGTTGTAGCCGTCCCACGTGCGCACCTTGACCCGGGCCGAGAAGGCGCCCGAGCCGGCCTTGCCGGTGCCCTTGTACAGGTAGAGGGCGCTGCCGGACTTGGCGCGGGCGATCAGGTCGGTCTTGCCGTCCCCGTTGAAGTCGCCCTTGCCGCGCACGGAGTTGTACTGGTTCCAGCCGGAGCCGACCTGCACGCGGGTCGCGAAGGTGCCGTTGCCCTTGCCCGGGTAGATCCACATCACGCCCGCCGAGTCGACGGAGAGCATGTCGGGCAGGTAGTCACCGGTGACGTCCCCGGGGGTGATGATCCGGGTGCGGGTCTTCCAGTTGTCGGCGATCTGCTTGGTGGTGCCCGTACGGCCGGAGGCCCAGAAGACGTCGCCGTCGCTGCTGCGCCGGTAGACGAGGTCCTGGTAGCCGTCGCGGTCGAGGTCCGTCTGCAGGACGACGTTCACGCCGTCCCAGTTGCCCCAGGACTGGCGGGCGGCGAACGAGGTGCCCGTGGAGTCCTTGGAGTAGCCGGTCTTGGTGGAGGCGTTGCGCACCCACAGGTCGGCCTTGCTGTCGCCGCTGAGGTTGGCGTCGTCGACGCGCGGGTAGGCGGCGCCGACGTACGTGCTGACCTTGCTGAAGACGCTGTAGGCGCCCTTGGCGACGCAGTCGGTGACTCCCCAGGACACGACACCGACGATCCGGTTGTTCACGACGAGGGGACCGCCGGAGTCGCCGTTGCAGGCGGAGACGGTGCCGGCGTCGCTGCCGGTGGCGGGCTTGCCCGCGCAGACCATGTGGCCCTTGACGAAGTCACTGCCGTACGCGCCGGAGCAGGTCGTGTCGGACTGCATGGGCAGCGTGGCGGTCTTCAGCGTCTCGGAGATGTCGTCGCTGGTGGAGCTGGTGCGGCCCCAGCCGTAGAGCTTGGCACTGGTGCCGGCCTTGTACGACGTGGTGTCACCGGACGTCGTCATGCGGATGGGCGTGGCCTTGACCGCCGTGTCGAGCGTCAGCACCGCGATGTCGTTGTCGATGGTCGTCGCGCTGTACGACGGGTGGTTCCACTGCCGCCAGACCGCCGTGGCGGTGCCGCCGTGCAGGTCGGTGCCGTTGTCCGAGGGCAGCTGGGAGGTGCCGGTGACGACGGCGCCGTTGGCCTTCCAGTTGTAGCCCTTGACGCAGTGCGCGGCGGTGAGGATCTTCGTCGGCGCGACGACGGCGCCGCCGCAGAAGAAGCCGATGTCGTCGCCGGTGGAGGCGGTGCCCCGGTCGTCGAAATAGAGGAGCTGCGCCATCCACGGAGCCGTGCTGATGGTGGTCTCGTTGCCGCCGATGACCTTCGGGTCGATGCTGCCGGCGACGGTGCCCGCGGTGAGCGCGGTCTTGCCCGTCTCGCCGGCGACGTCGTCACCGGCCATGGCGCCCGCGACGCGCTGCTGCAGCTCGGCGGACGACGGCGAGTCGGCGGCGGGCCTGACCTTCGGCTCCGGCAGCGAAGTGGCCGCACCGGCGGACGTCGTCAGCAGTGCGCCGGCCACGGCGGCGGCGACACCGGCCGCGGCGACGGGCAGTGCGATGCGTATCCGGCGTCTGTGCCGACCGCCCCCGGGCATGGGTGTACCCACGTATGTCCCCCCTCGGGATCACAAGTTCGAAGAGAGCGTGATCCTACCCGCACACGAACAGCACAGAGGGCCGCCCCTGTTCGGGGAGCGGCCCTCTTGCGCAGTCCTTACCTGAGGCGGCTTACCTCAGCCGGCTCACCTCAGTCGCCGTTGCCCGGCGTCGGGGTGGTCTTCTGGATCTGCATCAGGAACTCGACGTTGGACTTCGTCTGCTTCATCTTGTCGAGGAGCAGCTCGATGGCCTGCTGCTGGTCGAGCGCGTGCAGCACCCGGCGCAGCTTCCAGACGACCGCGAGCTCCTCGTTGCCGAGCAGGATCTCTTCCTTGCGGGTACCGGACGCGTCGACGTCCACCGCCGGGAAGATGCGCTTGTCGGCGAGCTTCCGGTCGAGCTTGAGCTCCATGTTGCCGGTGCCCTTGAACTCCTCGAAGATCACCTCGTCCATGCGGGATCCGGTGTCGACCAGGGCCGTGGCGAGGATGGTCAGCGAGCCGCCGTCCTCGATGTTGCGGGCCGCACCGAAGAAGCGCTTCGGCGGGTACAGCGCCGTCGAGTCGACACCACCGGACAGGATGCGGCCGGAGGCCGGGGCGGCGAGGTTGTACGCACGGCCCAGGCGGGTGATCGAGTCGAGCAGCACGACCACGTCGTGACCCAGCTCCACCAGGCGCTTGGCGCGCTCGATGGCGAGCTCGGCGACCGTGGTGTGGTCCTCGGCGGGGCGGTCGAAGGTCGAGGAGATGACCTCGCCCTTCACCGACCGCTGCATGTCGGTGACCTCTTCCGGACGCTCGTCGACGAGGACGACCATCAGGTGGCACTCGGGGTTGTTGTGGGTGATCGCGTTGGCGATCGCCTGCATGATCATGGTCTTGCCGGTCTTCGGCGGGGCCACGATCAGACCGCGCTGGCCCTTACCGATCGGCGACACGAGGTCGATGATGCGGGTGGTGAGCACGCCCGGGTCCGTCTCCAGGCGGAGGCGGTCCTGCGGGTACAGCGGGGTGAGCTTGTTGAACTCCGGGCGGCCGCGGCCGTGTTCGGGCGCCATGCCGTTGACGGAGTCCAGGCGCACCAGCGCGTTGAACTTCTCGCGCCGCTCGCCTTCCTTGGGCTGGCGGACCGCGCCGGTGATGTGGTCGCCCTTGCGCAGGCCGTTCTTGCGGACCTGGGCGAGGGAGACGTACACGTCGTTCGGACCCGGCAGGTAGCCGGAGGTCCGGATGAACGCGTAGTTGTCGAGGATGTCGAGGATGCCCGCGACGGGGATCAGGACGTCGTCCTCGTTGATCTGCGGCTCGGTGGCCATGTCGTCGCGGCCGCGACGGCCACGACGGTCGCGGTAGCGGCCGCGACGGCCACGGCGGCCGCCCTCGAAGTCGTCGTCGTCCTGCTGGCCGCGGTCCTGGCGGCCGCCGCCCTGCTGGTTCTGCTGCTGGCCGCGCTGGCCGCCGCCCTGCTGGTCGTCGCCCTTGCCGCCGCGGCGGTCACGGTCCCGGCCGCCCCGGTCACGACGGTCGCGACGACGGCCCTCGCCGCCGTCACCGCCGTCGGACTTGGCGTCGTTGTTCTGGGACTGCTGCTGCGACTGCGCCGGCGTCTCGGCCTTGGTGTCGTTCTTCGCCTCGGCGACGACGGTCTCCGTGGCGGAAGCGGGGGCTCCGGCCTCGGCGGTGGCCCGGCGGCGACGGCGCTCGGGGGCGTCCTCGCCCGCGCTCGCGCGGGACCCGTCGCGGGAGGGGCCGCCGGCCGGCTGGCCGGGGATCTCGATCTGCTGCTGCGCCACGGCCTTCTCGGCCTGGTCCGCGGGGGCCGGGGAGGCCTCCTGCGCGTCCGCCTTCTTGTCCGCCTTCTCGGCGTTGTCGCCCGTACGGGTCCGCGAGGTGGCGCGGCGCTTGGGCTTGGTCTCGGCGGGGGCGTCGGCCTTCGCGGCCGGAGCGGCGCCGCCGGACGCCTGTGCCTCCTTGATGACCTCGATCAGCTGGCTCTTGCGCATACGCGCGGTGCCCCTGATGCCGAGGCCGGATGCGACCTGCTGCAGCTCGGCCAGCACCATGCCCTCGAGGCCGGTACCGCGGCGCCGCCGGGAGCCGGCACCGGTGGCAGGCGCGGAGGCGTCCGTGGCGGGCGCGGCAGCGGTCTCCTCGACACGTGCGCCCATCAGATCGGTGGTGTCGCTCACGAAGGGTCCTTCCCTGGAGCGGACGTCGGCCTGTCTGGCTCGGCGACCGGTTGTGCTGTCCGACTTCGGTCCGTGTGGTGGAACCGTGCCGGGGCGGTGGTCCGCCTAAGCGGCGGAGGAATCTGGTGATGGCGCTTCCTTGAGCCGTGGCACCCAGTGTCAGTGTCACGCGGCGTGGTCGCACCGGTTCCGGAGCGTGCCCTGCGCCCCGCTCAGTGTCCTCGTACGGCGTACGGTCCGACGTACGGAACACAGTGCGGCTTGGGGGGCTCCCGGAAGAATGTCTGTCCCGGACGGGGACACGAGGCACCTCGCCATGGTGGGGTCGGGTGCAGACTTGAGGTTAACACTACCGGATCCAACAAACATTCCCCCTCTCGAAATCCGGTAATCGAGCGCTTTCAGATGTCACCGGAGGTCGCGAGCGGCAGCACGCTCGCGCCCTTCTGGTCCAGGCGCAGCCGGTTCGCGGCCCAGTCCGCGCCCGCCAGGGCCTCGACCTTGTCGGCGGTCTCCGCGTCGGCCAGCGCCATGACCGTCGGCCCGGCCCCGGAGATGACCGCGGGGATGCCGTCGCCGCGCAGCCGCTCCACCAGTGCCGCGCTCTCGGGCATGGCGGGGGCGCGGTACTCCTGGTGCAGGCGGTCCTCGGTGGCCGGCAGCAGCAGTTCGGGGCGGCGGGTCAGGGCCTCGACGAGCAGGGCGGCGCGGCCGGCGTTGGCGGCGGCGTCGACGTGCGGGACGGTACGCGGGAGCAGGCCGCGCGCCGTTTCGGTGAGGACCGGCTTTCCGGGGACGAAAACCACCGGAACGATGGAATCCGAGGGGTCCATCCTGATCGCGCGGGCCGCGCCGCCCTCCATCCAGGACAGCGTGAAGCCGCCCAGCAGGCACGCGGCGACGTTGTCGGGGTGGCCCTCGATCTCGGTGGCGAGCTCCAGCAGCGCGGTGTCGTCGAGCTTGGCGTCGGCCCCTATGGTCACGGCGCGGGCGGCGACGATCCCGGCGCAGATGGCGGCCGAGGACGAACCGAGGCCCCGTCCGTGCGGAATGCGGTTGGCGCAGACGATCTCCAGACCGCGCGGCTGTCCGCCGAGCAGGTCGAAGGCGGTGCGCAGGGAGCGGACGAGCAGGTGCTTCTCGTCGCGTGGGAGCGTTTCGCTTCCCTCACCCGCGATGTCGATGTGCAGCCCGGAGTCGGCCACCCGGACGACGACGTCGTCGTACAAGCCCAGCGCGAGGCCGAGGGCGTCGAAGCCCGGGCCGAGGTTGGCGCTGGTGGCGGGGACGCGCACCCGGACGGCGGCGGCGCGGAACGCTGGACCGGCCATCGCTCGATGACTCTCCTTGAGCTGCGGTGATGATCGAATGACGTGGGGTGGACATTCGATGGCGTACGAGAACCCTGGGGGCCGCCGCCGACCGGGACGGCCGGCCGCTGCCCGGCCGCGGAGACGGCGCGGCGCCCCGCTCATGCGCAGGCATATGCGGCGGGCGGGTTCGGTACAGCCTATCGAAGGAAGGTTCTGTGACGACATAGGGCGCACAGGAGGCGCACGATGCGTGTCGTAAGCCCCCTGTGCACCCCCCGTAGGGAACTTCCCCCGGCAAGCGCGGTCTTACGCCCGGCCATGCCGGGCGTAAGACCGGCGCTCGGTGCATCGGCGCACGTCAGGCCGGTTCGAGCGCCGTCAGGCGAGACCCAGGCGCTCCGCCGCGGCCGCCGAGTCGACGGGTACGGTGACCGGCTGCGGGGCACCGGCGACTGCCCAGTCGGGGTCCTTCAGCCCGTTGCCGGTGACGGTGCACACGATCCGCTGCCCCGGGTCGACCTTGCCCTGCTCGGCGGCCTTCAGCAGACCGGCGACGGACGCGGCGGACGCCGGCTCGACGAAGACGCCCTCCTGCGAGGCCAACAGGCGGTAGGCGCGCAGGATCTCACGGTCCGTCACCTCGTCGATGGCGCCGCCCGACTCGTCCCGTGCGGCGAGCGCGAACTGCCAGGAGGCCGGGTTGCCGATGCGGATGGCCGTGGCGATGGTCGAGGGGTCCTTGACGACCTCGCCGCGCACGATCGGGGCACTGCCGGAGGCCTGGAAGCCCCACATCCGCGGCTTCCGGGTCGCCACGCCGTCCGCGGCGTACTCCGTGTAGCCCTTCCAATAGGCCGTGATGTTGCCCGCGTTGCCGACGGGCAGGACGTGGATGTCGGGCGCGTCGCCGAGCATGTCCACGATCTCGAAGGCGGCCGTCTTCTGACCCTCGATACGTACCGGGTTGACCGAATTGACCAGCGAGACGGGGTAGTTGTCGCTCAGGCCGCGGGCGAGCGTCAGGCAGTCGTCGAAGTTGCCGTCGACCTGGAGGATCTTCGCGCCGTGCACGAGGGCCTGGCCCATCTTACCGAGGGCGATCTTGCCCTGCGGCACGAGCACGGCACAGACCATGCCGGCCCGCACGGCGTACGCGGCGGCGGAGGCCGACGTGTTGCCGGTGGAGGCGCAGATGACCGCCTTCGCCCCCTCCTCCTTGGCCCGGGTGATGGCCATGGTCATGCCGCGGTCCTTGAAGGAACCGGTGGGGTTCGCGCCCTCCACCTTGAGGTGGACCTCGCAGCCCGTGCGCTCGGAGAGCACCTGCGCGGGGACGAGGGGCGTGCCGCCCTCACGGAGCGTCACGACCGGCGTGCTGTCGGATACCGGCAGCCTGTCCCGGTACTCCTCGATGATTCCGCGCCACTGGTGGGTCATTGCTGGTTACTCTCCTTCAACCCGCATGATGCTGGCGACACCACGCACGGTGTCGAGCTTGCGCAACGCCTCGACGGTCCCGGTGAGGGCCGCGTCGGACGCACGGTGCGTGACGACGACGAGGGAGGCCTCGCCGTCCTTCCCCGACTGGCGAACCGTATCGATCGAGACTCCGTGCTCGGCGAAGACGGTCGCGACCTGGGCGAGAACACCCGGTTTGTCAGCTACGTCGAGGCTGATGTGGTACCGCGTGACGACGTCGCCCATCGGGGACACCGGCAGCGCGGCGTAGGCGGACTCGCCCGGTCCGGTCGCGCCGCCGATCCGGTTGCGGCAGACGGCGACGAGGTCGCCGAGGACGGCCGAGGCGGTCGGGGAACCGCCCGCTCCGGGGCCGTAGAACATGAGCTGGCCGGCGGCGTCGGACTCGACGAAGACGGCGTTGTAGGCGCCTCGGACGGAGGCCAGCGGGTGGCTCAGCGGGATCATCGCGGGGTGCACGCGCGCGGTGACGGACGCGCCGTCCTCGGCCCGCTCGCAGATGGCCAGCAGCTTGATGGTGCAGCCCATCTCCTTCGCGGAGGCGAAGTCGGCCGCGGTCACCTCGGTCATGCCCTCGCGGTAGACGTCGTCGAGGCGCACGCGCGTGTGGAAGGCGATGCCGGCGAGGATCGCGGCCTTGGCGGCGGCGTCGAAGCCCTCGACGTCGGCGGTCGGGTCGGCCTCGGCGTACCCCAGGGCGGTGGCCTCGTCGAGGGCCTCCTGGTAGCCGGCGCCGGTCGAGTCCATCTTGTCGAGGATGAAGTTGGTGGTGCCGTTGACGATGCCCATCACCCGGTTGATCTTGTCGCCGGCGAGGGACTCGCGCAGCGGCCGGACCAGCGGGATGGCACCGGCGACGGCGGCCTCGTAGTAGAGGTCCTTGCCGTGCTGCTCGGCGGCCGCGTGCAGGGCCGCGCCGTCCTGGGCGAGCAGTGCCTTGTTCGCGGAGACGACGGAGGCGCCGTGCTCGAAGGCGGTGGTGATGAGGGACCGGGCGGGCTCGATGCCGCCGATGACCTCGACCACGACGTCGATGTCGCCGCGTTTGACCAGGGCGGTGGCGTCGGTGGTGATCAGCTCGGGGGCGATGCCCTCACGCACCCGGTCGGGCCGCCGTACGGCCACGCCCGCGAGTTCCACCGGGGCCCCGATGCGGGCCGTGAGGTCGTCGGCGTGCGTCGTCATGATGCGCGCCACCTCTGAGCCGACCACTCCACAGCCCAGCAGCGCCACCTTCAGCGGACGCGTACGCATCATCCGACCTCGTTTCCTCTTTACCGTCTACGGTGGAACCAGTCTCACTCACCGGACGGGAGTTTCTGCCCCCGGTCCGGATCGTGAGATGTCTATTTCATTTTCATCGGGGCGGACGACAGGAGATCTTCCGCCGCCCGCTATTTTCGGCCTCTGCCTCTCAGCCCACGTCCAGACGCAGCAGGTCCTCCTCGGTCTCACGGCGGACGATCACCCGGGCCTCGCCGCCCTCGACGGCGACGACCGGCGGGCGCAGCACGTGGTTGTAGTTGCTGGCCATGGAACGGCAGTAGGCGCCGGTGGCCGGTACGGCGACGAGGTCACCCGGTGCCAGGTCGGACGGCAGGAACGCGTCCTTGACCACGATGTCCCCGCTCTCGCAGTGCTTGCCGACGACCCGGGCGAGCATCGGCTCCGCGTCGGAGGTGCGGGAGACCAGCGCGACGCTGTACTCGGCGTCGTACAGCGCGGTGCGGATGTTGTCCGACATGCCGCCGTCGACGGAGACGTAGGTCCGCAGCCCGTCGAGGGGCTTGGTGGTGCCGACCTCGTAGAGCGTGAACGCGGTCGGTCCGACGATGGCCCGCCCCGGCTCGACGGAGATACGGGGCGTGCTCAGCTTGGCGGCCTCGCACTCGCGGGTGACGATCTCGGTCAGCGCCTTGGCGATCTCGTGCGGCTCGCGCGGGTCGTCGTCGCTGGTGTACGCGATTCCGAGCCCGCCGCCCAGGTCGATCTCGGGCAGCTCGACACCGTGCTCGTCGCGGATGTCCTTCAGCAGCCCGACCACCCGGTGGGCGGCCACCTCGAACCCGGACATGTCGAAGATCTGCGACCCGATGTGGCTGTGGATGCCGACCAGCTCCAGACCGTCGAGCTGCAGCGCACGCCGTACGGCCTCGGCGGCCTGCCCGCCGGCCAGCGGGATGCCGAACTTCTGGTCCTCGTGGGCCGTGGCGATGAACTCGTGGGTGTGGGCCTCGACGCCGACGGTGATACGGATGAGCACCTTCTGCCGCTTCCCCAGGCCCTGCGCGATGTGGGCGACGCGCACGATCTCCTGGAAGGAGTCGAGCACGATGTGCCCCACACCGGCCTCGACGGCCCGGGTGATCTCGTCGACGGACTTGTTGTTGCCGTGGAAGGCGATGCGGTCGGCGGGCATGCCGGCGGAGAGGGCGGTGGCCAGCTCGCCGCCGGAGCAGACGTCGACGTTCAGCCCCTCCTCGTGGAGCCAGCGCACGACGGCACGGGACAGGAACGCCTTGCCTGCGTAGAAGACGTCCGCGTCGGTCCCGAAGGCGGTGCGCCAGGCACGCGCGCGGGCCCGGAAATCGGCCTCGTCCAGGACGTAGGCGGGGGTGCCGAACTCCTCGGCGAGCCGCGTGACGGGAATGCCGCCGACGGTCACGACCCCGTCGTCGTCACGCGCCACGGTCTGGGCCCACACTTTGGGGTCCAGCGCGTTGAGGTCGGCGGGCGGGGCGGAGTAGTGGCCCTCGGGGAGGACATCGGCGTGACGGGGCCCGGCGGGGTGTGCGGATCGGCTCATGGTCTGTTCGTGTCTCTCAGAGGTGGTCGGGTGCGTCGATGCCGAGCAGGGACAGGCCGCCGGCCAGCACCGTCCCGGCGGCTTCGGCGAGCGCGAGCCGGGCACGGTGGGCGGCCGAGGGTTTCTCCGCACCGCGGGGCAGCACGGCGGGCAGCAGGGGCATCGCGGCATCGGCGACGGTGACGAGGTGCCGGGCCAGGCGGTCGGGGGTGTGCTGCGTGGCGGTGGCGGCGAGGACGCGGGGATGGTCGCCGAGTACGGCGAGCAGCGCTTCCGCTTCGCTCACGGGGCCGGGCTCGGGGTGGAAGCCGAGGTCGGCGGCGTTGCGCAGGAGGGCCCCTGTCTCTTATACACATCTGAACGCTGCCGACGACACCTGTTG
>NZ_JAKEIO010000076.1 GCF_021474405.1 [Streptosporangium] indianense
GTGCCGTGGCGGGCCTGTGCGCGGCAGCCGTACCCCTGGTGGCCGGGCGGGCCGCCGGCGCCCGCCTCGCTGGGCCCCGCGTCGACCCGGCGGGCGTGGCGGGGAGCCGCGGCCGCCCGGCGGGGGGCCGGGCTGTCCCACGTCCGCCCCGGCCCCCACCGCGCGGGACCCCCCGCCGGTCCGCCCGCTGTCAGTGGTCCCCCCTACCCTCGGCAGAGATGGCACAGGCATGGAGATGCTCGGGGCTGCGATGGTCGGCGGACGGTCCCGTGCTGGTGTGGGACGGCGGGCGGCGCAGCGCGCTGACCTGGGGGAAGCGGGTGGCCTTCGGGGTGGCCGAGGGCGGCGTGCGCGGCTGCGTGGGAGCCCGGGGGCACGCGTGTCCGCTGGGTGCCGCCGTGCCGGGGCGCGGTACGGGGGCGCGGTGCGAGGAGTGTGCGCGGCTGGACCGTGCGCACTCGGTGGCGGCGGACACCTTCGCCGACGATCCACGGCCGTATCACGTGTATCTGGCGTGGTTCGGACCCGGCATGGTCAAGGTGGGGATCACCGCGCGGGAGCGGGGCAGCGCCCGGCTGCTCGAGCAGGGGGCCGTCTGTTTCACCTGGCTCGGCGTCGGTCCGCTCATGGCCGCGCGGCGTACGGAGGAACTGCTCAGGGCCGCCCTGCGGGTGCCCGACCGGATTCCGTACGCCGAGAAGCGGGCCGTGCGGGCCGCGCTGCCCGGGGACGCCGCCGACCGGGCCCGTGAGGTCGCCGCGCTGTACGAGCGGGCGGTCGCGCTCCCCGCGTGGCCGGAGTCGCTCGTGCGGGAGCCGCTGCGGGTCGTCGACCACGTCGGGGTGTTCGGGCTCGCCGGTGTGCCCGTCGCCGTCGGGGACGTGAGCGAGCTCGTCGCCGGGGGCGCGGTCGGCGGGGAGCTGGTCGCGGCCGCCGGACCCGATCTGCACCTGGCCACCGGAGGCGGGGTCGTGGTGCTCGACACGCGGCTGATGCCCGGATGGGGGCTCGTGCCCGCCACGGGAGACGAACTGACCGTTCCGGTGAGGCGGCACGGGGAAGCCCAAGCCCCCGGCGTGCAGGACGGCTTGTTCTGACCCCTGTCGCCCCCAGGTGTCCCCTGAGAAGCACCTGTGCGTTTCTCAGGGAAAACACAGGTTGCCGAAAGCGCGCTCTCAGAGGTGCCCGACATCGTGTTCCCATGACCACGACCTCGCCCCAGGGGCGCACCGAACTGCTCAGGCCGGACGGGAGTCCCGTCCGCGTGCTGGTGGTGGACGACGAGCTGTCGATCACGGAGCTGCTGTCCATGGCCCTGCGCTACGAGGGATGGCAGATCCGCAGTGCCGGTGACGGCACGGGCGCGATCCGGACCGCCCGCGACTTCCGGCCCGACGCCGTCGTTCTCGACATGATGCTGCCCGACATGGACGGGCTGGCCGTCCTCGGGCGGCTGCGCCGGGAACTGCCGGACGTGCCGGTGCTGTTCCTGACCGCCAAGGACGCCGTCGAGGACCGGATCGCGGGGCTGACGGCGGGCGGGGACGACTACGTCACCAAGCCGTTCAGCCTGGAGGAGGTCGTCGCCCGGCTGCGCGGGCTGATACGCCGCTCCGGCGCCGCCGACCGGCGCTCGGAATCCCTGCTGGTCGTCGGTGACCTCACCCTCGACGAGGACAGCCACGAGGTGACCCGGGCCGGGGACGACATCCATCTCACCGCGACCGAGTTCGAGCTGCTGCGATTCCTGATGCGCAACCCGCGGCGCGTGCTCAGCAAGGCGCAGATCCTCGACCGCGTGTGGTCGTACGACTTCGGCGGCCAGGCCAACGTCGTCGAGCTCTACATCTCCTACCTGCGGCGGAAGATCGACGTCGGGCGGGAGCCGATGATCCACACTCGGCGTGGTGCCGGATATCTGATCAAGCCCGCGGCGTCGTGAGCGGACGGCGGCGGCTGCACACGTGGCAGCGGGCGGGCGGGCCACGAGCCGGCAGGCCGCGCACCCTGCGGACGCGGCTCGTCGTCGCGTCCGTCGTGCTGATCGCCGTGGTGTGCGCGGTGATCGGGACGGTGACGACCCTGGCGCTGCGCTCGCACCTGTACGAGCAACTGGACGCGCAGGTCGACGACTCCGGCAAGCGACTGTCGGGACCCGTGAAACCCGGCGGGAAGGGCATCGACGCGAAGGACAGGATCACCGGTTTCATCAGCGGGCCGGCGCGGCCCAAGACCGTCGCCGCCGTGGTCGGCCCCGACGGCAACATCACCGGAGGGGCCTTCGCCGACCCCGAGGACAACGGCCCCTACCAGAGCAACACGCCCGTGGACCTCACCGGCGAGCAGAAGGCCGCCCTCGCCCGCGTGCCGACCACGGGCCTGCACACCGTCGATCTCCCCGGCCTCGGCGAGTACCGCGTGCAGTACGTCGACGGACTCGACGGCGGCAGCTATTACATGGCCCTGCCCACCGAGTCCGTCACGACCACCATCAGCACCCTCGTCCTCGTCGAGGTGAGCGTCACCGGGGCCGGCCTGGTCGCCGCCGCCATCGCCGGTTCGGTCCTCATCGGCGTGGCCACCCGCCCGCTCCGCCGAGTCGCCGCCACCGCCACCCGGGTCTCCGAACTGCCCCTGCACACCGGTGAGGTGGCCCTCAACGAGCGCGTGCCCGACTCCGAGACCGACCCGCACACCGAGGTCGGACAGGTCGGAGCCGCGCTCAACCGGATGCTCGACCACGTCCACAGCGCCCTGCACGCGCGCCAGCAGAGCGAGACACGGGTCCGGCAGTTCGTGGCCGACGCCAGTCACGAGCTGCGCACCCCGCTCGCCTCCATCCGCGGATACGCCGAACTGACCAGACGCGGCATGGAGGACGTCGGCCCCGACACCCGGCACGCCCTCGGCAGGATCGAGTCCGAGGCCGGCCGTATGACCCTCCTCGTCGAGGATCTGCTGCTGCTCGCCCGGCTCGACGCCGGACGGCCGCTGCAGTTCGAGCAGACCGACCTTCTGCCGCTCGTGGTGGACACCATCAGCGATGCCCGTGCGGCCGGCCAGGGCCACAACTGGCGGCTCGATCTGCCCGACGAACCGGCGCCGGTGTCGGCCGACGCGGCCCGGCTCCAGCAGGTCCTGGTCAACCTGCTGGGCAACGCGCGCACCCACACACCCCCCGGCACCACCGTCACCGCCCGCGTCCAGCGGCGGGGCCACTGGCTGTGCGTCGACGTCGAGGACAACGGCCCGGGTATTCCCGCCGAGTTGCTCCCGCACGTCTTCGAGCGGTTCGCCCGCGGTGACTCGGCCCGCTCCCGCGCCAACGGCTCCACCGGCCTGGGCCTCGCCATCGTGCAGGCCGTGGCGAGCGCGCACGGTGGTGCCGTGACCGTCGACAGCGCGCCCGGGCGGACCGTGTTCACCGTGCACCTGCCCGCCCCCGCGCCCCCGCCGCGGCAGGAAACGAACCGGCAGCCGCACTCACAGGCACGCCACAGCCTCACCACACGGGCACAACAGGGCGTCTGACGAGAGTCGGTCCCATGCGAACCGACTCTTCTCCCGGCACCCTGCCGGCGCGGGAGCACCTCCCGGCCGCACCAGCCGGTACGCCTGTCCTGGACGTAGTGATCCCCGTCCACAACGAGGAGAAGGACCTCCGGCCGTGCGTCCGCAGACTGCACGGGCACCTCGACCGGACGTTCCCGTACGCCTTCCGCATCACGATCGCGGACAACGCTTCCACGGACACCACCCCGCAGGTTGCGCGGCAACTGGCCGCGCAGATACCCGAGGTCACCACCCTCCGGCTGGAGCAGAAGGGGCGCGGCCGGGCTCTGCGGGCCGTCTGGTCGGCCTCGGACGCCCCGGTCCTCGCCTACATGGACGTGGACCTGTCCACCGACCTCAACGCCCTCCTGCCGCTGGTGGCGCCGCTGATCTCCGGCCACTCGGACCTCGCCATCGGCTCCCGGCTGGCGCGCAGTTCACGCGTGGTGCGCGGACCCAAGCGGGAGTTCATCAGCCGGGCCTACAACCTCATCCTGCGCGGCTCGTTGCAGGCGCGGTTCTCGGACGCCCAGTGCGGTTTCAAGGCGATCCGCCGGGACGTGGCCCAGGTGCTGCTGCCGCTCGTCGAGGACACCGGCTGGTTCTTCGACACCGAGATGCTGGTGCTCGCCGAGCGCGCGGGTCTGAGGATCCACGAGGTGCCGGTCGACTGGGTCGACGACCCCGACTCGACCGTGCACATCGTCCGCACCGCGACCGACGACCTCAAGGGCGTGTGGCGGGTCGGCAGGGCCCTGGCCACCGGCTCGCTGCCGCTGGACCGGCTCGCCCGGCCCTTCGGCGACGACCCGCGCGACCGTGACCTCGAGGACGTGCCGAAGGGACTGGCCCGCCAGCTCGTCGGGTTCTGCGTGGTCGGCGCCCTGTCCACCCTCTTCTACCTGCTGCTCTACAGCGGCTTCCGGGCCTTCACCGGCTCCCAGTTCGCCAACGCCCTCGCCCTGCTGGTCTCGGCGGTCGCCAACACCGCGGCCAACCGGCGGCTCACCTTCGGGGTGCGCGGGCGCGGCGGGGCCGTACGGCACCAGGCGCAGGGCCTGGTCGTCCTCGGCATCGGACTCGCACTGACCAGCGGCTCGCTGGCGGCGCTGAACGCGGCGGCCTCCGAACCCGCGCACTCCACCGAACTGGCCGTCCTCATCGCGGCCAACCTCGCGGCGACCGTCCTGCGCTTCCTGCTCTTCCGGGCGTGGGTGTTCCCGGACCGGCGCGACGACGACCCGCCGCGGGCCGCCCCGTACGACGCGAAGTGTGCCGCCCAGCACGATGCGGTCGCCCCGTACGAAGCGCCGCGGGCCGCCCCGTACGAAGCGCCGCGGGCCGCCCCGTACGAAGCGCCGCGTGGCACCCCGTACGACACCGCCCCCTTCCGCGCCGGTGAAGCCGCGGAGCCCTGGCGGGACACCACCGTGCAGTCGCTGCCGGTGCACCCGCACGACACCGATGCGAGGGACTCGCGATGACCGTCCACTTCGACCGGCAGACCACCGGCAGAGCCACGAGCCCCGGGCACCGGACAGGGCCCCCGGAACCCGCACCGGCATCGCACGCCGGCGCTCCCCGGCCGCCCTTCCCGCAGCGGCTGTGGCGCGGCCGTCCGGAGGACCCCCGGTGGGCCCGACCGGCCTTCCTCGCCCTGCTGCTGGCGACGGCCGTGCTCTACTTCTGGAACCTGAGCGCCTCCGGCTACGCCAACTCCTTCTACTCCGCCGCCGTGCAGGCCGGCAGCCAGTCCTGGAAGGCGTTCTTCTTCGGCTCGCTCGACGCTGCCAACGCCATCACCGTCGACAAGCCCCCGGCCGCCCTGTGGCCGATGGCCCTGTCCGTGCGGCTCTTCGGCCTCGGTTCCTGGGCGATCCTCGCGCCCGAGGTCCTCATGGGCGTCGGCACGGTGGCCGTCGTGTACGCGGCCGTGCGCCGCCGGTTCAGCCCCGCGGCCGGTCTGATCGCGGGCGCCGTGCTCGCGCTCACCCCCGTCGCGGCGCTGATGTTCCGCTTCAACAACCCCGACGCGCTGCTGGCACTGCTGATGGCGACGGCCTGCTGGTTCGTCATCCGCGCTCTGGAGGACGGCCGGACGAAGTGGCTGCTGTGGGCCGGTGCGGTGGTCGGCTTCGCCTTCCTCGCCAAGACCCTCCAGGCCTTCCTGATCCTGCCGCCGCTCGCCCTCGTGTACGGCGTCTGCGCCCCGGTGACGGTGCGGAAGCGGATCGGACAGCTCGCCGCGGCTCTCGGCGCGATCGTCGTCTCCGGCGGCTGGTGGGTCGCGATCGTCGAACTCCGGCCCGCGTCCTCCCGCCCGTACATCGGCGGCTCGCAGAACAACAGCTTCCTGGAACTGACCTTCGGCTACAACGGCCTGGGGCGCCTCAACGGCGACGAGACCGGCAGCGTCGGAGGCGGCGGCGGAGGCGGCAACCGGGGCGGTGCCTGGGGCGAGACCGGCTGGGACCGGCTGTTCAGCTCCTCCGTCGGCGGCCAGATCTCCTGGCTGATCCCGGCCGCGCTGATCCTGCTCGTCGCGGGGCTGGTGGCCACCCGCAGGGCCGGGCGCACCTCGGTGACCCGCGCTTCCTTCCTCGTCTGGGGCGGCGCGCTGCTCATCACGGTGCTGGTCTTCAGCTACATGCAGGGCATCTTCCACGAGTACTACACGGTGGCCCTCGCGCCCTACGTCGCGCCGCTGGTCGGCATGGGCGCGGCGCTGCTGTGGGAGAGGCGCGACCGGGCGTGGGCCTCGCTGACCCTGGCCGCCGCGATGACGGCGACCGCCGCCTGGGGGTACGTCCTGCTCAACCGCTCCTCCGACTACCTGCCCTGGCTGAAGTGGCTCGTCCTGGTCGGCGGTCTGACGGCGGCCCTCGGCCTGCTCTTCGCCGGCCGGCTGGGACGCCGACTGGCGCTGGGGGCGGCCGGGCTGGGCCTCGTCGCAGCGCTGGCCGGTCCGGCGGCGTACACCCTCACCACCGTGAACGAGGGGCACACCGGCTCGATCGTCACGGCGGGCCCGGCGGTCGCGGGCGGCCGCGGCGGCCCGGGCGGTGGCGGCCCCGGCGGGGGCGGCTTCCCGGGCGGCGGCCAGAACCAGCAGGGCCAGAACCAGCAGGGGCCGGGCAACGGCTTCCCCGGCGGCGGCTTCCCGGGCGGCCAGAACCAGCAAGGCCAGAGCCGGAATCAGCAGAACGGCGACGGCATGGGCCGTGCGGGCGGGATGGGCGGCGGCGGTGGCGGCGTCGGCGGGCTGCTCGGCGGCGCCGGCGTCAGCGCGGAGGCCAAGAAGCTGCTGGAGACCGACGCCGACCGGTACACGTGGGCCGCCGCGGCCATCGGCGCCCAGAACGCGGCGAGTTACCAGCTGTCCACCGGCGCCCCGGTGATGGCCGTCGGCGGCTTCAACGGCACCGACCCGTCCCCGACCCTCGCCCAGTTCCAGCAGTACGTGGCGGACGGCGAGATCCACTACTTCATCGCCTCGGGCGGCGTGGCCGGTGGCATGGGCGGCGGCAGCGACGGCACGTCGTCCCGGATCACGTCCTGGGTGGAGGCCAACTTCAAGAAGGTCACGGTCGGTTCGAGCACCTTCTACGACCTCACGCAGAAGGCGAGCAACTGACTCCTCCCCGAGGGACTCGAAGGGCGGTGGCCGAAAGTCACCGCCCTTCGCCGTCCCCACCAAAACTCCGTTGTACGCCGTATAGGGACTGTTCTACGGTGTACAGCATGACGACGTCCCCCCAGGAAAAGGCCCCCTCGGAAAAGACACCGTCGGCCCCCACGCCGGGTGGTCACCCACAGCGCTGGCTGATCCTCGGTGTCATCTGCCTCGCGCAGCTCACCGTGCTGCTCGACAACACGATCCTGAACGTGGCCATCCCCTCGCTCACCCGCGAGATGGACGCCTCGACCGCCGACGTCCAGTGGATGATGAACGCCTACTCCCTGGTGCAGTCCGGTCTGCTCCTGACCGCGGGCAACTCCGCCGACCGCTACGGCCGCAAGCTGATGCTGATGTCCGGACTCGCGATCTTCGGCGTGGGATCGCTCGCGGCGGGGCTGTCCCAGAGCCCCGGCCAACTCATCGCGGCCCGTGCGGGCATGGGCGTCGGCGGCGCGCTGCTGATGACCACGACCCTGGCCGTCGTCGTGCAGATCTTCGACGACCAGGAGCGGGTGAAGGCCATCGCGCTGTGGTCGACGGTCAGTTCGCTCGGATTCGCCGCCGGGCCGCTGATCGGCGGTGTGATGCTGAGCCACTTCTGGTGGGGCGCGATCTTCCTCATCAACATCCCGGTCGCGGTGCTCGGCCTGGTCGCGGTCGCCGCGCTGGTGCCGGAGTCGAAGCACAAGGCCGGTGACCTGCCCGACCTGGTCGGCGCGGTGCTGTCGACCATCGGCATGACGGCCGTGGTGTACGCGATCATCACCGGCCCCGAGCACGGCTGGACCTCCGCGCAGGTGCTGGTCTCCGCGCTGATCGGCGTGGTCGTCCTCGGCCTCTTCGTGACGTGGGAGCTGCGCACCGAGCACCCGATGCTCGACATGCACTTCTTCCGCAACCAGAAGTTCGTGGGCGCGGTCGCGGGCGCGATCCTCGTGGCGTTCGGTATGACGGGGTCGCTGTTCCTGCTCACGCAGCACCTGCAGTTCGTCCTCGGTTACGAGCCGCTGGACGCCGGGCTGCGGACGGCGCCGCTGGCGTTGACCGTCGTCGCGCTCAACTTCACGGGCGTCGGGGCCAAGCTGGTGCTGAAGGCCGGGACGCCGGCGGCCATCGCGCTCGGCATGACCCTGGTGTCCGCGGGGCTCGCGGCGATCGCGCTGCTCGGCGGGCACGGGTACGGCGGGATGCTGCTCGGGCTGGTCGTGATGGGGGCGGGGGTGGCGCTGTCCATGCCGGCCATGGCCAACGCGATCATGGGGGCGATCCCGCCGGAGAAGGCGGGGGTGGGAGCGGGGATCAACGGAACCCTCGCCGAGTTCGGCAACGGGCTGGGTGTCGCCGTGCTCGGCGCGGTGCTCAACTCGCGCTTCGCGTCTCTGGTCGCCGTGTCGGCGGCGTCGTTGCCGGCGGCGCTGGCCTCCGCCGACTCGGCCGCGGAGAAGGCCCGGATCTCCGACGCGTTCGCCTCCGGCCTGGAGACGAGTCAGTTGGTCGGGGCGGTCGCCGTGCTGGCGGGCGGGTTGGTCGCGGCCGCGTTGCTGCGGCGGGTCGAGCGGGCAGAGTCCGCCTAGGGGGCCGCGGGGCCGGGGTGGTCGGGCGGCTGCGGACCCGTTGTGGCTGGTCGCGCAGTTCCCCGCGCCCCTGAGGGCGCCTAGCATGATCGGCAGCAAGAGGTCGAGGAAGGTGCGCCATGGCGAAAGCCGCCCGGGAGGGTCAGCCGCGGTCCAGTGTCTGGCTGGAAGGCAAGGTGCACCGGCGGCGCGGGGGCGGGCAGCCGTCGGGGCTGGACCGGGCGCGCATCACCGGGGCCACCGTGCGGCTGCTGGACGCCGATGGGCTGGCCAAGTTCTCCATGCGGCGGCTGGCCGGTGAGCTGAACGTCACCGCGATGTCCGTCTACTGGTACGTCGACACCAAGGACGATCTGCTCGAACTCGCCCTGGACGAGGTCATGGGCGGGATGCGGCTGCCCGACCCGGACGGCGGGGAGGACTGGCGGGACCAGGTGCGGGCGCTGGCCCGGGAGTACCGGACGCTGCTGGTGCGGCACCCCTGGGTGTCCGCGCTGGTCGGCGTCTTCCTCAACATCGGCCCCAACAGCCTGGCGTTCTCCCGGGTGGTCCAGCGCGTCGTGCGCAGGACGGGGCTGCCCGCGAAGCGCATGACCAGCACGATCTCGGCCGTCTTCCAGTTCGTCTACGGCTACGGCACCCTGGAGGGGCACCTCGCCTCCCGGGCCGCGGCCGGCGGGATGAGCGTGGACGAGTACTTCCAGCAGGCCCTCGACACCGTGACCGCGGCTCCGCAGGCGGCCGATGTCCTGCGGGAGTCCCGGGAGATCATGGAGGCGCGCGGCGGCGACACGGTCGCCGAGATGCTGGAGCGCGACTTCGAGTTCGCGCTGGAGCTGCTGATCGCGGGCATCGAGGCGATGGTCGCGCGCGAGCGCGGCACTCCCTCGGACTAGTCCCCGCGAGTGCGGCGCTTCCTCGGACTAGTCCCCGCGAGCGCGGCGCTTCCTCGGACTAGTCCCCGCGAGCGCGGCGCTTCCTCGGACTAGTCCCCTTCCACCAGGCGCGCCGGGAACCCCCCGGTCGCCACCGGACCCCACCGCTCCGGCGTGATCCGGATGATCGACTTGCCCTGCTTGAGCATGGCCGCGCGGTACTCGTCCCAGTCGGGGTGCTCACCGGCGATGTTCCGGTAGTACTCCACGAGCGGTTCGACGGAGTCGGGGGCGTCGACGACCTCCGCCGTGCCGTCGATCTGCACCCAGGGGCCGTTCCAGTCGTCGCTGAGCACGAGCAGGCTCACGCGGGGATCCCGCTTGGCGTTGCGGGTCTTGGCGCGCTCGGGGTAGGTGGAGACGACGATCCGGCCGGAGTCGTCGACGCCGCAGGTCAGCGGGGAGCCCTGCGGGGCGCCGTCGGCCCGCCGGGTCAGCAGGATCGCGTGGTGCCGGGGGCGTACGAAGTCGAGCAACTCGTCCCGGGAGACGCGGGTGTTCGTCGCGATGTTCGGTGCCATGGGCCGCAGCCTACGACGCCAGGGCCTCGGGGAGGTTGTCGTACACGGGCACGTCCCGGCGCATCCCGGTCAGCTCCAGGACCCGGCTCGTGATCCCCTCGGGCCGGGCCGCCAGACGCAGCGTCGCGCCGGGGCGCAGCCGCCGCCGTACGTCGTTGATGAGGCGGATGCCCTGGGAGTCCATGAAGGAGGTCGCGGTCAGGTCCAGCACGAGGACGTCCAGCCGCTCGCCCCGGGCCCGGGCCGCGGACAGGACGAGCGGCAGCAGCTCGGCGGCGTTGCAGTGGTCGATCTCGGCGGGCAGGGTGAGGTGGAGGCGGCCGGGAAGGTCGCGCGGTTCTGTGGGATTCGTGAAGAAGGTCACGGCTCACCTGGCAGACGTTCGTCCTGATTCCGGTAAGGCCGCTTCCTGACCCGTCGGGCCATTCCACCATGCGAGGGGTGGCTGGTGGAAGCGCCCGGGGGCGGCGTCGGCCGGACGTCACTTGGAGGCAACCGAGCAGTTAGAGTGCTGTCCGTCCTGTGCTCGCAGTCGGGAATGTGCTGCGGAGCTCTCCTGCGCACGGTCGTTGACCGTGCATGCCGAAGAGGTTCGTGGTGGCTACGTCCGAGTTTCCTGATTTGCCCCATTTTCCGGCTGGCGTCGAGCTGGCCGAAGCGCTGACGGTGGCGTCTCAGCAGCTGCACGAAACCCTCACGCCGCACAGTGCGCTGCGCACGGCGGTCCGGCTGGCCGTGCACCTCATGCCGGGGGCCGATCACGCCGGCATCTCCGTGATCGAGCGCGGCAACAAGCTCCGCACGCTGGCCTGGACCGACGACGTCGTGCGCTCCGCCGAGGCACGGCACTCCGGCCGCGAACAGCACGGGCTGTGGGAGCAGTTGTGGAACAACCCCATCGCGCGGATAACGGACAGCGAGGGGGACGACGGCTGGGACGTGCTGGCGGACCTGGGGCTGCGCTCGGCGCTGTCCCTGCGGCTGCGCGCCGACCGCCGCCGGCTGACCGTGCTCACGGCGTACGCGCGCAAACCGGGCGCCTTCGACGAGGAGGCGACGCGCGTCGGCCGGCTGTTCAGCGCGCACGTCAGCATCGCCCTGGACTCCGCCACCGTGCGCGAGCAGCTCACCGAGGCCATGCACACCCGGGACCTGATCGGCCAGGCCACCGGCATCCTCATGGAACGCCAGGGCATCGACGCGGCCGCGGCCTTCGAGAGCCTGGTGCGGGCCTCCCAGCGGGAGAACGTGAAACTGCGCGACCTCGCCCGCCGGATCGTGGGCGGCAACACCCCCTGAATGAGGGGGAATCATGTCGGAGGCGTGTTCGTGTGGTGACGGGATACCCGTACGGTCATGAGCTCCGAGACGTCCGAGACGCTGGACCAGGCGATGGTGCGCAGCAGCGGTCTCGACACCCTGCTGCGGGATCTGACCGACCGGGCGGTGCGGGACGTGCCCGGCGCCGACGCGTGCAGCATCACCGTGCGCCGCGCCGCTCGGCTGCTCACCCTGGCCGGCAGTGACGGCATGCCCAGCGGCCTGGACCTGCGCCAGTACGAGAACGGCTCGGGTCCCTGTGTCGACGCGGCCGGCACCGGCGAGGAGCAGTACGCCCCGGACCTCGCCGAGGAGTCCCGCTGGCCGGCGTACCGGGAGTACGCGCTGGGCGTGGGCGTGCGCTGTGTGCTGGCGGTGCCCGTCGTCGTGGAGAGCGAGAACGACAAGGGCGCCGCGCTCAACTTCTACGGGGTGGGGGCGCATGCCCTGGACCCGGGCCGGGACGCGGCCCGTGCCTTCGCGGCCCGGGCCGGGGACGCCATCGACGTGGCGCTGCGCATCGAGCGCCGGCGCCAGTCGGCGGCCGATGTGCGCACCGCGCTGCTCTCCCGCAGCGTCATCGACCAGGCGATCGGCATCCTGATGGCCCGGGAGCGGATCGACGCGCGGATCGCGCTGGAGCGGCTGCGCCGGGCCTCGCAGGACCGGAACGTCAAACTCCGGGATCTGTGCGGCCAGTTGGTGGCGCGGGTGTCCGCACCGGACTCACGCCGTCGGAAGTGACTCGCCCCGCACGGCCTGGATGTCCAGCTCCACCTTCAGCGTGGTGCCGATGGCGGCGATGCCGGCCTGCAGCACCTGGTTGTAGTTCATCGCGAAGTCCTGCCGGTGCAGTTCGGTCGTCGCGCGGAACGCCGCCCGGGTCCCGCCCCACGGGTCCGGACCCGTGCCGAGGTGGGCCAGGTCCAGGTCCACGGGCCGTACGACCCCGTGCATGCCCAGCTCGCCGTGGACGGTCCACCGGTCGGAGCCGGTCGCCGTCAGCCCCGTCGACCGAAAGGTGATCTCCGGGAACCGCTCGACGTCCAGGAAGTCCGGCGACTTCAGGTGCCCGTCGCGCATACCGTTGCCGGTGTCGATCGAGGCGGCCAGGATCACCGCCTCCACCCGCGACTTGGTGACGTCGTCCGGGGCGATCTCGATCGCCCCGGAGAACTCCGTGAACCGGCCGTGCACGCTGGAGATGCCCAGGTGCCGGGCCACGGCGGCCACGCTGGAGTGCACCGGGTCGACGGTCCACGGTCCGGGCGGCGGCAGCTCGGTGCCGTCCTGCCGGGCCAGCGTCACCGTGCCGACCTCGGCCCGCCCCCTCGCGGTGACGATGACGCTGGAGGCCGCGGGCGCGTAGCCCACAGCCGTGACGATGACGGTGTACGCCCCCGCCTCCATCGGCGTCGCGTCCCGCACGGCGCCCTCCGCGTCGGCCTCGGCCCGCAGTACCTGCGCGCCGGTCATGTCCGCCACCGTGACGACCGCGTGCGACACGGCCCATCCGTCGCGGGTACGGATCCTCGCCGTCAGTCCCATCTCTGCTGCTCCTCAGAAGGAAACCGGCCCGTGACAGGGGGCGCACCTCCGCTCAGAGCGCGCCCACCTGTCACGGGCCGGGGTCATGGCTACTCGCCGGGGTGGGCGAGTTCGATGTCGTGGGCGTCGGTGCCGGCACCCGTGACCGTCAGGGCGGTGGCCACCGGCGGGTAGCCCGTGGCGATCACGGTGTACTCACCGCCGTCCAGGTCGGTGAAGGCGTACGCCCCGTCCGTCCCGGTCGTGGCCGAGCCGACGACGTTGCCCGCCTGGTCGACCAGCGTCACCCGGGCGTCGGCCAGCGGGCCGTGCGGGGCGCGGACGACACCCTGGACACGGGCGCCCGCGTCCAGGTCGATCTCGACCCGGGTGACCCCGGTGCCGCCCACCTCGACGGGCAGGGCGCGCGGCCGGTACCCGGCGGCGTTCACCGCGACGGTCACCGGCCCCGGCACCAGCTCGGCGAAGGAGAACTCGCCCTGCTCACCCGTGGTGCCGTTGGCCAGCAGGTCCCCGCGCACATCCGTCACGATGACCATGGCGTCCCTGACCGGCTGCCCGCCCTCGGCGGAACGCACCAGGCCGGTCAGCCCGCTGGTGCCGCTGAGCAGAAGGTCGTAGTCGACCGGCTCGCCGTTCACCACGACCGTGGAGGCCTGCGGCTGGAAGCCGTCGGCGGAGGCGATCAGGACGTACGAGCCGGCGCCGGGGGCGTCCACCGCGTACGAGCCGTCGGCCTGCGCCACGGACCGGCCCAGCTGGCGCCCGGCCAGCGAGATCAGCGTGACGGCGGCCTGCGGCACGGGCGCGGACTCGTTCCCCCGGACGAAACCGCGGACGGGGACGCCGGGGACACCACCGGAGGTCTCCTGCGGACGCTCCGCCGTGGCGACGGCGGCGAGCCGCTGCGTGCCCTCGGGTCCGGTGCCGTCGGCGGCCTCGGTGTCGGCCACGGCCCAGCTCGGCGCGGCCTTCTGCGCGGCGGGCGTCTCGACGGCGACCGCCTCGGCGGGAGCCACGGCAGGGGTCTCGGGCTCGGCGGCCTGCGCCAGTCCGCCCTTCGTCTTCAACGGGACCTCCTTGATGAACAGCGACACCAGCAGGGCGAGCAGCGCCATCGGGGCCGAGTAGAGGAAGACGTCCGCGACACCGTGGCCGTAGGCGCTCTCCACGATGGTGCGGATCGGCGCGGGCATCGCGTCGAGGTCGGGAATGCCGCCACCGCCGGTACCGGCGTGACCGAGGGCCGCGCCCTTGGCGCCGAGGTCGGCCAGGCCGTCCTTGACATAGTCGGTGATCTTGTTGCCCAGGACAGCGCCGAGCGCCGAGACGCCCACGGCACCGCCCAGAGACCGGAAGAAGGTCACCGTGGAGCTGGCGGCGCCCAGGTCGCCCGGCTCCACCTGGTTCTGCGTGCAGAGCACCAGGTTCTGCATCATCATGCCGATGCCGAGGCCCATCAGCGCCATGAAGATCGCTATGTGCCAGTACTCGGTGTCGTACCGGATCGTGCCCAGCAGCCCGAGCCCGGCCGTCACCAGCACACCGCCGGCCAGCAGCCAGCCCTTCCAGCGGCCGGTCCGGGTGATGATCTGCCCGGAGAGGGTGGAGGAGACGAAGAGACCCGCGATCATCGGGATCGTCATGACGCCGGACATCGTCGGGGACTTGTCCCGCGCCAGCTGGAAGTACTGGCTGAAGAAGACGGTGCCGGAGAACATCGCGACGCCGACGAACAGGGAGGCCACGGAGGCCAGCGTGATGGTGCGGTTGCGGAACAGCCGCAGCGGGATGATCGGCTCGCTGGCCTTCGCCTCGACGAGGACGAACAGCGCCAGCAGCACCACGGACCCGCCGACCATCGCGTAGGTCTGCCAGGAGATCCAGTCGTACTTGTCACCGGCGAAGGTCACCCAGATGAGCAGCAGGCAGACGGCCGCGGTGATGAAGAAGGCGCCGGCCCAGTCGACCTTGACCTTCCGCTTCACGACGGGCAGGTGCAGGGTCTTCTGCAGCACGATCAGGGCGATCACGGCGAAGGGCACGCCGACGTAGAAGCACCAGCGCCAGCCGAGCCAGTCGGTGTCGGTGATGACACCGCCGACCAGCGGACCGCCGACCATGGCGGTGGCGAAGACGGCACCGAGGTAGCCGTTGTAACGCCCGCGCTCACGTGGCGAGATCATCGCCGCCATGATGATCTGGGCCAGCGCGGACAGACCGCCCATGCCGATGCCCTGGACGGCGCGGAACGTGATGAGCATGCCCGGGTTCTGCGACATGCCGGCCGCCGCCGACCCCAGCACGAACACGATCAGCGCGAGCTGGATCAGCAGCTTCTTGGAGAACAGGTCGGCGAGCTTGCCCCACAGCGGGGTGGAGGCGGTCATCGTCAGCAGGGACGCGGTGACGACCCAGGTGTAGGCGCTCTGGCCGCCGCCGAGGTCGCCGATGATGCGGGGCAGGGCGTTGGAGACGATCGTCGACGACAGGATCGCGACGAACATGCCGAGCAGCAGCCCGGTGAGGGCCTCCATGATCTGCCGGTGCGTCATCGCAGCGCCGTCGCCGGAGGAGCCGTGGGAGCCTCCCCCGTGCTTGGCATGAGCCCGCACACCGGCTGGTGTGGTCGTTGCCATGGGCTTCCTTTTCTTACGTGCTTGCGGGTGTACGGGTGGTCTGGTCGAAAGCGGCGGGCGCGGCCCGGGTCCCGGGCCGGCAGTCGAAGCTCTGCCGCAGCCGCGTCATGAGGTCCGTGAGCCGGCCGACCTCCTCGTCGGTCCAGTCGCTCAGGCGCTCGGCGAGGACTTCGGTGGTCCGCCGGGACAGCTCGTCGAGCTGTGCGTGGCCCGCGGGCGTGAGGCGCAGGATGCGTGAGCGTTTGTCCGCCGGGTCGGGGGAGCGTTCGATCCAGCCCCGGTCCACGACGTGCGCGACGTGGCGGCTGGTGACCGACATGTCCACCGCCAGGAGTTCGGCGAGCTTGCTCATGCGCATGTCGCCGTGGCGGCCCAGCAGCGTCAGAACGGCTGCCGACCCGCCGGGGCACTCGGCGGGCATGATCCGGCCGAGCTCCCGCTTCACGGCACCGAAGGCGCTGAACTGGCGGACCAGCTCTTCGTACTGCGCCTTTTCGGCCATGACACCTCCCGCTTTCGTTGCTTAGGACAACCATATGAGCTGTTAGTTGCTGCAGGCAAATAAAAGCGGGCGGTGCGGCATAAAAACTTGGCAAAGGCAAGTATTGCGTGAGTAAACGTGCTGGTGGCGAGCTCGGCGGTAGGGGTCACTCGGCCCCAACCGGAACCCCAACCCCCACTTGGGGAGCCCCGCCGTTTTCGCTAGGGTCTCGGGCCATGGCTAACAACCAGGCCCCGCAGGGCAATCACGACCCCGCCGGCAGCACCCAGATGTTCCGCGCGTTCGTCGACGAGGCCCCGCAGGGCCGTCAGGCGGCGGCATCCACCAACAGCGGCCCGCGCATCGGCGTCATCCTCGGCGTGGTCGTCGCCGTGGCGATCGTCGCGGCGGTGGCGTGGCTGGCGCTGTCGTAAGACGTACTGCAGGTCAGCCGGGGGTGGGCCCGCCGCCCGGCGGAGCGGGATACCGCTGCGCCCGCAGCGGTTGGCGCGTCAACGCCGGTCCGTCGGTAAGGGGGTCCATCGCGCCGTTCCGAGGACGGACACCCCCGACGCGGTCCCGACCCCCCACCCGGCGCACGGCGCAAGCACGCCCAGCCACAGGCAAACGGCGCGGCCCGACGGGCCGCGCCCCAGCCCTGCGTCAGGACCGCTCAGTCCGAGATCAGCCCTTCCCGCAACTGCGCCAGCGTCCGCGTCAGCAGCCGGGAGACGTGCATCTGCGAGATGCCGACCTCCTCGCCGATCTGCGACTGCGTCATGTTCGCGAAGAACCGCAGCATGATGATCCGCCGCTCCCGCGGCGGCAGCTTCGCCAGCAGCGGCTTCAGGGACTCCCGGTACTCCACACCCTCCAGCGCGGTGTCCTCGTACCCCAGCCGGTCCGCCAGCGACCCCTCGCCACCGTCGTCCTCCGGCGCCGGCGAGTCCAGCGAGGACGCCGTGTACGCGTTCCCCACCGCCAGCCCGTCGACGACGTCCTCCTCGGACACCCCGAGCACGGCGGCCAGTTCGGTGACCGTAGGCGACCGGTCCAGCTTCTGTGACAGCTCGTCACTCGCCTTGGTCAGCGCCAGCCGCAGCTCCTGCAGCCGCCGCGGCACCCGCACCGACCACGACGTGTCCCGGAAGAACCGCTTGATCTCCCCGACCACCGTCGGCATCGCGAACGTCGGGAACTCCACGCCCCGTTCGCAGTCGAACCGGTCGATCGCCTTGATCAGCCCGATCGTGCCGACCTGGACGATGTCCTCCATCGGCTCGTTCCGCGACCGGAACCGCGCGGCGGCGTACCGCACCAGCGGCAGGTTCAGCTCGATCAGCGTGTCACGGACGTAGGCACGCTCGGGGCTGTCCTCGCCGAGCGCGGCCAGCCGCAGGAACAGGGAGCGGGACAGGGTGCGGGTGTCGATGGCGCCCGCAGCCGGAAGGACCGGAACGGGCTCGGCCGCGAGGGCCGGCACGTCATCGATGGAGCCGAGTGAGTCGAGAGCATGGGGAGCTGTCTCGCTCTCCGCGAGCGTGAGCACCTTCGAGCTGCCCTGTTCTGCGGACATGCCACCCCCTTTGGGTCGCGGGACGGTCGCGGCGAACGCCCCCGCTTGAGGAACGCAGCCTTCACCTGAATACCGGCGCCGAAGCTCCGGCAAACGCGCTTCCCGCAGAATGTCACATGTCGGCAACACGCTGTAGTGACATGTCGACATCTGAGACGCGAATACGCCCTGCAAACAAGGGGTCTGACGGCTTTTCGGCTCTCAACTGTCGGCAACCGCCCTGATGAGCGATTCCCTCCCGACGGTGACCTCTCGCCCGTGTTTGCGATTATGCGTCGATGCGGTTCGCAGACCGCAACCGCTGGAAGCTACGCGCCAGTAGCCGCGACACGTGCATCTGCGAGACACCGAGCTCCGCGGAGATCTGGGACTGCGTGAGATTGCTGTAGTACCGCAGCAGCAGGATCCGCTGCTCCCGCTCGGGCAGCTGGACGAGCAGATGCCGTACCAGGTCGCGGTGCTCCACGCCGTCCAGCGCGGGGTCCTCGTAGCCGAGCCGGTCCAGCAGCCCCGGCAGGCCGTCGCCCTCCTGCGCGGCCTCCAGGGAGGTCGCGTGGTACGACCGCCCGGCCTCGATGCAGGACAGCACCTCGTCCTCGGTGATGCGCAGCCGCTCGGCGATCTCCGCGGTCGTCGGGGTGCGCCCGAAGGAGGTCGTCAGGTCCTCCGTCGCGCTGTTGACCTGTACCCACAGCTCGTGCAGCCGGCGCGGCACGTGCACCGTGCGGACGTTGTCCCGGAAGTACCGCTTGATCTCGCCGACGACGGTCGGCATCGCGAACGTCGGGAACTGCACGCCCCGGTCCGGGTCGAAGCGGTCGATGGCGTTGATGAGCCCGATCGTGCCGACCTGGACGACGTCCTCCATCGGCTCGTTGCGGGAGCGGAACCGGGCGGCCGCGTAGCGCACGAGCGGGAGGTTCGCCTCGATGAGCGCCCCGCGTACGCGGTCGTGCTCCGGCGTGCCCGGCTGGAGCTCCTTGAGCTGCGCGAAGAGGACCTGGGTGAGGGCCCGGGTGTCGGCGCCGCGACTGCTCCGCTGCGGCCCGGCCGGAGCGGTTTCCGCGGAGGCGGCCTGGGCGGGGGTCACTTGAGGGGCCGGCGCCTGAGGAGCCGGTGCTTGAGGAGCTGGTGCTTGAGGAGCCGGTGCCTGCGGAACCGGCGCTTGAGCAGACGGTGCCTGAGGTGCAGTACTGGCCAGCACGGTCAACTCCACCTCGTCGTCGTCAACTCATCCGTCAACTCTTCCATCAAAAGCGGTCATAGCATCACAAGACATGTGCACTGTGTGCAAGCACCCCATAACTACGTGTTGAGGGATGAAAGCCGCACAAATCACCCCGGGCAACAGAAGAGCCCCCTGTCGAAGCGACAGGGGGCCGGGACGGCCGGCGGCGGCCGGTGTCAGAACTCGTAGTCCGCGATCACCCACGTGGCGAACTCCCGCCACAGTGCGACCCCCGCCTGGTGGTCCGGGTGCTCCACGTACCGCCGCAGCGCGTCCGCGTCGTCGCAGGCCGAGTTGATGGCGAAGTCGTACGCGATGGGACGGTCGCTGACGTTCCAGCCGAGCTCCCAGTGGCGCAGCTCCGGGATGGTGTCGCCGAGCGCGCGGAAGGCCTCGACGCCCTTCACGACGCGGGGGTCGTCGCGCTCGACACCCTCGTTGAGCTTGAAGAGCACCAGATGGCGGATCATCACTTTCCTCCGTTGGCGACCCACGTGGCGAAGTCGCCGAGGGCCTTGGCGGCGTCCGAAATGCCCTGGAAGCCTATCTGCACGTAGTCGGCGGCCTTGGCCGGGTCCGTGATGATCACGTACAGCGCGAAGACCGCGACGGCGTAGACGGCGACTTTCTTGGCGTTCACCGCCATCGCGGCCTCCCCTGTCACTGGTGTCCCATGCAGCGCACATGATCGCACGAAGGGCGGATCACCCGAAGAGGCAGATCGCACGAAGGGCCCCGCCTGACGACGGGGCCCTTCCGAAGCGGTAGCGGAGGGATTTGAACCCTCGGTGACTTGCGCCACACTCGCTTTCGAGGCGAGCTCCTTCGGCCGCTCGGACACGCTACCGAGGGAGACCTTACAGCAAGGGGCCGCGTGCTCTGAAATCGGTATTCAGCGACCGCGGAAGAACGCCGTGAGCAGCTCGGCGCACTCCTCGGCGAGCACGCCCTCGATCACCTCGGGCCGGTGGTTGAGCCGCCGGTCGCGGACGAGGTCCCAGAGGGAACCGGCCGCGCCGGCCTTCTCGTCGCGGGCGCCGTAGACGAGCCGGTCGACGCGGGACTGCTGGACCGCGCCCGCGCACATCGTGCAGGGCTCCAGCGTGACCACGAGGGTGCAGCCGGCAAGCCGCCACGTGCCGAGGGCGGCCGCGGCCCGCCGCAGCGCGAGGAGCTCCGCGTGCGCCGTCGGGTCACCGCCGGCCTCGCGTTCGTTGTGCCCGGCCGCGAGCACGGTCGTGCCGTCCGGGGCCAGGACGACGGCGCCGACGGGGACGTCCCCTCCCCGGACGGCCTCGGCGGCCTCGTCCAGGGCGCGTCGCATCACGGGCCGCCAGGGGTCCCGGACCGGATCCGGGACTCCCGAGGCCGCGCCGGTACGACCGGTCAGCGGACGGTCTCCAGGGTCTCCGAGGCGCCCAGGGACTCGGCGATCTCAGTGACCGCGTCCGTCGACATCAGCCGCAGCTCCTTCTCGCTGACGCCGAGGTCGTCGAGGATCTGCGCGTCGCCGACCGGGCCGTGCGGCACGGACTCGGCGGAGCCGGCGGCCCCGGCACCGCCCTCGGCGTCGTCGTCCTCGTCGGACTCACCGTCCTCGGTGCCGTCGAGGTCGAGGGCGTCGAGATCGGCGGAGCCGTCGTCGCCCGGATCCCGGCCGAGCAGCTCGTCGGTGAGCAGGATTTCGCCGTAGCTGCTGCGGGCAGCGGCGGCGGCGTCCGACACATAGATGCGAGGGTCTTCCTCGCCGTCCACGCGGACGACGCCGAACCAGGCGTCCTCCTGCTCGATGAGCACGAGCACCGTGTCCTCGTCGGGGGAGGCTTCACGGGCCAGGTCGGCGAGATCCGACAGGGTTTCCACATCGTCGAGCTCTGTGTCGCTCGCTTCCCACCCGTCTTCGGTGCGCGCGAGCAGTGCGGCGAAGTACACCGTGACTCTCCCACTGGTCATAGGCGTGCCGGTTGGGGGTCCCCCCGGCGGAGGTTACGGGCGGGGAGTGCTCGTCCGAGCCCCACCCACTCGGAATCGTGGCAGAAACAAGGCGTTCAGGGGACGTCTTCGGCTCCCTGTGTCCGGCAGTTCTGCCCGCACGCTCGTTGCTGCCACCTGCGGATCGTACGCGGATTTGCCCTGTTGCACGCACGGTCACCCGCGACAAACTCCGCGCGGTTCGTGATCTTTGCCGGAGGTTTCCTCCCCCGTTTCCTACCAGCGGAAGGTGCGCATGCGCATCGCGTGCCGCAGCCGGGCCGTTTTGGCGCGGCGCGGCTGGACGCGGTCGCGCAGCGCCCGGGCCTCGGCGAGATCGCGCAGGAAGCGGGCGCGACGGCGGCGCCGCTCGGCGTCGGACTCGTCGGTCCCGTCCGGCCGGTCGGGCGTCGGGCCCGTCCCTGGCCAGGTGCGCGGCAACGGATCGTCTCGGAATTTCCGGTCGGGCATCAGGTTCACCACCCCCAGTCCGTCCTTCCCACCTTCCCCCGGACGGACGGTTTGACGCCAGCGTCCGGGTGACGGCCGTACGGCGGGCTTGCCGTGCGGGCCGGGGCACCCCGCCCGGTTACTGTGGTGGACATGCGTCTCCACGTCGTCGACCACCCTCTGGTCGCCCACAAGCTCACCACGCTGCGCGACCAGCGCACCGACTCCGCGACCTTCCGCCGTCTCGCCGACGAGCTGGTCACCCTGCTCGCCTACGAGGCCACGCGGGACGTGCGCACCGAACAGGTCGACATCCAGACGCCGGTCGCGCAGACCACGGGCGTCAAGCTCTCCCACCCGCGCCCGCTGGTGGTGCCGATCCTGCGGGCCGGGCTCGGCATGCTGGACGGCATGGTGCGGCTGCTGCCGACCGCCGAGGTGGGCTTCCTCGGCATGATCCGCAACGAGGAGACCCTGGAGGCCTCCACGTACGCCACGCGGATGCCGGAGGACCTGTCGGGGCGTCAGGTGTACGTGCTCGACCCGATGCTCGCCACCGGCGGCACGCTGGTCGCTGCGATCCGGGAGCTGATCCGGCGCGGCGCCGACGACGTGACCGCCGTGGTGCTGCTGGCCGCCCCGGAGGGCGTCGAGATCATGGAGCGGGAGCTGGCGGGCACGCCGGTGACGGTCGTGACCGCGTCGGTCGACGAGCGGCTCAACGAGCACGGCTACATCGTGCCGGGCCTCGGGGACGCGGGGGACCGGATGTACGGGGCCGCCGAGTAGGCCGGACGGGCCCCTCAGCACCCCTTCTTCGACTTGGGCGTCGGCTCGGGCCTGGCCAGTTCGGTCAGTGCCCGGTCGGCGTCCGGCTTTTTCGCCAGCTCCTTGAAGCCGTCCCCGATGACGAGGTCGACGGCAGCGCCCTTGCGGGCCGCCTCGGTACGCCGCTCGGCGCCCGGGAGCTGGGTGCCGAGCACGGGCAGCGAGGTGTCGAGCGCGCCGGCGGGGCCGAGCAGCAGGCCGGTGCCCTTGACCTTCTTGTCGTACTGCTTGGTCGCGTTGCCCACGTCGCCGATCTTGAAGCCGCGCTTCTTGAGCTCGTCGGCGGTCTTCTTCGCCAGGCCGCCGCGCGTGGTCGCGTTGAGCACGTTGACGGTGATCGTGCGCGGCTGCGGCAGGGGCTTGGCGCTGGGGGAGGGGCTCGCCTTGGCCGTGACGCCGCAGTCCGTCCCGTCACCGGCCGCCGAAGCCTTTCTGCCGCCGCCCGTGAAGACGTCGATGAGCTGCAGCGTGCCCCAGCCGCCCACGCCGAGAACGACGACGGACGCGACGGTCAGGACGACGAGCCTGCCGCGCCGACGGGGCCGGCGCATCTTGGGGTACTTGTTGCCCGTGATGCGGTACTTGCCGCCCATGCCGGGGGGAGTCAGCATGCTCATGAGCGCAGCGTAGTGCGCCCGGGCGACGATGCCTACTAGATGATCATTCGACGTCGCCCGGCGGAACCCGAAAGGGTCAACCCGCGGCCGCCGGGGATCAGTCGAGTTCGAGCACGCGGGCGTGGAGCACCTGGCGCTGCTGGAGTGCCGCCCGCACCGCGCGGTGCAGTCCGTCCTCCAGATACAGGTCGCCCTGCCACTTCACGACGTGCGCGAAGAGGTCGCCGTAGAACGTCGAGTCCTCGGCGAGCAGTGTTTCCAGATCGAGCTGACCCTTGGTCGTCACGAGCTGATCGAGGCGGACCGGGCGCGGCGCGACGTCCGCCCACTGCCGGGTGCTTTCCCGGCCGTGGTCGGGGTACGGCCGGCCGTTTCCGATGCGCTTGAAGATCACACGGAAAGCCTACCGGTCAAGACCTTCCGGGCGCAGCCATGGCGCCGAGGTGCGGCGCTGAAAAAAACCACACAAGGCGGTATGAAACCGGAACAGGGGCGTGAACATGCCGGACCGCGGGACCCTGCCGTCGGCCGCCGCCCCGGAGGTGTCCGGGCGTGCCGCCGCCCTTCCCCGGGAGGCCCTGCGGATCGCCTCCGGCTACGCCTTCTCGGGTCCGGCCCTGCATCTGGGCGTCCTGCTGTGGGACGGGCAGTGCCTGCCGGACGCGCAAGTCCGGGTGCCGCAGGCCCGGGGACGGGCCATGTGGCGGGTGCGTTCGTCGGTGGGGACGGGTCAGGTGGCGGGCGCCCCCCGATGAGAACGGCCCACGCGGCTGACGCCCCGTCGGCGGGTAGCGGCCGCTCGGGTTTGTCGTCCGGGGCGGGTCTACTTGTCGGCTGCCTTCGCTGCCTTCGCCGCCGCCTTCATCTCCTGCTTGTGCGCGCGGACCTTGACCAGGGATTCCGGGCCCGTGATGTCGGCGACCGAGCGGAAGGAGTCCGGCTCGCCGTAGGAGCCCGCGGCCTCTCGCCAGCCCGTGGGGCGCACTCCGAGCTGCTTGCCCAGCAGGGCCAGGAAGATCTGGGCCTTCTGCTTGCCGAAGCCGGGCAGTTCGGCGAGGCGCTTCAGCAGCTCCTTGCCGGTGCCGACGTCCTTCCAGACGGCCTCGGCGTCACCGTCGTAGTGCTCGACGAGGTACTGGCACAGCTGTTGGATCCGCTTGGCCATGGAGCCCGGGTAGCGGTGCACCGCGGGCTTCTCGGACAGGAGCGCGGCGAAGGCCTCCGGCTCGTGCGCGGCGATCTCGTGCGCGTCCAGGTCGTCCGTGCCGAGCCGCCGGGCGATCGTCGCCGGGCCCTTGAACGCCCACTCCATGGGCACCTGCTGGTCCAGCAGCATGCCGACCAGCGCGGCGAGCGGACTGCGGCCGAGCAGCGCGTCGGCCTCGGGATCCTGGGCGAGGTGAAGGGTGACGTCCATGCCCCGATCATCCCCCGGGGCGGGCCCGGCCGCTGCTCAGGTCGCCCGCCAGTAGCCGAGCGCGTGCACCCGCTGCTTGGGCAGCCCCAGCTCCTTGCGGACGTACGCCGCGAGGGTCCGGGTCGTCGCGGTGTCGCAGGCGATCCAGACGTAGGGGTCGGCCGTGCCCTCGAGCAGGCCGGGCAGGTCCGACTTCACCCGGTCGACCAGGTGAGCGCCGGAGTCCCGCCGCGGCACCGTGCGCAGCTCGTGCCGGTCCGGGTCGGTGCGGAACGGCAGCGCGTCGTCGCCGCCCTCGAACCAGACGGTGGCCGGTGCGGAGCCCAGGGCGTCCAGGAGGGAGTTGATGGCCGGGAGCGAGGCCGGGTCGCCGACGGCGAAGACGTGCGAGGGGGCGGGGCTCGGGTGCTCGAAGCCGGTGCCCTGGACGGTCGCCTCGATCGTGTCGCCCGGCTTCGCCGCCCTGGCCCAGTCGCTGGCGCGGCCCTCGTGCAGGGCGAACTCCAGGCCGAAGGTGCCGGCCTCGGCGTCGGGATCGACCAGGGTGTAGGCCCGCTGGTGCGGCTTGCCCGCGTTGTCGAACCACAGCCGTACCCACATGGTGGGATGCACGCCGGTCGCGGCCAGCAGACCGCCGTCGGTGAAACGGAGCCGCCGGTACTCCGGGGTGACGTCCTCGACGTCCGTCACCGTGAACTCGAAGTCCTTGCCGCGCAGCAGTTTGAGGACCGCGCCCTCCCAACCCCGCCCCTGCCCCATCGCGTCTCAGCCTTTCGCGTACGATTCCGGCCACAGCTTGACTTAGGCAAGGCTAACCTAAAGGTTACAGGGGGTACAGCGTGACCGTCGAGATCTACCGTGACGGTTGGGGCATCCCGCATCTGCGTGCGGACAGTGCGGCCGAACTCGCCCGGGCGCAGGGCCTCGTGACCGCCCGCGACCGGGCCTGGCAGCTGGAGGTCGAGCGCCACCGGGCGCGGGGCACCTCGGCGTCCTTCCTCGGCGGGAGCGCCCTGGCCTGGGACCGGTTCGCGCGACGGGCCCGGCTCGACGACACCGCCAGACGCTGCTTCGCGGACCTGGAGAGACGGGACCCCGGGACGGCGCGCTGGGTGCGGGCGTACGTCGACGGGGTCAACGAGGGGCTCGCGGACGCCACCGCCCCGGAGTTCGCCCGCACCGGTCTCGCCCCCGGCCGCTGGGAGCCCTGGACCCCCCTCGGCGTCTGGCTCGCCACCCACATCCTGTTCGCCGGGTTCCCGGCCAAGCTCTGGCGTGAGCAGGTCGCCGCACACCTGGACGCGGACGCCGTCGGCCTCTTCGCCGCCGACGGCCCCGGCACCTCCGGCAGCAACGGCTGGCTGGTCGGCGGCGAGCGGACCGTCACCGGGCAGGCCGTCATCGCCGGCGACCCCCACCGCTGGATCGAGGACCCGGGCGTCTACCAGCAGATCCACCTGTCCTGCCCCGAGTTCGACGTCGTGGGCCTGGCCGTCCCCGGCGTCCCCGGCATCGCCCACTTCGGGCACACCGGCACGGTCGCCTGGGCCATCACCAACGCCATGGCCGACTACCAGGACCTCTACCGGGAGCGGTTGCGCCGTACCGGCGCCGGGGTGGAGGCCCTCGGCCCGGACGGGGTCTGGCGGCGGGCGTCCCGGCACACCGAGACGATCGAGGTGGCGGGCGAGGAGCCGGTCGAGGTCGAGGTGATCGAGACCGACCGGGGTCCATTGATCATCGGCGGCCCCGAGGGCCTCGACGGCGATCCGGCGGACCCGGCGCGCGAGGACGGTCCGCCGGAGTCGGCGGCTCCGCGAGACCCGGCAGCCCTGCGGCAACCGAGCGGCGCCCCGGCGGGCCCACCGCTCCCGGCCCACTCGGTCGACTGGGACCGCTCGGCCGATTCCGACCACTCGGCCGACTGGGACCACTCGGTCGACGGGGACCGCTCGGTCGACTGGGACCGCTCGGTCGACTCGGGCCGCTCGGCCGACTCCAGCCACCCGGCCGACTCGGACCGCTCGGCCGACTCCGGCCACCCAGCCGACTGGGACCACTCGGCCGACTCCGGCCACAGGGCCGACTCCGACCACAGGGCCGACTCCGGCCACCCGGCCGACCCTGTCGGCGTGCCCGTGGCGGTCAGTCTGCGCTACCCGCCCCGGGTCACCGGCGACCTCGGCTTCAGCGCTCTGCTGCCGCTGCTGCGGGCCCGGCGGGTCGGCGACGTGGACCGGGCCTTCGACCGCTGGGCCGAGCCGGTCAACGTCGTGCAGGCCGCCGACACCGAGGGCGGTGTCCTGCACCGCGTGGCCGGGCGGGTGCCGCTGCGCGCCGAGGCCAACCGGCTGCGCCTGGTGCCCGCGTGGGAGCCCGGCCACGAATGGCAGGGCTGGCACGTGTCACCGCGCGCCGGGCTCACCGACGGCGTCGCCGTCATGGCCAACCAGCGCGGCCCGGCCGAACCCCTCGGCGTCGAGTTCGCCCCGCCGCACCGCGCCGACCGCATCGCCGCGCTGCTCGCGGGCAAGGAGCGCTGGTCCGCCGCCGACATGCCCGCCCTGCACACCGACACCCACCTGGCCTCCGCGTCCGCCCTCCTGGACCGCCTCGACGCCCTCGACGGCCTCACCCCCGAGGCCGCAGCCCTCCGGGACCGGCTCCTGTGCTGGGACCGCCGTATGGACGCCGGCAGCGCCGACGCGGCCCTCTACGCCGCCGTGCGCGGAGCGGTCGTACGGCGGCTCGCGGCGCACCCGGCGTTCGCCGCGCTCACCACCCCGCCGGCGTACCCGGAGGTGTTCCAGCCCTGGCTCGCCCTCGTCCCCCGGGTCGGCTTCGCCCTCGAACACCTGCTGCGGGCCGGGGAGCTGTACGGCATCGACCGCCCGGCGGCCGTCCGCGCGGCGATCGAGGAGGTGGCGCTGCGGCCGCCGGCCGGGCTCTGGGGCGACACCCACCGCCTCGCCCCCTGGCGGGCCCTGGAGCCGGAGCAGCCCTACGACGAACCGGGGCTGTCCGGCGACCACGACTGCGTGCTGTGCACCTCGGGCGTGCCGGGCCTCACCGACCGCGCCGCCCGGGGCCCGGCCGCCCGGTACGTCTGGGACCTGGCCCGGCGGGAGGACAGCCGCTGGGTGGTCCCGCTCGGCGCCTCGGGCATCCCCGGCTCGCCCCACCACCGCGACCAGCTCCCGCTGTGGCTCGCGGGAGACCTCGTCCCGGTCGTCACCGACTGGGCCCTGCTGAAGAAGGAAACCGATGTCTGACCCGTACGCCTCCCGCGCCTGCGTCCACGAGGAGGTGACCGACGGCTTCGGCACCGTCCGCGTCCTGCCGCTGGACCCCGGCGCCGACGCCGCCGTGATCCACCGCTGGGTGAGTGAGGACCGGGCCGCCTTCTGGGGCATGACCGAGCTGACCGAACGCCAGGTCGCGGACGTCTACGCCCACATGGCCACGCTCGACACCCACCACGCTTTCCTCGTCGTGCGGGACGGCGAGCCGGTCGCGCTGCTGCAGACCTACGAGCCGGAGGCCGACCGCGTCAGCGAGTGCTACGAGGTCCGCCCCGGCGACATCGGCGTCCACCTGCTCCTCGCCCCCGCGGGCCCGGGCGGCGGACAGCGCGGCTGGACCGCCCGGCTGGTGACGGCCATCACCGCGTACGTCCTGCCCGGCCTGGACCGCCGGCGGATCGTGGTCGACCCGGACCTGCGCAACGAGAAGGCGATCGCCCGTTTCCTCCGGCTCGGCTTCACCCCCGGCCCGGTGGTGGTCCTGCCCGAGATCGACCTGCCGGACGTGTACCTGCCGCAGAAGCAGGCCCAGCTCGCCTTCCTGGACCGGGAGATACTGTTCCCCGGGTGACCCCCGATGACCTCATCGCCCACTACGGACTGGAACCGATCCCGAGCGAAGGCGGCCTGTTCCGCCAGACCTGGGCCGGTCCCGAACGCCCCGACGGCAGGCCGGAGGGTACGGCGATCGTCGCGCTGCTGACGGCGGACGACTTCTCCGCCCTCCACCGCCTTCCGACGGACGAGATCTGGCATTTCTACGGGGGCGACCCCCTGGAGCTGTTGCTGCTCGCCCCGGACGGCACGGCGAGGACGGTCGTGCTCGGGCCGGACGTCCTGCACGGACAGCACGTCCAGTTCACGGTCCCGGCGGGCACGTGGATGGGCGGCAGGGTGCGCGGGGCCGGGCGGTGGACCCTGTTCGGCTGCACGATGGCACCCGGCTTCACCTTCGACGGCTACGAGCACGGGGACGCCGCGGAGCTGACGGCGCGCTACCCGGCGGTGGCCGACGAGATCGCGGGACTGTCCCGCTCTGCCTCCTGAGCCCGTTGAGCACTGCACCGATCCCGTCCGTACTCAACCCGGAGCCGTCCAGCCCGACCCCGGAGAACCACGTGGACCAACGGCGGAACGAGGATCGCAATGTCGGACGCCCCCGGCGATTCCAGGCCCTGGTGCTGCTCGGCACCGTGCTGGTACTGCTCCTCGCCGGAGCAGCTCCCGCCTCCGCCCACGCCGCGCTCCGCGGCACCGACCCCGATGACGGATCCCTCGTCCGGAAGGCCCCCCGTCACGTCACCCTGACCTTCACCGAGTCCGTGGGCCTGCTCGACGACTCCTTCCGGGTCTTCGGCCCCGATCAGCGGCGGGTCCACACCGGCGAGGCCACACACGCGGACGGCCGCTCCGACACCGCCCGGATCGGTCTGCCCCGCAAGCTCGCCCAGGGCACGTACACGGTGGCCTGGCGGGTGGTATCCGCCGACAGCCACCCCGTCTCCGGCGCCTTCTCCTTCTCGGTGGGGAAGCGTTCCGCGACGACCTCCCCGATCGACACGGGCCCGGCCGAGGACCCGCTCACCGGCGGTCTCAACGACGCCGCCCGCTACCTCGCCTACCTCGCCGGCGCGCTGCTCGTCGGCCTGGCCGCGTTCGCCCTGCTCTGCCGGCCCGCGGACACCTCCGCCCTGCGCCGGCCGCTGGTGGCGGCCTGGTGGACGCTGCTGGGCTCGACGGTCGTCCTGCTCCTGCTGCGCGCCCCGTACGAGGCGGGCACCGGCCCGGCCGCCGCGTTCGACGCCGCCGCCCTCGGCCGTACCGTGGCCGGCCGCCCGGGGCAGGCCCTGCTCGCCCGGCTCACCGTCCTCCTGCTGACCGCGGCCTTCCTGGTGTGGCTGTCCCGGCGCCGTGACGCCGGGCAGCGGCCCCTCACCCTGGCGACCGGCACCGCCCTGGCCGCCGCCCTGGCCCTGACCTGGGCGGCGGCGGAGCACGCCTCCGCCGGGATCCAGGTGCCGCTGGCGATGACGTCGTCGGTGCTGCACCTGCTGGCGACGGGCGTCTGGCTCGGCGGCCTGGTGGCGCTGCTGCTGACGCTGCGCCGCTCGTCCGGCGACGGCGTGGCGGACGGCGTGGCGGACGACATGGCCGCGGTCGTCCCCCGCTTCTCCCGGATCGCCTTCGCGGCGGTGACCGTGCTGGCCGTCACGGGCGTCTACCAGTCCTGGCGCGGCCTCGGCTCCCTGTCCGCGCTGTCCGGCACGTCGTACGGCCGTCTGCTGCTCGCCAAACTGGCCGGGGTGGCCGTGCTGCTGCTGGCGGCCCGGTACTCACGGCGCTGGACGGCGCGGATCGCGGCCCCGGCGACGACCGTGCCCCGGCCGGCCTCCGTCCGCAAGCGCGTCCCGCAGCCGGTGGGGGCACCGGCGGAGGGGCGGGGCACCGGGGAACCCGAGACCCCCGACGACGACAAGGGGCCGGAGGAGCCTGCCGCGGACACGGGGGCACAGGAGCCGCCCGCGCCCGGAGCCGGTCCGGACGCCCGGCGCCTGCTGCGCCGGTCCGTCCTGGTGGAGGTCGCCGTCGCGGCGGTGGTGCTGCTGATCACCACCGTGCTCACGGGGACCCTCCCGGCTCGTGCCCAGGCCGAGGCGGCCCGGCAGGCCCCGGCGGGCGCGCTGCCACCCACCACCCTGGTCACCGTGCCCTACGACACCGGCACGGCGTCCGTGAGCGGACGCGGCACGGTCCAGGTCACCCTGGACCCGGCCCGCGTCGGCGAGAACGGCGTCCAGGCCGTGGTCGCCGGCTCCGACAAGGGCCTGATCGTCGTCCCCGAGGTGCGCATCACCTTCAGCCTGCCCTCCCGGAAGGTCGGCCCGGTCGACGCCGAACTCGTCGACCGGGGCGGCTACTGGAGCACCAACTCCGTCAACCTGCCGCTCGCCGGGAACTGGACGATGAAGACGACCGTGCGGGTGTCGGACGTGGACCAGGTGTCGGTGGAGCGCCGGGTGCGGATCGCGCCCTAGGGAGCCGTGCCGCCGGCGGGTCCCGGTCGAGGAGCCGGGTCATGGCCTCGGCGGCGCGGACGGCCGCTTCACCGCAGCAGTTGTTGAACAGGACGTGGACCTGCTCGGTCCGCTCGGCCAGCCGCCGCACGCGGGGCAGCCACTCGGCGAGTTCCTCCTCGCCGTACGCGTACCGGAACCGGTCCTCCTTGCTGCCGGTCCCCCAGGCGGTGCTGCGGCCGTGGAACCGGACGACGGACAGCCGGGGAGAGGTCACCGGGGTGACGGGCGGCACGGAGGACGCGAGCGTCTGCGTCATGTCGACGGCGACCGCGGCCATGCCGTGCCCGGCGAGCAGCGCACCCGTCGCGTCGGCCTGTCCCGGCTCCCACCAGGAGGGGTGCCGGAACTCCACGGCGAGCGGCCAGCCCGCGGTCCGCTCGGCGCACTCCCGCAGGAACGTCTTGGCCCGCTGCCCGGGCCGGAACCAGGGCGGGAACTGGAACAGCACGCTGCCGAGCCGCCCGGCCGCCCGCAGCGGCTCGATCCCGGCCGTGAACCGGTCCCACACCCGGTCGAGCACCGCCGGGTCCCGGTGCTCGGCCGGCCATCCCTCGGGCATCACCGCCTGCCGGGTGGGATGCCCGGTGAGCAGCGAGAACGCCTTCACGTCGAAGACGAACCCGTCCGGTGTCCGCTCGGCCCACAACCGGCTGTTCCGCTCGCCCGGCAACGCGTAGTAGGAGGCGTCCACCTCGACGACACCGAACCGCTCGGCGTAGTGCCGTAACCGGCCCTCGGCGTCCCGCCGGCCCGGGGGATACCAGCCGCTGCCGACCAGCGCCCGGTCGGTCCAGGAACACGTGCCCACCAGGATCTGACCCATGGGGGAGCGGTTACCCCGGCGGGGCGGCGGCAGGCTCGGGTTCTCGACGGGCGGTGGGAGGCTCGGCTTCGCGACGGGGCGCGGCCTTCTCGACCGGCGGCGCGGTGAGACCTCGCGCAATCGGGGTAATCAGGTTCATATCTGTGCATATCCGGGGTTACGGCTGATTCCCCCGAGAGTGAGATGACCGATCATGGAACAGCCCGTCACCGCCGGCCGGGCCACCCGGTCGTCCGGAGCAGAACCGGAAGCCCTCGAAGCCCTCGTCGGCGCATCGCTCACGGCCCGTGTCACCCTCGACGAACGGGGCCTCGTGACCGGCTGGAACGAGGGCGCCGAGCGGCTCCTCGGCTACACGGCGGGGCAGTTGACCGGTCGCCGGGCCGCGGACCTGCTGGCCGAGCCGATCCCGGTGCGCGGCGGTCTGCCGACGCTGGCCGGACTGCCCCGCTGGAACGGCGACGTCGCGCTGCGGCACCGGGACGGCCGGACGCTGACGGTCGGGATCCTCGCCCACCACCGGCCCCCCGGCGCCGACGGCCCGGCCTGGCTCGTCCTCTCCGCCCTGACCGGCCGGCAGCCACCGACCGGTCTCGACGAATCCCTCGTGAGCTGGAGCTTCGCCCAGTCCCCGTGCTGCGCCCAGGCGATCTACGACACCCGGTTGCGGCTGCGCAGGGCCAACGCCGACATGGAACGCGCCACGGCACTCACCGAGGAGGAGATGCGGGGCCTGCGCGTGTCCGAGATCGTCGACGACGACGCCGGCCGGCGGGCGGAACTCGGCATGGCCCACGTGCTGCGCACCGGCGAGCCGCAGTACGAGGAGCCCTACCTGCGCGCCCCCGGCGAGAGCCACGAGCACGCTTGGTCGATCTTCCTGTCCGCGCTGCGCGACCACGAGGGCACCATCCGGGGCGTCTGCCTGTCGGCGCACGACATGACGGAGCAGTTCTGGGCCCGCAAGCGCCTCCAGCTGATCGCCGAGGCGAGCCGGCGCATCGGCAGCACGCTCGACGTGACGCGCACGGCCCAGGAACTGACGGACGTCACCGTCCCGGTCCTGGCCGACTTCGCCGGCGTCGACCTGCTGGCCGCGCTGGACGACGCACCCGAGCCGCCCGCACGGCCGGTTCCGGCGGACGGGCCGCTGCTGCTGCGCCGGGCCGCCCTGCGGTCGGTGACCCCGGGCGCCCCGGAGTCGGTCGTCGCGGCCGGCGCGGTGGACGCCTACCCGCCGGGCTCGCTGCCCTTCGAGAGCCTGCGCACCGGACGGCCCGCCCTGCAGGAGGTGACCGACCCGGCGTTCACCGCCTGGCTCGCCCGCGACCCGGCGCGTGCGGCCCGGGTCCGCGCGTTCGGCGTCCATTCCGTGATGGCCGTGCCCCTGGCCGCCCGGGGCACCACCCTCGGCGTCGCCTTCTTCGCCCGGCACCGCACCCAGGAGCCCTTCCGGCACGACGACCTGGTCCTGGCCGGGGAGCTGGTGGCCCGGGCCGCGGTCAGCATCGACAACGCCCGCCGCTACACGCGCGAACGCGCCACCGCGGTCACGCTCCAGCGCAGCCTGCTGCCGCGGCGGCTGCCCCGGCAGGCCGCCGTCGAGGTGGCCTCCCGCTACCTCCCGGCGGGCGGGCACGCCGGGGTGGGCGGTGACTGGTTCGACGTCATCCCGCTCTCGGGGGCCCGGGTCGCGCTGGTCGTCGGGGACGTGGTCGGCCACGGGCTGGTCGCGTCGGCGACCATGGGGCGGCTGCGGACGGCGGTCCGCACGCTGGCCGACATCGACCTGCCCTGCGATGAGCTGCTGACCCACCTCGACGACCTGGTCGCCCGCCTGAACACGGAGGAGGACAGCGACACCGAGCGGCGGACGAGGGGCTCCACGAGGGGCTCCGCGGCCACCGCCGCCGGCACCGGCATCGCCGAAACCGCCGGCACGGGTTCAGCCGAAACCGCCGGCATGGGTTCCGCGGGCTCCGCCGAAACCGCCGGTGACCTGGGGGCCACCTGTCTGTACGCCGTCTACGACCCCGTGACCCGGCGCTGCTGCTTCGCCGGGGCGGGGCATCCCCTGCCCGCCGTGGTGAGCCCGGAGGGCACCGTGGACTTCGTCGGGCTCCCCACCTCGCCGCCGCTCGGCGTGGGCGGCCTGCCGTACGAGGCGACCGAGGTCGTCGTCCCCGAGGGCAGCCTGCTCGCCCTGTACACCAACGGCCTGATCGAGACCCCCGACCGGGACGTCGACACCGGCGTCGACCGGCTGCGGGAGGCCCTGGCCCGTCCGGCCGCCTCGCTGGACGCGCTGTGCGACACGGTCCTCGCCGACTTGCTGCCGCCGCGCCCGGCCGACGACGTGGCCCTGCTCATCGCCCGTACCCGCGCGCTCGACGAACGGCAGGTCGCCACCTGGTCGGTGCCCTCGGACCCCTCCGCGGTCGCGCAGACCCGCAAGGACGTGGTGGCACAACTGGAGCGGTGGGGCCTGTCCGACACCGTGTTCGTCACCGAACTGGTCGTCAGCGAGCTCGTCACCAACGCCATCCGGCACGCCCAGCCGCCGGTGCAACTGCGCCTGATCCACGACTCGACCCTGATCTGCGAGGTCTCCGACGGCGGCAGCACCGCTCCCCACCTGCGGCGCGCCCGCACGTACGACGAGGGCGGCCGCGGTCTGCTGCTCGTCGCCCAGCTGACCGAGCGCTGGGGCACCCGCCAGAGCGGCACCGGCAAGACCATCTGGGCGGAACAGGACCTGTCGCCGGCGTGAGGAGCCACCGCCGATGAGCACACCCGCGTCCCACCGGGCCGACCGCGCGCCCGTCCAGCAGGCCGCGCTGCTGGCCGGCCTGGTCTTCCTCGTGGTCGGCGTGCTGGGTTTCGTCCCCGGCGTCACCACGGACTACGGCTCGCTGGAGTTCGCCTCCCACGAGTCGGGCGCCGAGCTGTTCGGCCTGTTCCAGGTGTCCATCCTGCACAACCTCGTGCACCTGATCTACGGACTCGCGGGCCTGATGCTCGCCGGCACGGCCGCCGGGGCGTACTCGTTCCTGCTGGTCGGAGGCGCCGTCTACCTGCTCCTGTGGGTGTACGGCCTGTCCGTGGGGCACGACAGCGACGCCAACTTCGTCCCGCTGAACTCCGCGGACGACTGGCTCCACTTCACCCTGGGCATCGCCATGATCGGCCTGGCCCTGGCCCTCAGCAGGCGCGACACGCGCACCGACGCACGGTAAGGATCACCGAGGACGGCATGCAGACCTTCCTGCCCTACCCCGACTTCCGCACCACGGCCCAGGCCCTGGACCGTCGCCGGCTCGGCAAGCAACGGGTCGAGGCGCTGCAGGTCCTGCGCGGCCTGGTCGTCCCCGGCTACGGGTGGCGCCACCACCCGGCCGTGCGGATGTGGGTCGGCTACGAGGAGGCCCTGGTGCGCTATGGCCTGGAGGTCTGCCGCGTCTGGCGCGAACACGGCCACCAGGACACCTGCGCGGCGACACTCGTGGCCGACCTGGCGGCGACCCGCCCGCACGCCCCGATCCGCGACCAGCGGCAACTGGCCGCCGACGGCGAACTGCCGCCTTGGCTCGGCGACGACCCCTTCCACGAGAGTCATCGCTCGGCCCTGGTGCGCAAGGACCCGACGACCTACGCGGCCCTCTTCCCGGGGGCCCCCGACGACCTGCCGTACGTCTGGCCGACGTCGGACCGCGCGGCCGAGGAGTCGTCCCGGGACTGACGACAGCCCTGCGGGAGGGCGCCGGGACGGGGCCCCGGTCCGTCCGCCGCGGGGCTAGGCCGCCCTGCGGCGCGCCGGGCGCTTGGACGCGGAGGGCTGTTCCGTCAGCTCCTCCGGCGTGAAGATCTCGTCCTCCCCGAAGTCCGGGGCCTGGAAGGGGTTGGTCGCCGGGGGCGGCGAGGCCGCGCCGGAACGGCTGGGTTGCCCTTCCACGGCGGAGAACAGCGAAGTCGGTTCGATGAGACGTCTCTTTTCCGGTACTGGCCCGGTTCGGGCCAGGTGTGCCCCGACCGGGCACGGAGGTCCTACAACTTGGTCATCTTGGCGTACGGGCTGGGGATCCGCATGTGCGCCGAACCGAAGTCCACGAGCGCGGCGATCCCTTCCTCCATGCCGATGACCCGGCCGAGCCCGTACATGTCGTGCGTGACCTGGTCACCCACGGCGAAGTGCTTGGGAGCGGGAGCGACCGGCGCCTTGAAGGGGCTGGTGGGCAAGTGACGCTTGGGAGCAGCAGGCTTTGTCATCGGCCTCAGTATGCGCCTCCTGGTGGCATTCGCGCTGCGGCTGTCCATGCCCGGTGTGGAACCGGGTGCCCGGAGGGGGCGGCGGCGATGCGCTCCGCTGGCCGAAAAAATCGAACACATGCTTGAATTCGGCCATGCGAACGTTTCCCGACGACCTCGTCCGGGCGCAGTGCGAGTGGAGCGCCACCTACCGGCAGCTCGCCGACCGGCCCGGCCGCACCGAGCTGCGCCGGCGTCTGCACCGGCTCTCGGTACGGGCGTACTTCCACCCCTACTGGCAGCAGCGGCGGCCGAGCCCGGCGGCGTGGTGGGAGCTGCGGGAGCTGGGGCGGGC
>NZ_JAKEIO010000077.1 GCF_021474405.1 [Streptosporangium] indianense
CTGTTCGGGGGTGGGGCGGGCTGTCGGGCGGCTGCGGCGCCGTCGTGGCTCGTCGCGCAGTTCCCCGCGCCCCTTGAGACGCGCTGCGCGCGTAGTGGGTCGTCGGGCAACTGCGGCGCCGTCGTAGCTCGTCGCGCAGTTCCCCGCGCCCCTTGACGCACGCTTCGCGTGCACAGGACGGCCGCGGTGCTCCGAGAAGGAGTACCGCGGCCGCTTCGCTGGGAGCGCGGGGAACTGCGCGACCGGCCCCCACCGGCCCGCAGCTGCCCGACCACCCCCACACGCATCCCCCGGGCGCGCTCAGACCTGGTCCAGAATCCCCCGCAGCGCGGCGGTCGCCGCCCGGTCGAGCGGCCCGCCGCTCCCCGCCGTCGTGCGCCAGCCCACGAACCCGTCGGGCCGTACCAGGACCGCGCCGCCGGCCAGCAGTCCGTACCGCCGCCGGAAGGACCCGTCCTGGTCCCACAGCCGCGTCCCCCGCCCGATCCGCACGACCTTCAGCCCGACCCCGAGCCGTTCGGCCTCCTTCTCCACCGCCCCGGTCCAGCGGCCCGCCGCCTCGTCCACGAGCAGGGTGAACCCGTCGCCGTACAGGTCGGTGACCGACACCGGCCCCTCGGGGCCGTCGAGCCGGACGTGCGGGGCCCGCGCGCCGGGCCGGGCGCCGGGGTGCTCGGGGTCCTCCAGGATCGCGTCGGGCGCCCCGTCCTCCGCGGCGAACGCGCCGGAGCGGTAGCAGTACCCGAACGTCATGGTCGTCTCGTCCACCAGCTCCGCGGCGACCTCCTGGTACTGCTTGCCCTCGCGGACCGCGAACCGCAGCATGGCCTGCCGCACGGTCTCCTCGGCCACCGGCCGCCGCTCCGCGTCGTAGCTCTCCAGCAGCCCGGGGCCGGCCGTGCCGTCGAGCACCAAAGCCAGCTTCCAGGCCAGGTTGTACGCGTCCTGGATGCCGGTGCTGGCGCCGAACGCGCCGGTGGGCGGCATCACATGGGCGGCGTCCCCGGCGACGAACACCCGGCGCGTCGCGAACGTGTCCGCCACGCGCGCGGAGATGTCCCACGCGGGCATGTCCACCGACTCGATCTTCAGCGGCAGGTCGGGCACCCCGACCGCTGCGCGCACCAGGGCGGTGCACCGCTCCTCGGTGAAGTCCTCGGCCCGCTGGCCCTGTTCGGGGAAGAAGGAGACGTTGATGACCCAGCGGCGGTCGTTGTCGATGGGGATGATCGTGCCGCGCACCTCGGGGTTGTTGACGTACGCCGCGATGATCCGGCGGCCGCGCAGCGCCTCGGTCAGGTCGGCCTCGAAGAAGAAGCTGACGAGGTTGGTGATGGTGCCGCGGCCGTGGGCGCCGATGCCCAGCATCTCGCGCAGCGGGCTGCGGCTGCCGTCCGCCGCGATCACGTACCGCGCCCGGATCTGCGAACGCTCCCCGGTGGACCGGTCGGTGACGTGGGCCAGCACCCCGCCCCCGTCCTCCTCGTACTCCTCGAGCGCGTCGACCCGGGTGGAGAAGCGGACGTCCGCCCCGGCCTCGACGGCCCGCTCCCGCAGGATGGGCTCCAGCTGGTTCTGGTCGATCAGCGTCCACTGGGTGGGGCTGATCCGGCCGATGTCGTCCGGTGAGGCGCTGGGCATCCGGACGCGTTCCTTGCCGGCGAGGCTCTCGACGTGCACCAGGTCGGTGTTGCCGGAGATGGGGGAACGCCCGGCCCGGACCCGCTCCTCCATGCCGACCGCGCGGTACAGCTCCATCGTGCGCGGGTTGATGGCCCGGGCCTTGGGGTGGGTGGAGGTGTCCGGGTGGCGTTCGACGAGGGTGGCGGTGACGCCGTGGTGGGCGAGGAAGACGGCCGCGGACAGTCCGGTCAGTCCGCCCCCGACGATGAGGACGGGGGTGGTGTGCGGCGTCATGCTGCCTCCTTGTGGGCGGTGACCAGGGTGTGGGTGCCGAGCAGGGGCTGTGCGTCGCCGTCGGTGAATCCGGCCCCGCGCAGCCAGGACCGGCAGTCCGCGATCCGGTACTCGGAGCCGTCGGGGCTGACCAACCGCATGTGCAGGCTGCTGAGCAGCCGCTCCGGGTCGCTGCGGTCGTCGTCGATCATCCGGTCGTAGACGAGGACCGTGCCGCCGGGCCGCACCGCCTCGAAGACCCGGCCGAGCAGCTCGCGCCGCCGGGTGGTGTCGAAGCCGTGCAGGATGTGGCCGAGGACGACTACGTCGGCCGGCGGGATCGGGTCGGTGAAGAAGTCGCCGCCGGCGAAGGCGATCCGGCCGGTCAGGCCGAGGTCCTGGACGTGCTCGGTGAACAGCGGCCGGGTGCGCTCCAGGTCGAAGCAGGTCGCCTTCAGGTGCGGGTGCGCCCGCACCAGGACGGCCGCGAGGTTTCCGCGGGCGCCGCCGAGGTCGACGAAGGAGGCGTGGCGGTCCCAGTCGAGCCGCCGGGCGATCTCGGCGCCCATCCGGTCGCTGTAGGCGTCGAGTCCGGCGAGGAACCGCTTCATCTTGGCGGGGTCCTTGTGCCGGTCCCCGACGAAGCCGCCCTTGTCCGGGTCGAGGTGCTGCGGCTCGCCGGAGTGCATCGCCTCGGTGAGCCGGCCCCAGGTGCCGTACAGGGTCTCGTTGGTGAGTTCGACGAAGCCGCCGAGGTACGAGGAGGAGCCGGGCACCAGATAGGCCTGCGCCAGCGGGGAGTTGCGGTAGCCGTCGTCCGTGCGCTCCAGCAGACCGAGCCCGGCCAGCGCGTCCAGGAAGTCGGGGACCATCCGGTGGTGCGTCCCGGTGCGGCGGGCCACTTCCGCGGCGTCGGCGGGGCCTTCGGCCAGCGCCCCGAACACGCCGAGGGTCACGGCGCTGTGCAGCACCTTGGCGGCGCAGTCGGCAATGGTCAGCCGGATCAGTGGTCCGGGGTCGACCGCCGGAGCCGTCTGCGGGTCTTCGGTCGTTGTCACACGAGCCTCCTGGTCTGCCTCTGCCGGGTCTTCGGCCTGCGTCCTGCGTCGTGCGGCGGTGCAGTGCCGACGATGGTCGCGAGCCGTCGATTCGGGCTCGAATGGCGCTGAAGGGCAGCCGGGGGGGGCGGGCACACGCGAGCCGCCGTCCCGTGCGGGACGGCGGCTCTTTACCGGTGGACCGGTGACGGGGAGGTGTTCAGTGCTCCTCGGCGGCCCTCTCGTGTTCCTGGTGGCCCTCGCCCTGGTGCTCGCCGCGCAGCGGCAGGTTCTTCATCGTCAGGGCGGCCAGCAGCCCCAGCAGCAGGACCGGTACGGCGGTGAGGAAGACGGGGGTGAGCGCGGCGGCGTACGACTGTTCCACGGCGTTGCGCACGGGCTCGGTGAGCCGGTCCAGCGTCTCGGTGGAGGACAGCGCGTCGTGGTCGATGCCGCGCAGCGCGCCCGGCGGGGTCCGGTCGGCGATCTCCTCGGTGAGCCGGTTGTAGAAGATCGAGGCGAACAGGGAGATGCCGATGGTGGTGCCCAGTTGCCGGGCGAAGGACACGGTGGCGTGGACCGCGCCGATGTCGTCGCGGGGCGCGGTGTTCTGCGCGGCCATGGTGAGGACCTGCATGTTCAGTCCGGCGGCGACGCCGAAGACCAGCATGTAGGCGATGACCACGGTACGGGGGGTGCCGGTGTCCATGGTGGCCAGGAGCAGCGCCCCCACGATGCCGACGGCCATGCTGAGCACGGGGTACCACTTGTAGCGCCCCGTCTTGGTGATCGCCGCCCCGCTGACGACGGAGGAGGCGACCAGGCCGAACATCATGGGCAGCAGCACCACGCCGGACATGGTCGGGCTCGCGCCGGTGACGACCTGGATGTAGATGGCCAGGAAGTTCACCGAGCCGAGGAAGACGATGCCCGCCGCCACGCTCACCAGCACGCTGACGCTGAAGGTGGAGTCGCGGAAGAGGTGCAGCGGGATGACGGGTTCGGGGGCCCGGCGCTCGGCGGCGACGAACGCCACGGCGAGCAGCACCGCTCCCGCGGCGAGCCCGAGGATCCGCCAGTCCAGCCACTCGTACTTCACCCCGCCCCAGCTCGCCGCCAGGGTGAGGGCGACGATGGCCGCGCTGAGCAGGACGAAGCCGGTGTAGTCGATCTTCGCGACGCGGTCGGCGCGGGGCAGGTGCAGACAGGTGGAGACCAGCACCAGGACGACGATGCCGACCGGCAGGTTGATCAGGAAGACCCAGTGCCAGCTCAGCAGGTCGGTGAGCGCACCGCCGACGGCGGGCCCGGCGAGCGCCGCGAGGGCGAAGACGATGCCGAAGAGGTTGAAGTACTTGGCGGCCTCACGGGGGTTGAACAGCTCGCCGATGATGGCGAGCACGGAGACGAAGAGGCCACCGGCGCCGATGCCCTGCACGGTGCGGAACAGGATGAGCTGGTCCATGGACTGGGCGGCGCCGCTGAGCGCGGAGCCGGCCAGGAACACCGTGACGGAGATCAGGAAGATCTTCTTGCGGCCGAAGAGGTCGCCGAGCTTGCCGTAGACGGGCGTGGTGACGCTGGCGGCGATGATGTACGCGGTCGTCACCCAGGCGAAGACGTCGAGACCGCCGAGGTCCCCGACGATGCGGGGCAGCGCGGTGGCGACGATCTGCGAGTCCAGCATGGCCAGGAAGACGGCCAGCAGGCAGGCGGTGATGACGGGTTTGATGCGGGTCTGGGGTGAGGAGCCGACGGTCGTGAGCGGGCCGTCTGCCCCTGTGGTCCGGGAGGGCACGGTGATTCGCCTTTCGGGCTGGAGTGGGTGCCATCCCCGTCCCGCGGGCCGTGGTCGGCCGGCGTCGCTGCGGTGTGGGATCCGTCAGGGGATTGCTGTGGACTTGCGCCGTACGGCACGAGTGCCGCTCGTGCCGTACGGCGAGTGGCCGGTCCCGAACGGGGGACCTCGTGACCGGCCACGTCGATCAGGAGGCGGCGGGTCGCCGGCCCCGGGTCAGGGGACGAGGACGACCTTGCCGAGCTGGGCCCGGGCCTCCATGAGTTCATGCGCCTTGACGGCCTCGTCGAGGCCGAGCCGCTCGTGCACGACCGGGCGCACCTTGCCGGCGGCGATCATGTCGAGCAGGTCGCGCTGCCCTGCGGCGATCGCCTCGGGCTTGTTGTAGAGCATGGCGTACAGGGCGAAGCCGGCCACGGTCTTCATCCGGCTGAGCATCAGCGGGTTGATGGGCTGGATGTCGCCGCTGGCCGAGCCGTAGAAGACCAGCCGGCCGAACTGGGCGGTCAGGGCGATGGACTTGGTGAGGATGTCCCCGCCGACGGTTTCCAGGACGACGTCCACGCCCCGGCCGTCGGTCGCGGCCCGGACCTGGTCGTCCCAGTCGTCGTCGGTGTAGTTGACGGTGACGTCGGCACCGAGGTCGCGGACGAAGTCCAGCTTGGCCTGCGTACTGGCGGTGGCGATGACCTTGCCGGCGCCCATCGCCTTGGCGATCTGCACGGCGAGGTGGCCGACGCCCCCGGAGGCGGCATCGATCAGGATCGACTCCCCGCCTCTGAGCTGACCGGCCTCCTTGATGGCGTGGTAGGCCGTCTGGGCGGGGCTCGGCAGCAGGGTGGCCTCGGCCGCGTCCATGGTGGCCGGGATCTTGATGGCCCAGGCGGCGTCGGCGGTCACGTGGTCGGCGTAGGCACTGTGGTCGACGTCGACGACGATGCGGTCCCCGACGCTCAGGTGGGTGACGCCTTCACCGAGGGCCTCGACGACGCCGGCGACATCGCCGCCGGGGGCGCCGGGCAGGTTGGCGTGGCCACCGATCGGGATGCCCTGGCGGCGCTGGACCTCGGCGAACGTGACGCCGACGGCCTCGGAGCGGATCAGCACTTCGCCCGGTCCGGGCTGCGGCTTCTCCGCCTCTTCGACACGCAGCACCGTGGGGGCGCCGTGCTCGTAGTGGCGGACGATTCGCATGGTGTTCTCCCAACTAGGAGGTGTTGTCGAGCCGCGGGAACGTCGTCGCGCGGCTCCGCCCAGGGATCCGGGTTACATGGTGTGAGTCAATTACATGCTGTCGTGCATGCACTTGTCAACTGCACATCAGTGATTGAATGCACGACATGAGGGGGTGTCAGGGGACGAGCACCACACGGCCGAGCTGGGAGCGCGACTCCATCAGCTCGTGCGCGGCCGCCGCGTCCTTCAGCGGCAGTTCGGCGTGGACGACGGGACGGACCGTGCCGGAGGTCACCATGTCCAGCAGCTCCCGGGCGCCCGCGGCCATGGCGTCCGGCTTGGAGCCCATCACGCCCCACATGCTGAAGCCCATGACGATGCGGTTGTCGAAGATGTCGGCGACGTCGATGGCCGGCAGCTCGCCGCCCGCCGCGCCGTAGATGACCGTCCGTCCGAACGGGGCGGTGAGGTTCACGGACTTGGTGAGGATGTCGCCGCCGACGGTCTCCAGGGCCACGTCCACGCCCCGGCCGCCGGTCGCGGCACGCACCTTCTCGTCCCAGCCGTCCTCGCCGTAGTCGACGGTGACGTCGGCACCGAGCGAGGCGGCGAAGGACAGCTTCTCCGCTCCCCGGGCCGCGGCGATGATCTGGCCCGCGCCGAGCGCCTTGGCCATCTGGACCAGCAGGTGCCCGATACCGCCCGCGGCGGCGGTGATCAGCACGGTCTCGCCGGGCTGGAGCCTCGCCGCCGTGACGATCACGTGGTAGGCGGTCTGGCCCGGGATGGGAAGCGAGGTGGCCTGGCCGGGGTCGATGCCCTCGGGGACGGCGAACAGCCAGTCGGCCTGGGTGACGACGTACTCGGCGTACCCGTCGGCGGCGACGCCGGTGACCACGCGGTCACCGACCTTCACCTGGTCGACGCCCTCGCCGAGCTGCTCGACGACACCGGCGACGTCACCGCCCGGCGAGCCCGGCAGCGTGGCGGGGCCGCCGACCGGGATGCCCTGACGGCGCTGGCACTCGGCGAAGTTGACGCCGATCGCCTCGGCGCGGATCAGCACCTGGCCGGGGCCGGGCGCGGGCTTCTCGCCCTCTTCGAGCCGCAGCACCGAGGGGGCGCCGAACTCGTGGTGTCGGACGATACGCATGGACGCACTCCTTCTTTCTGGTTCGTTCGTGTGTGTGCACGGCGGGGCCTCGCCCCGCCGTGCACCACGGGGGTTCAAAGGGAGGAAGCGGGGAGGGGGGAGGGCGCGGGCCGGATCAGGCCCGGGTCAGTTCGACGAGCGAGCGCACCGGTCCGAGGTCGACCACGCGGCGCAGGGCGAGGCCGGCGTCGGCCGCCAGCTCGCGCAGCTGCTCGCTGGTGCGCATCCGCCCGCCCAGGTAGATGAGCATCCGCAGGTCCAGATCCGTCTGGTCGGTCTGCACGTCGAGGAGACCCTCGAGGACCATGACCCGGCCGCCCGGACGGACGGCCTCGGCGCAGCGCCTGAGGATCTCGGCGGCCCGGTCGTCGGGCCAGTTGAGCAGGACGTTGGACAGCAGGTACACGTCGCCGTCGGCGGGCAGCGGATCGAAGAAGCTGCCGACCACGGCGCGGCAGCGCTCCTGGAGGCCGGCGGCCGCGAAGTCCCGCTCGGCCGCCGCCGCGGGCGCCTCCAGGTCGAGCAGGGTGCCGTGCGCGCCCGGGGTGGCGTCGACCACGGCCGCGAGCAGATCGCCGCTGCCGCCGCCGACGTCCACGACGTGCCGGACGGACCGCCAGTCGCCCTTGGCCAGCAGTTCGGGGACGACCCAGCGCATGCTCGCCGCCATCCGCCGGGCGAAGGCCTCGGCGAGCGCGCCGTCCGCCTCGACGTCCGTCCAGAACTCCTGCCCGTACAGCGCGGAGTAGACGGGTCCGCCGGTGCGCACGGCGTCGAGCAGGCGGAACACCGCGGCCTCGCCCCGGCCGGTCGGGCCGTCCAGGCGGAGCCAGTCGCGGCCCGACTGCGGTACGTCGTCACGCAGCAGGACACCGAGTTCCGTCGGTTCGTAGCCCCCTGCGGGGAGCGGGCGGTAGATCCCGGCGTTGACCAGGTGCCCGAGGAGACGGCCCAGAGCGGTCGCGTCCACGTTCACCTTCCGGGCCAGCGCCTCGATCGTGACCGCGCCGGCGGCCATGTGGTCCGAGAGTCCGAGGGTGGCGGCCACTCTGATGGCCATGGGGGTGATCAGGTCGCTCTTCTCCAATAACTCCTGCGACCAGGGGGGATTGCTCACGGCTTCCTCTCACGTGCTGTGTGGGGGGTGGGGAAGGCGGCCGTGCCGGCCGCGGGGACGTGCCCCGCGGCCCTCGCGGCCCCTTCGTCAGACCGTGCCGAACCAGGTGGTTACGGCCGCGGTCAGCGATTCCCGGAGCTCCGACTCGGGCATGTCCCGGTCCGCGGCCCAGGCGACGTAGCCGTCGGGGCGGACCAGCAGACCGGCCAGCCCCGGCTCCTCGGCGCACTCGGCCCGCACGAGCTCGAGCCGGCCGGCCCAGGAGACGCCCGCGGCCCACTTCTCGTGGACCTGGCCGATGACCTGGCCGATCTGCGGGTCGCCGGACAGGTCGAGCAGCACACCGGTGCCGCGCTTCAGATACGTGGGCAGGGAACGGACGCCGTCCTCGGTCTTCAGCTCCAGATCCCGGGCGAAGTCGCCGAGCAGCCGGTGCTCCGGTCCGTCGATCGCGTAGCGGACGGTGACGCCGCTGAGCATCTCGGCGAGGTACCGGTTCACCTGCTCGGTGCGCATGAGGTCGGTGAACAGCTCGCGCAGCGGGGTGACGTAAGGGTCCGGGTTCATCAGCGCGATCTGGGCGCGGGTGTTGGCCAGCACCTTGCGGGCCGGCGCCTGGCGCTCCCGGTCGTAGCTGTCGAGCAGGCCCTCGGGAGCCCAGCCGTGCACCGCGGCGGCCAGCTTCCAGCCGAGGTTGAAGGCGTCCTGCAGACCGAGGTTGACGCCCTGGCCGCCGACCGGGAAGTGGGTGTGGGCGGCGTCGCCCGCGATCAGCAGCCGGCCGGAGCGGTAGCGCTCCGCCTGGCACGCGGAGTCGGTGAAGACGGAGAGCCAGCGCGGCGCGTGCGCCCCGAGGTCGTCGCCCCAGATCTCGCGCAGGCTCGCGGTGAGCTCGTCGAGGGTGAGTTCCGCACCGGGCTCCCGGTCGGCCTCGAAGTCGAACGTGGAGACCCGGTGGTAGGTGTCGTCGAGCGGGACGCAGAACAGCAGGCCGCGTTCGGTGCGCTCCATGCCCATGGGGGCGTTCTCGCGGTCGGCGAGGATCACGTCGCCGAGGCGGGCGGTGACCCGGCCGCCGGTGCCGGGGAAGGCGATGCCGGCCTCCTGCCGGACCAGGCTGCGGGCGCCGTCGCAGCCCACGGCGTAGCGGGCGCGCAGGGTGTAGCCACCGTCGGGGCCGGTGACCTCGGCCTCGACGCCGTCGGCGTCCTGGCGCAGGGCGGTGACCTCGTGGCCGCGCCGGATCTCGGCGCCGAACTCGGCGGCACGCTCCTCCAGCAGCCGTTCGGTGCGGGTCTGCTCGGAGAGCAGGGCGTAGCCGTGCGCGCTGTCGAGGGTGGAGAAGTCGACCCACTCGTCGAGGCCCGCGAAGTGGCCGTTGTTCCAGGAGCGGGCCCCCTCACGGAACCTCTTCAGCAGGCCGCGCCGGTCGAGGGACTCCAGGGAGCGGGCGTGCAGCCCGAAGGCCTTGGAGTGCGGGGTGCGCTCGGGCAGCCGCTCGAGCACGACCGCCCGCACGCGGGAGATCCGGAGCTCCGCGGCGAGCAGCATGCCGACCGGACCGCCGCCGACGATCAGCACGTCGAAGTCGACGTCGGTGTCGTGGGTGATCTCGAAGTCGCGTTCGGACGGCTCGGGTGGCACGGACTGGGACATGAGGTTCCCCCTCGGTGGATGTGCGCGCCGGATGCGCGACGGAGATGTGCGGCAGAAAGGAGCGCGATAGATGTTCGCTCACAGGTATATGTTTAATGTCATGCAGTCGATTGTGAGCATACAGATGCTCGTCTGTCGTAATCAACTCGATTAGAATGCGGACATGGACACTTCGACTCAGCCCCCGCCGCGGGCAGCGGATCTGCTCGACGCCGTCGGCCCCGCCTTCTCCCGACTGCGGCGTGCGCAGGCGCTGAACGTGGAGAAGCAGGTGTCCCGCAAGGACTTCACCAGGACGCTGGTGCTGAACATCGTGCAGGACGGGCCCGACCAGGAGGGTCAGGAGATCACCGTCGGTGTCGTGGGTGAGCGGCTCGCCGTCGACCCCTCCGTGGCGAGCCGGATGGTCTCCGACTGCATCTCCGCCGGCTATCTGATCCGTGCGGCCTCGCAGCGCGACGGCCGCCGGACCATCCTGCAGCTCACCCCCGAGGGGCACGAGACGCTCGCCCGCTTCCGCCGCCACCAGCGGGCGGCCTTCGAGCGCATCACCCAGGACTGGCCCGACGAGGAGCGACTCGAGTTCGCCCGGCTGCTCATCAAGTACGTGGACTCCGTGGGCGAGTTGCAGCACGACGGCTCCGCGTAGACGGCGCGGCCGGGCCGGGACGGACACCCGCCGCCCCGGCCCGGCCGCGACGCACCCGCGTGCGCCGAGCGCGTCCCCGCCGTGGCGCGGACACGTCCGCGGGTTCTCAGTCCCGGTCGAGCACCCCGCGCAGCACCGCCTCCAGCACCGCCGCCTCCGCGCCCCCGGGATCCGCGCCGGGCGACCGCCACGCGACGACGCCGTCCGGCCGTACCAGGACCGCGCCTTCGGGGCGCAGCCCGCCGTAGCGCTCGGACCAGGTGCCGGCCGGGTCGGCCAGCGTGCCCGCCCCGCCGCCCGTGCCCCGCACCACCCGGCGTGCGGTGAGTTTCAGGCCCAGCCCGGCGGAGGCGGAGGCGGCGGCCGAGAGCCACTCGCGGCCGTTCTCCCCCGTGAGCAGGACGAAGTCCCGCCCGAAGAGGTCCAGCGTGGACACGGGCACGCCGTCCCGCGCCAGCAGCACGTACGGAGCCCGGGTCCCGGGTTCCCCGCGCAGTGCGCGCGGGTCGGAGGCGACCGGCAGGTCCGTGCCGCCCGGCTCCGCCACCACCGCTGTGGAGCGGTACGCCTGCCCCGACGTCACCGTCACCGCGTCCGCGACGGCCGCCCGCTGCTCCGGGGTCGCCTTGCCGGAACGCAGCGCCAGCTGGAGGGACCCCTGCTCGGCCGTATGGACGGCCACGGGACGCCGCTCGGCGTCGTACGTCTCCACCAGGCCCGGCCCCGCGACGCCCGCGACCACCAGGGCGAGCTTCCAGGCGAGGTTGTGGGCGTCGGCGATACCGGTGTTGGCTCCGTAGCCCCCGGTCGGCGGCACCACGTGCGCCGCGTCCCCGGCGAGCAGCACCCTGCCGTGCACGAACCTCTCGGCCACCTGCTCCGCCATGTCCCAGGGGAAGCGCGAACGGATCGTGACCTCGACGCCGGGTGCGCCCACGGCGGCCGCCACCAGCTCGGCGCAGCGGTCGTCGGTGAAGTCATCCAGGCTCTCGCCTTCCTCGGGCCGGTACCCGACGATGAGCGTCCCCCCGGTGAGCGTGTCGTCATGCACGAGGATGCCGGTGACCTGCGGGTTCTGCACGTGGACCACGCTGTACCTGCGGTCCCCCAGCACCGGGCGCAGATCCGCGCCGAACGCGATGCTCACATGGCGGGACAGCACCCCGCGCCCCTGCCGGGGCACCTTCAGTGCCTCCCGGACGGTGCTGCGCGGCCCGTCGCAGGCCACCAGATAGGAGCTGCGGAAGGTGCGGGTGCCGGTGTCGTCGCCGAGGACGGCGGTGACCCCCTGGGGGTCCTCCGCGAAGGACAGCAGCTCGGTGCCGAACCTGAGGTCGGCGCCGAGCTCGGCGGCCCTCGCCCGCAGCAGCGGCTCCAGCCGGTCCTGCGGCAGCAGGAGCAGCCGGGACGGGGTGAGGTCGCCCAGGTCGTCGTCGCCCTCCAGCTCCTCCTTGCTGAACAGCACGTCACCGGCGAGCGAGGTCACCCCCGCCCGGGTGCGGTGCGTGGCGAAGCCGGACGCCTCCCGCACGGCGGCGTCCTCGACGCCCGCCTGGCGCAGCAGTTCGCCGGTCCGGGGGTAGTACCCGACGGCCCTGGGGTGGACGGACGTGCCCGGGTGGCGCTCCACCAGGGTGCACCGCACCCCGTGCCGGGCGAGGAACAGGGCGGTGGACAGCCCGACCAGGCTGCCGCCGACGATCAGTACGGGTGCGCTGCCGGAAGGGTCGGAAGCGGAGGTCATCGCACGGTCCCTCTCTGGGTGATCGGCCTCGGACGGGTGTTCACGGGGTCGGCAGTCCGGCCCGTCCCAGGGCCAGGTAGTCGACGACCTCCCAGTGCTCCGCGACCTTCCCGCGCTCGATCCGGAACTGGTCGCAGGTACGCATCTCCAGCGGCAGCCCCGAGGGGCCGCCGCCGCTCCACGCGCCGGTGAGCGTGCCGGTCCAGGTCACGAACACCATCACCCGGTCGTCGGCGGCGACGATGTGGTCCACGGTGGTGACCAGGTCGGGGAAGGCGGCGATGTTGTCGGCGAAGAACGCCTTGAACGCGTCGAGCCCGTCCGGCACGGCGTCCGTGCGCATGTTGTGGTGCCGGTAGTCCTGGTGGTAGTACTGCTCGGCCAGGTCCAGCCGGTGCTCGCTGAAGACGTCCCGGTACGCGCCGAGGACCAGCTCCGCGTTGGCCCGCTCGGTGTCGCTGTGCGGGCCGTGCAGCCCGGGCGCGGCCGGCTGACCGCTGCGGTCCGGTCCGCCGTCCACGCCGTGCGCGACCAGCACGTCACGGTCCACCACGTTCCAGTGCTCGGCCACCCTGCCGTCCCGCAGGCGGTACAACTCGGCCGTGTGCAGGCGCAGTTCGGTGCCCGAGCGGGAGCGCCCGGTCCAGGTCGCGAACAGCATCACCCGGTCGTTGCCGGCCACCAGGTGGTCGATGTCCGCGCGCAGCTCCGGGAACACCCGGTCCGAAGTCCGCCAGTCCGCCGGGTCGTGCTCGACGTGGTCGGCGTGGAAGAAGCGGCCCGCCTCCTCGAAGCGGCGCTCGCGGTACAGCGTCCCGTACAGCTCGCGGATCAGCTCGGCGTTGCGCGTGCGCTGCCCGGCGTGGGTCACGGTGGTCATGGGTTCCTCTCGGCTCGGTCTCGGACAAGGGGGATCAGGGGGGCGGCTCAGGCCTTGAGCGCGTAGGTCGACCAGTACGAGTCGGCCTCGAAGCCGAGCCTGCGGTTGAGCGCGACCACGGCCGTGTCGGCGGTGTCGTTGAAGACCTGGACCAGCGCCAGCCGGCTGTTCTCCCGGGCGGCCCCGAGCAGCAGCTCGCCCTTCAGCCAGGTGGCGAGACCACGCCGCCGGTGCCCGGGCAGCACCAGCGTCTCGCCACCGTCCGCCATCGGGCTGTTCCGCACGAACAAGGTGGCGTACCCGACGATCTCCGTGCCGTGCCCGGGCAGCGCCGCCACCACGTGGGGCAGGTGCCCGGCCCGCTCCGCCTCGGCCTCCCGCGCCCGTACGTCGTCGGCGGAGGGACGCCGGATCCTGGCCTGGCCGTTGACCCGCTCCTCCAGCCCGCTCCAGGCCCGCGCGTAGGAGTCCACGAGGTCGTCGGGGCAGGGCCCCTGCCACCTCACCAGCCGGTAACCGGGCACCGGCCGGGCCGCCGCGGCCTCCAGCACCGCGCGGGCGGGCCCGGCCAGGCGGAGCCGATGGCGCACGCTCTCGCCGATGAGGTCGGCTCCGAGCTCCGCCGCGAACCGCTCACCGGCCTCCGCCCGGGGGGCGTCGGCCAGCAGCAGGTCCCGTCCGCGCTCCCGCAGCGCCGCCAGCCCCGCGGCCGCCAGGGCCCGCCCGGCGCCGCGCCGCCGGAAGCCGGGGAACACCCACAGCGAACCGTGTCCCGGCCCGCTCGGGTCCCCCAGATCGAGGCCGAGTTTCAGCACACCGGCCGGCGTGTCCCCGTCGTAGGCGGCCAGCACGATCCGTTCCGTGCCGTGCCTCCGCTGGAACAGCCGTGCCAGCAGGTCCTGCGTCACCGGCGGATCGCCGGGCAGCTCCAGGCTCATGGTGTCCCGGAACCCGGGAAGCAACGCGGCGATGGTCGCCGGCTCATCGCCGTCGAGGCTACGTATCTCCATGCCCCCACTGTGATCCGCCGTTCTCGAAGCGCCGTCGAGGACAACTCGACATCGGCACACGAGGGGGCCAGAACCCAGGGCCTGTCGTTTGGATCATGACGCAGACGCGGGGCCTGGCACGCGCATCTGGCCCCGCTCACCGGCGTTCACAGGTGCTGCCGACGCCCTGCTCCATGACCCAATCGACAGGCCCTAGCCGTGCAGGATGATGGCCTGGACCGGGCAGGCCCTGGCCGCCTCCTTCACCGAGGGGTCCCCGGCGCGTTCCGACCCGCCGGGCAGCAGCTGCCCCACCCCGTCGTCGTCCTGGGTGAACACCTCGGGCGCCGTCATCGCGCACAGGGCGGCGCCGATGCACCGGTCCGTCGCCACGCTGACGCCCATCCGGGGCCCGCTCACCACTCGACGGGGAGTTCGGCGACGCCCTGAAGCACGTACGGGGCGTTCAGCGGCAGTTCGTCCGACCGGACCGGCACCCGCAGACCCGGGATGCGCCGGAACAGCGTGCGGAACGCGATCTCCATCTCCGCCCGGGCCAGGTTCTGGCCGATGCACTGGTGGATTCCGTAGCCGAAGGCGACATGGCGTCCGGCGGAGCGCCGGACATCGAAGGAATCGGGGTCCTCCCAGGCCCGCGGGTCCCGGTTCATCAGCATCGTCGACATGGCCACTCCGTCGCCGGCCCTGATGGTGTGCCCCGCGACCTCGATGTCCTCGGCTGCCACCCTCATCAGCACGTCTCCGATGGAGGTGAACCGCATCAGCTCCTCCACCGCGCCGGGCAGCAGGGACTCGTCCGCCCGCAGCAGCGCGAGCTGGTCGGGGTGTTCGAGGAGGGTCACGGTCCCCAGCGCGATCATGTTGGAGGTGGTCTCGTGGCCGGAGACGAGCAGCAGCGAGCAGATCATCGCCAGCTCCTGGTGGTCGACCGATCCCTCCGCGAGCTGATGGGCGATCAGCTCGTCGATCAGGCCGTCGCCCGGCTCCTTCTCCTTCTTCGCGATCAGGTCGTAGAGATAGGCGAGGATCTCGGTGAAGGCCTTGCGGGCCTGCTCCGCCTCGCCCTCCCCCGAGGAGGACAGCACATGCCGGGAACGCTCGTCGAAGTACCCGCGGTCCTCGAACGGCACGCCGAGCAGGGCGCAGATCACCGCCGAGGGCAGCGGGAGGGCGTACTGGGACAACAGCTCGGCGGGGCTGCCCCGGTGGAGCATCTCGTCGACGAGCCCTTCGGCGATCCGCTCGATCTCCGGGCGCAGCGCGGCGACCCGCCGGATACCGAAGCCCGGGATCACCATGCGCCGCTGACGGCCGTGCTGGGGGTCGTCCACGCCGACCAGCGGGGGTGCGGCCCGCTGCTGCGTCTGGGCGGCGATCCGCGGTGCCAGGAACGGGAAGCCGGGGTGAAGGACGTCGGAGGACAGCCGGGGGTCGGGGAACAGGGCCCGGCCGACCTCGTTGCCGGTCACCAGCCACACCTGACGGCCGTCGTACAGCGTGACCTTCGTCAGCGGGCCGCGCTCGCGCAGTTCCTCGTAGCCGACGGGCATCTGGTAAGGGCAGGCCCGGGTCATCGGGTAGGCCGGAGCCGCGGTGTCCTCGGGTGGTCTGGTGTTCTGCATCGTGTGCCTCCTGGGCCGGTTTCCGACACAGGTCATTGAGCCCCGCCGCTCTCGAGGGCATATGGAGGATCCCTGGAGAGCGGCGGGGCCCGGCACGGTCGGGGCGCCCGGCGTGTTCAGGCCCCTCCGGTGACCCGGAGGGTCTCGCCGTTGGTGTTGCCGTTGGCGGCCGAGCCGAGGAAGGTGACGGCCCGGGCCACGTCCTCGGGCGCGGACATCCGGCCCGACGGCAGGGTCTTGCCCTTCTCCTCCAGGAAGCCCGCAGGCACGTGCGCCCGCACGGTCTCCGTGCTGGTCTGGCCGGGCACCACCATGTTGACCAGGATGCCGTCCGGCCCCAGTTCCCAGGCGAGGCTGCGCATCAGCCCGAACAGCGCGGACTTGCCGGCGCCGTACGCCCCCGCCCCTGCCTTGCCGGTGTCCGCCAGGCCCGCGCCGAGCAGCACGATCCGGCCCCACGGCCGGCCGCGCATCCACGGCAGGACGGCCTGGAGCGTGTGGAACACGGCGTCGACGGAGGTACGCAGCACCTCCTGCCACTGCTTCGCCGGTACGTCCTCGAAGCGCGGCACCGGCTGCCCGGGCCGCGGGATCGCCTCGCTCCAGACCACCGCGTTGGCCACCAGCACGTCGATGCCGCCCCACTCCTCGGCGACCCGCCCCACGGCGTCCCGTATGCACCGCTCGTCCGCGAGGTCGTAGCGCACCACCAGCGGTGTGCCGCCCGCCTCGGTCACCAGGCGGGCCGTCTCGCGGGCCCCGTCCTCGTTGCTGTGGTAGGTGATCGCGACCCTGGCCCCCTCCTCCCCGTAGGCCACGGCCGTCGCCCGGCCGATGCCCGAGGAGGCGCCGGTGACCAGCACGACCTTGTTCCGCAGATCCGTCCTCATGACTCCACCTCGGTCGTCGGGGCACGGCCGACGCTCTGCGCGTGCCGGAAGAAGTCGTCCGGGTCGTAGGCCCGCTTCACGTCGCGCAGCCGGAACCGGTTCGCGCCGAAGTACTCCGTCTCCCAGTCCGCATCCGCCCGGGAGCTGGGGAAGTTGATGTACGAGCCGCAGGCGAGCGGCGCGAGGGCCGTGGCCGCACGGTCCGCCAGCGTGGTCAGCCGCTCCGGCGCCGCCGGGTCCGTCGCCGCCTGCCGGCAGGCGAACTGATAGCCGATCAGGAACCGCGCGTCCCGGTGCGGGTAGGCGGTCGCGCCGGCCGGGACCCGGCTCGCCGCACCGCCCAGGGCGATGCACAGCAGGTAGCGCTCCTGACCCGCCGCGTCGAGGGCGGGATCCCAGGCGTCGAGCAGGGCCGCCGACTCCGACCGGGTCGCGGCCCGGCCGGTGAGCCGGTAGCTCTGCCGGGTGTACGGATGCCGGTGCCCCTCGGCCTCGGGCCCGGTCCCCGTACGCCGGCACTGGGCCACCGTCTTCGAGCCGCACAGCGCCTCGTGCATCACCTCGGCGTACCCGCCCCGCGCACCGACGGTCCTGCTCAGCGGCTTGCACCCGGCCCGCTCGGCCAGTTCGTCCAGGCCGTCGCGCAGTGCCTCGTCGGCACCCAGGTGCACGCCCCAGACCCGGACCACCGGACGTCCACCGGGCCCGAACATGCCCGGCAGCACGACCAGGGAGGTGCCGAGTTCGTCGGGGCCGTCGACCGCCCACTCCTGCCAGGCCGTCAGCACCTCCACGGCGTCGTCGTACGCCCACAGCGTCTCGAAGGCCGTCAGGGCGGGCGCGTCGATCGCCCGCACCTCGAACTCCGTGACCACCCCGAAGGTGCCTCCGCCGCCACCGCGCGACGCCCAGTACAGATCGGGCTCCTCGGCGGGCGAACAGCGGACGGTCCTGCCGTCCGCGAGCACGACACGCGCCGCGACGAGCCGGTCGCTGCCCAGCCCGAACCTCCGTGTCTGCCAGCCGATCCCGCCCCCGGTCAGGAATCCGCCCGCGGAGACCGTGGGGAACGTCCCGGTGACGATCTGCCTGCCCTGTGTCCGCAGGGCGTCCAGCGCGTCCAGCGACTGGACGCCCGCCCCGAGCCGCACCACGGGGCCCTCGGCGACGACGTGGTTCATCCGGGACAGGTCGACGACCAGCCCCTCACCGGTCGACCAGCCGTTGAAGCTGTGGCCGCCGCCCCGCACATGCAGCCGCACCCCCCGTTCCCGGGCGTGCCGCACGCACAACGCGACGTCCTCCTCGGAGGCGCAGTACGCGACGGCGTACGGCTCGACCGTGTCGTACTCGGTGTTCTGAAGCTGTCGGGCCAGGGCGAAGCCCGCCTCGTCCGGCAGAACCAGGTCCCCGTCGAGCCGGTCCCGCAGCGCAGCCGCCCGCATCAGTCGTCGAGGCCGAACTTGCCGGCGGTCACCTTGGACCCGGCGTGCCCGCGCAGCTTGGTGCCCTGCGGGTCGAAGAACTCCGCACCCCCGGTGCCCTGCCACTCGGTGTCCGAGACGAACTCGCCCGACACCCGCACGTGCGCCTCCCCCACGTGGTTGCCCTCGGGGTCGGCGGCCAGGATGTGGAAGCCGTACTCGAAGCTGTCCGGGCCCGTGGCGCGCCAGGTGCCCAGGCCGATGTTCTTGGTGTTGAGCTGGGTGGAGACGACCGTGCCGTCCGCCGAGAAGCTGACGAGGCCGGGGACCGCCTTGCCGTCGTCGTCCAACTGCGTGGTCCAGGTGCCGACCAGCCGTACGTCGCTCATCGCAGATCTCCTCGATTCTCAGGGGGAACTGGGGGAACTGGGGGATGCGGTTGTCCCGGCCAGGCTTGCGGCCCGCTCTCAAGACCCGCTCGAGACGTCCTGTAGCCGGGCGGCGGCTCCTTCCTCGGCGGACTGCACACCGGCCCGAACTCCGGGTGCCAGAGCGCGGCCACGTGCACCGAGCCGAGGGCCACCAGCGCGCGGTACGAGGGCAGCAGCAGATAACGCACCAGTCCTCGCCACACGGCGCGCGCGCCGGTGACGCGGGGCGGGACGGTCTCCTTGTCGGGGTGTCCCTCGGGCAGGAACTCCGGGTCGAACGGACGAAGGGACACGGCACTCCTAGGGGGTGGCCGACGCGGGTGGCGGGTGCGGACGCGGGTGGCGGGCGCGGGTGGCCGACGACGGATGGCCGACGCGGGTGGCGGGTGCGGACGCGGGTGGCGGGCGCGGGTGGCCGGCGTGGGTGCGTCAGGCGGCGCGGACGGCCATCTCCACACCGCCGTCGAAGGGGAGGGGGAGCGACACGTAACCGCTGCCGGGAAAACGGACATGCGCGAGGAAGTCCGCGCACCGCGCCGGCTCGTCCCGTACGCCGAGGGCCACCACCACCGCGCCCGGCAGCATCCTCGGTTCCACCAGCTCCAGCAGCGGCAGGAAGGACTGCGGCGGCCCGCCGAGCAGCAGCAGGTCGACCGGCCGGGCCAGGGCAGCCAGCGACCGTTCGGGACGGCCCACCCGTACGTCCGCGCAGCGCTCCGCTCCGGCCTTCGCGACCGCCGCGGCGGCGGCCTCGGCGCGTACGGTGTCGGGCTCGCAGGCGATGACCCGGCCCTGCCCCATCTCGCTCACCGCGGCCGCGAGCGTGGCGGTGAACGACTCGTGCGGGCAGCCGATCTGGAGCACCGTCAGCGGCCCGGCCGCCAGCACCAGCTGCCGCAGGAGGGTCCCGGTGGCGGCTTCGAAGGAGGGAACGGCGGAACGTACGGCTGCGGAGTCGGTACAGGACACGGCATTGGGCATGCGGAACTCCCCGTCACGAGTGTCGAGACGTTCGCGGTCTCTCCGCCGAGCGTCGCAGACGCCCACGCCACGGGCGACGGCCCTGGATGCCCACGCGAGCGAGGCTCGAGCCACGCTCCAAAACGCGGGCCGGGACCCCGGTCTCCCTGCTCCGGGTCCCGGGGTGCGGCGGGCACGATCTAGGAGAGCACCCCCGCCAGCGTCCCCGCGAGGGTCAGCGCGAGGAACGCAGCCCCCCACGTCATCGCGTGCCGTATCCGGCGGTGCTTGACGCGGGTGGAGCGGGTCAGGAGCTGGGCCGGGGTGTCGGTGGTCGGGGCCGGGTGGGGTGTCCTGGCCAGGCTCAGCAGGACCAGGGACGGGGCACACGCCGCGCAGCCGGTCCACAGGAGCAGTTGGGGGACCGTGGCGAACTGGGCGGGGGTGATGACACCCGCGGTGATCGCCGTGAGAAGGGCGGCCAGGGCGGCGCCGAGGGTGGCGAGGGTCAGACCGGCTCGCTGGTCGGCCTTCGCCAGTTCCTCGCGGGCCGCCTCGGGCGGAAGCGGCCGGCCGAGTTCCGCCGTGCGCGCACCATGGAGTGTGGTCATGCCTGCACCTCGCTGATCAGCGGTTCCCTCCGGGTACCCCAAAGGGCTTGCCCCACACCGCAGTTCAGGTGTTCCACGTCTCGTCGTACGGGTCGTGCGGGGTGGGGACCGGACGGGCGGTCGTCACCTCGAGGTAGGGGATGGGGCCGTTGTTGACGGGGTCCTTGGTGCGGCGGGGGGTGTAGGTGCCGGTGACCTCCAGCCAGGTGTCCGGGCGCAGGACCGGCGGTATGTCGCCCGACAGGGCGATCTTGACCGGCTGGGCGTCGGCGGCGCAGCAGTTGAGGCCCATGCGGACCAGGTAGGGGGTGCCGTCGCGGTCCAGGCTGACGAAGCCGGTGATCTTCAGTGCGCGGCCCCTCAGGGCGCGGCCGTCGTCGTAGACCGCGCGGCCTGCGTAGTCGGCGACGGCCAGGCGCAGGGGCGTGTCACCGGCGGGGAGGGCCGGGAAGCCGAAGGGCTTGGTCAGGGCCGTACCGGTGTGTGACGCGCTGTAGGAGCCCAGGGCCGGCGGGGCGACGAGGATCAGGGCGAGGACAGGGAGTGTGAGGAGCCAGGAGACACGGGGTTCGCGGTGGTGGTCGTGGTCGTGGGCAGGGGCGGAGGCGCGCGATGCGCCGTCGTGGGCGGAGGCGGGGGTGGCGCGGCGGTCGTACCAGAGGGTCGCCGCCGCCGTGGCGATCAGGACCGCGCCCGCGAGGAGGACCAAGGGGCGCAGGCCCTCCTTGACGTAGCGCAGGTAGAGGTCGGTCGTGCCGGCGTGCAGGAGGGTCGCGCCGAGCAGGAAGAGGAGGGCCGTCTGGGCCAGGCGGTTCACAGCAGGACCGTTCCGGTCAGGGCCGACACGACGACGGCCAGGGCGAAGGTCGCGGGGGCGAAGCGCAGGGCGAAGGCCCGGCCGAAGGTGCCCGCCTGCATCGCGAAGAGCTTCAGGTCGATCATCGGGCCGACGACCAGGAACGTCAGACGGGCCGTCAGGGAGAACTGGGTCAGGGACGCCGCCACGAACGCGTCCGCCTCCGAGCAGATGGAGAGCAGGACGGCCAGGACCGCGAGGACGAGGACCGACAGCACGGGGTGTCCGGCCGCGAGGCCCAGCCAGTCCGCCGGGACCACCGCCTTGAGGGTCGCCGCGGCCATCGCACCGATCACCAGGTAACCGCCCGCGTGCGTCACGTCGTGACGGACCGAGTTCGCGAAGGCCGCCCCCTTGCCCTGCCCCTCGTACGACGCGCGGGCCGGGGGACGGAGCCAGTCCGTGCGCCCGAGGCGGTGCCAGAGCCAGCCCATCGCGCAGGCCACGAGCAGGCTCGCGCCGAAGCGGGCCAGGACCATCTCCGGGTTGCCGGGGAACGCCACGGCCGTCGCCGTCAGCACGATCGGGTTGATGGCGGGCGCCGAGAGGAGGAAGGCCAGGGCCGCAGCCGGTGTGACCCCCCGGCGGACCAGGGCGCCGGCCACCGGCACGGACGCGCACTCGCAGCCCGGCAGCACCGCGCCCGCCGCGCCCGCGACCGGCACCGCCAGGGCCGGGTGCTTGGGCAGGGCCCGGGCGAAGAACGACGGCGGCACGAACACCGCGATCGCCGCCGACAGCAGCACACCGAGCACCAGGAACGGCAGCGCCTGGACCATGACCGCGACGAACACCGTCATCCAGCTCTGCATCACCGGCGCGGCGAGGGACCCGCGGATCGGGTCCTGGAACATCACCGCCGTGAGCAGCAACAGGGTCAGCAGCAGGGCGGAGTTGAGGTGCCGGCCTTCTTCCTTGGCCGGGTCCGTTCCCGTGTCCCTGCCCGGGTCCGTTCCCCTGCCCCGGCCCCACCCGGGGTCGGCGCGCTCACCGCTGTCCTGCGGGGCGGTCTTCGTGATGGCCACGGGCCCGGTACCTCCGGTGGTGCGGGTGGTGCGCGAGGGCATTGCCCCTTCCCTCCCCTTTCGTACGGACGACGGCGGCCGGGCGTTCACGCCCCACCGTCCCCTCCTGGAACCGGTCGTCACGGTGAGGCAGTCTTCTCCTCGTGGGGAGCGTTCCGAACCAAGGTCAGCCGGTTGATCCGGCCACGCACATGATCGTGTGCGGTGACGACGGGCTGGCGCACCGGCTGGCCGCCGAACTCCGCGGTGTCTACGCCGAGCAGGTCACGCTCGTCGTTCCGCCCTCCGGGAGGCGGGTGCGCCAGCCCGTCGTCGGACGGGCCCGGGCCGCCTCGGCCGCGCTGCTCGACCGGGTCGTGAACGCGGCCTCCGGCCGGACCGGCCCGAGCGCCGAACCGGCAGCGAACGAGCAGCCGGTGGAGGCTCCGGAGATCACCGAGGCGGTGCTCGCCGAGGTGGGCGCCGACCGGGCGGCGGCGCTGGCGCTCGTCTTCGACGACGACGAGACCAACATCCGCGCCGCGCTCACCGCCCGCCGCCTCAACCCCCGCATCCGCCTCGTACTCCGCCTCTACAACCGGCGGTTGGGGCAGCACATCGAGGAACTGCTGGACCAGACCGCCGCCGTCGCCTCCGGGGACGGCCGGACGGCGGCCCTCGACGCGTCGACGACGGTGCTGTCCGACGCCGACACGGCCGCCCCCGCGCTCGCCGCCACCGCTCTCGTCGGCACCAGCAAGGTCGTCCAGACGGAAGGGCTCGTGCTGCGGGCGGTGGAGCGGCAGCCGCCGCGGCCGGGCGAGGTGGCCGACCCGGGGCTGTGCACCCTGGCGCTGCTGTCGGCGACGAGCAACGACCCCGCGGGCGCGGACGGTTCCGAGGGCAGCGGGGAGCACGGGCCGCACCTGCTGCCGGACGAGGCGGCGGTGGCGGCGGCGACCGGGCGCGGAACCGTCGTCCTGGAGCAGGTGTCGTACACGGGGCCGTCCCTGCCCGCCGGCCGGGGCGGGGTGCCGCCGTTCGCCTCGCTGTTCTCGCGGCGGCTGCGGTGGTCGCTGGCCGGGCTGGTGGGCTGTGTGCTGGCGCTTGCCGTGGGGCTGATGGTCGTGGCCGACGAGCATCCGCTGTACGCGACGTACATCACGCTGCTCGACCTGTTCGGCATCAACGATCCCGCCCTCCACCAGTCGACCTCCCGGCAGGTGCTGCAACTGCTGTCCGGCCTGGTGGGATTGCTGCTGCTGCCGGTGCTGCTGGCGGCGGTGCTCGAAGCGCTCGGCACGTTCCGCAGCGCGTCCGCGCTGCGCAAGCCGCCGCGGGGGCTCGGCGGGCACGTGGTGCTGCTCGGGCTCGGCAAGATCGGGACGCGGGTTCTGACGCGGCTGCGGGAGCTGAACATCCCGGTGGTGTGCGTGGAGTCCGATCCGGACGCGCGGGGTCTGGCCACGGCGCGGCGCCTGCGGGTGCCGGTGGTGCTCGGGGACGTCACGCAGGAGGGCGTGCTGGAGGCCGCGAAGATCCACCGTGCGCACGCGCTGCTGGCACTGACCAGCGCGGACACGACGAACCTGGAGGCGTCGCTGTACGCGCGGTCGGTACGGCCCGACCTGCGGGTCGTGCTGCGGCTGTACGACGACGACTTCGCGACGGCCGTGTACCGGACGCTGCGGGCCGCGCATCCGCGCGCCCTGACCCGGAGCCGGAGCGTGTCGCACCTGGCCGCGCCCGCCTTCGCCGGGGCGATGATGGGCCGGCAGATCCTGGGGGCGATCCCGGTGGAGCGGCGGGTGCTGCTGTTCGCGGAGGTGGACGTGGCCGGACACCCCCAGCTGGAGGGGCGGACGGTCGCGGAGGCGTTCCGGGCCGGGGCCTGGCGGGTGCTGGCGCTCAACACGGCGCCCTCCACAGGCCGGCGGGCTGACCGGGAGGGCGTCGAGGAGGACGGCGCGGCGACATCGGGGCTGGTGTGGGATCTGCCTCCTTCGTATGTACTGGGAGCCGGGGACCGGGTGGTGCTGGCGGCGACCCGGCGGGGCCTCGCGGAGCTGCTGGGACGCAGACGGCGGGAGCGGACGGGGGCGTGACGAGGCGCCGGGCGACCCGAGGGGCGCGGAGAACCGCGCGATCAGCCACGCCCCACCCGCAGCCGCCGAACCAAACCACCCCCCGGGCTACTGGGCGGCCGACACCCCCTTCACGTACCGCTCGGCGAACTCCAGCTCCAGCCGCACCTGCTTGATCCGTTCGTCCACCACCAGCGACCCGTGCCCGGCGTCGTAGCGGTACACCTCGTGCACCGCGCCCCGCGCCTCCAGGCGCTTGACGTAGTTCTCGATCTGGCGGATCGGGCAGCGCGGGTCGTTGACCCCGGCCGAGATGTAGACCGGCGCCTTGACCCGGTCGACATAGGTGATCGGGGACGAGGCCTCGAAGCGCTCGGGCACCTCCTCAGGCGTGCCGCCGAGGAGCGTGCGGTCCATGGCCTTCAGCGCCTCCATCTCGTCGTGGTACGCCGTGACGTAGTCGGCGACGGGGACCGCCGCGATGCCGAGGGTCCATGCGTCGGGCTGGACGCCGAGGCCGAGGAGGGTGAGGTAGCCGCCCCAGGAGCCGCCGGTGAGGATCAGGCGCTCGGGGTCGGCGACGCCGGAGTCGACGGCCCATTGACGGACCGCGGCGATGTCCTCCAGCTCGATGAGGCCCACGCGGTGCTTCAGGGCGTCCGTCCAGGCGCGGCCGTAGCCCGTGGAGCCGCGGTAGTTGACACGGATCACCGCGTAGCCGTGGTCGACCCAGGCCGCGGGGCCCGCCGCGAACGAGTCGCTGTCGTGCCAGGTGGGACCGCCGTGAATGTCGAAGACCGTCGGCAGCGGGCCGGTGGTGCCCTCGGGCCTCTGGAGGAGGGCGTGGATGCGGCCTCCGGGGCCCTCCACCCACACGTCCTCCACCGGCACCGAACCGGGCGACTTCATCCCGGGCGGGTCGAGCACCACACCGCCCGTCGTGGAGCGGACCGCCGACGGCCGGGCCGACGACGACCACAGGTACTCCACGCTGCCGTCGGGCCGGGCCGTCGCACCGGAGACCGTGCCGGGCGGGGTCGGGATCTCCGTCAGGGCGCGGCCGGACAGGTCGTAGCGGAACAGCTCGCTGCGGGCCTCGAAGCTGTGCACGATGAGCAGGCCGCTGCCGTCCGGGTACCACTCGGCGCTGACGTCGCCCGGCAGCTCCAGCGCCAGGTCCGCCTCCTCGCCGGTGGCCACGTCCCACACCAGGGGCTCCCAGCGGCCGCGGCGCTGGTGCCCGATGAGCAGGCGGGTGTCGCCGTCGACGGGGGCGAAGCCGAGGACCTCCAGGCCCAGCTCGCGGGTGCCGCCCTCGGTGTCGTCGAGGTCGGCGACCGCCGTGCCGTCGGGGCGCAGGACGCGCAGCGCCGAGTGCATCGCGTCGCCGTGCTCGGTGTGCTCGATGGCGATGAGCGTGCCGTCGTGGGAGAGGTCGCCGACCCCGGCGGACTCGCGGTGCCGGTAGATCTCCACCGGGTCCTCGCCGGTGCGGACGAGGTGGATGGTCGTGCCGTCCTCGTCGGTGGAGCGGCCGACGACCGCCGTACGCCCGTCGCGGCCGAGGGCGAGGCCGGCCGGGTAGGAGGCGTCCAGGCCCGCGGCGGCCGGTTCGTCCGCGCCGCCCTCGAAGGGCTGGCGGCGCCACACGCCGAACTCGTCGCCGTCCTTGTCGTCGAACCACCAGATCCACGCGCCGTCCGGGGACAGCACGCCGTCCGTCGTGCCGTTCGGCCGGTCCGTCACCTGGCGCTGCCCGCCCGTCGACCGGTCCCAGGCGTACAGCTCGTACGTCCCGGTCGCGTTCGAGACGAACAGGGAGCGGTCCGGCGCGTCCTCCGCCCAGTCGGGCAGGGAGACCCGCGGCGCCCGAAAGCGCTTCTCCCAGTCCGGCATCCGCTCCTGGCGTCCTGCCGGTACCTCTTGCTCGTGCTGGTCCCGCCGCTCCCGCGCGTCGGACCCGTTGCTCTCAGTCATGGCCCCATACTGCCCGCCCGGGCCGACAATGCGCTCGCGAGGTCCCCAGCCTGTGGATAACCTCCACCGGTTCCCCTTCTCCGAGCAGGTCAGGAGTACCGGCCTTGTACGCCCCCACCCCGGCCGACTGGAACGAGGCCAACCGCGCCCACTGGGACGAGCGTGTCCCGCTGCACATCGCCGGCGACTTCTACGACCTGGACGCCTTCCGGGCCGGTCAGGACCCGCTGCGCGACTTCGAGCTCGCCGAGGTGGGCGAGGTCGGCAACCGCTCTCTGCTGCATCTGCAGTGCCGCCGCGGTCCCGGAGCCGTCGTACGACCTGCGAGGTCGTCTCGGGGCTCGCGGCGGCCGGGCTGCGGATCGAGTTCCTGCACGAGCACGACGTGTCGCTGTTCCGGCGGTTCGGGACCTTCGAGCGGCGGGACGGCTACTTCCGCTTCCCCTCGGGCCGGCCGCGCATTCCGCTCATGTACTCGATCCGGGCACGCAAGGACTGATCACTCGGTCCGCGCGCGCAGGGACTGATCGCGGGGTGCCGCGAGGCCGTCCGGAACCCGCCGAAGGTCCCGCCGCGTTGCCCACCCCGCGGGCCGGGGTCGCCCGACAGCCCCGTACCGTGGGGGTGTGTACCGGTTTCTGCTGACGCCCCGATGGTGGGGGATCAACGTCTTCGTGCTGTTGTCCATCCCCTTCTGCATCTTCATGGGGTCCTGGCAGCTGGGCCGGTTCGAGGACCGTGTGCAGGACCACCGCACCGCGACCGAGCAGGTCTCCGAGTCCCGGAACGAGGCGCCCCGGCCGCTGAAGGACATGCTGCCGGTGGACAAGGCGACGTCCGGGAAGCCGGTCACCGCGAGCGGACGGTACGGCAAACAGCTGCTGGTGCCCGGGCGGGAGCTCGACGGCAAGCAGGGCTTCTACGTGCTGACGCTGCTGCGGACCGACTCGGGTGAGGCGCTGCCGGTCGTGCGGGGCTGGCTGCCCGGGACCGCCGACGCGGCGAAGGCCCCCGCCCCGCCGGCCGGCGAGGTCACCGTCACCGGGGCGCTGCAGGCGTCCGAGACGCCGGGCGACAACGGCGTCAGCGCGCAGGGCGGCCTGCCGGCCGGGCAGACCTCCGCGATCAGCGCGGCGGCCCTGGTGAACCTGGTGCCGTACGACGTGTACGACGCGTGGATCACCCTGACGAAGGCCGACTCGGGCATGACGGCGGTGCCGGCGACCGCGCCGCCGGACTCGGGGCTGGACCTGAAGGCGTTCCAGAACCTGGGCTACACCGCCGAGTGGTTCGCCTTCGTGGGGTTCGTGATCTTCATGTGGTTCCGGCTGCTGCGGCGCGAGGTGGAGTACGCGCGCGACGCCGAGCTGGGGCTGGTCGCCGACGAGGAGCCCGTGACGGTGGACGCCGCCGTGAAGTGAGCGGCGTCTTCGCCGTCATGCGGGAGCGGCGTCTTCGCCCGGCCCGTACGGCCGGGGGGCCGCAGCCCCTCCCGGGCTGCGGAAGGGCCGGCCCAGCCCTGCCTACGCGCCCGCCAGCACGCCCGTCCAGTACACCGTCCCCGCGCAGGCGTTGGACACCGTGACCGAGGTCCCGGCCGAGCCGGCGCCCGGGGTGTACGTCACCGCCACGCTGCCGTCGACCGTGCCGTCCTCACGGACCAGCTGGGGGGCCGCTCCCGTGTCACCGCCGGTGGAGGTGCCGGCCGTGGTCGTCGGGTCCTCCGACGGGGTCGGTTCCGGGCTCGGGTCGGGGCCGCCGACGCTGCCGCCGGGGGTGGGGCAGGTCTCGGAGGGCACCCAGGCGAACTTCACGTCGTAGCCGATGCCCGGCTGGAGCACCAGCTGGGCCGACTCCAGCGACGGGTCGGGCAGCAGGCCGGCCGCCGCGTCGCCCGCGGTGTGCCGGGCCGAGCCGACCTTGGCGGCGTCGGCCGCGCCCTGCGGCAGCGCGCTGACCGAGCCGGGGCCGGTGACCGTGCAGGCCGCGCCGGAGACGTTGACGACGCGGAAGGAGCCGGAGACCGCGCCCGTGGAGTCGGGGGCGTTGCTGCTTCCGGAGGCGGGGCCGAGCTGGGCGGCGGTGCACGCCGGGATGCCGGCGGCGACGGTGGAGGAGGGACCGGCACCCTGGGACGCGCCGGTGGAGGCGCCGGATCCCTTGCCCTTGTCCTTCTCCTTCTTCTCGCCCTTCTCCTTGCCCTCGGCCTTGCCGGAGGAGCCGCCGGCGGTGCTCTCGCCGCCGTCCGGGCCCTTGCCCTGGCTCGCACCGCCCTGGGTCTCGGAGGTGTGGCCGGCGACGGCCGGGTTGGCCTCGGAACCGGTGGCGTTGGAGACGTGCACGAGGGCGGGGACGGCCGTGCCGATGAAGAGCGCGGCGGCCGCCATGCCGACGACGGCCTGCCGCTTGCGGGTCCGCCGCTGCGGCACCGCCTTGCGCAGGTAGTCGAGGGTGCCGTCGCGCGGTTCCACGTCCTGCACCGCCTGGTGCAGCATCGAGCGCAGGTCCAGCTCGTCCGAGTCGAACCCGTGGGGGCTCTGGTCGTCGGGGCCGTGGTTCACAGTTCCGTTCCCAGCGTGCGATTGCTTCGGATCTTGCCCGTGCAGCCTTGTCGGCTCGTGCCACTCGAAGGGCTCGTGCCGGTCGCGCCCGTCACGGCGCGCCCCGTCTCCGTCACTCATGCCGGCGCCTCCATGGCCAGCCGGAGGGCCGCGATGCCGCGCGAGCCGTAGGCCTTGACCGAGCCGAGGGATATGCCGAGCGTCTCGGCGACCTGCGCCTCGGTCATGTCCGCGAAGTAGCGCAGCACCAGCACCTCGCGCTGGCGGCGCTGCAGCCCCTTCATCGCCTTGATGAGGGAGTCGCGCTCCAGCTGGTCGTAGGCACCTTCCTCGGCGCTGGCCATGTCGGGCATGGGCTTCGACAGCAGCTTCAGGCCGAGTATGCGGCGGCGCAGCGCGGAGCGCGAGAGGTTGACGACGGTCTGGCGCAGGTAGGCCAGGGTCTTCTCGGGGTCGCGGACCCGCTTGCGGGCGGAGTGGACACGGATGAAGGCCTCCTGGACGACGTCCTCGCAGGAGGCGGTGTCGTCGAGGAGGAGGGCGGCGAGACCCAGCAGCGAGCGGTAGTGCGCGCGGTAGGTCTCGGTGAGGTGGTCGACGGAGGTGCCGGCCGCGACGCCGTCCTCCGCGCCGTCACGCTGGTTGGGTATGCGGGCCGGCCGCGCTGCGGGCACGGGCGCGATCACCGGCATGCCACCGGGCGTACCGGCCATGCGGGGTCGGAGAGCCGCCGGGCGGGGCGGTCGAAGGACCGTGCCGCGAGCCGCACTGAAGTCGAGTACCTCTGCCACGCCTGTTGGACACGCTGACCCCCGTGAGGGTTGTACGTGCCGGGCATCACTTTCACGCCGACCGTCGCCGCCGACGGTCTACCCGCGTCAGGCAGCACAGTCCATGGTGCTTCCATTGCCCTCATGCGTCCCGCTCTTCCCTTATATCCAAATGTGAACGGACGTCCCCACGCCCGGTTCCAGGCGTCCCCACGCCTGTAAGCGCTCCCACGGCCGAAGGGCGACCGCAAAGACGCTCCCCGCCCTTCGCGCGGTTGCGGAGAGCGGGGAGGTAAATCCTCTGATGCCGAAGCGCCACGGACAAGTGGTCCGGATCATCGACCGGCTCACATGTCGTCACAGATCCTACAAACCGCCTCTGACATCGGCGGCCCGTACGGCCCGGGTGCGGGGCCCCGTACGACGGGGCGGTCAGGGCGGCTCAGGAGAGCTCGGCCGCGACCACCTCGGCGATCTGGGCGGTGTTGAGCGCGGAGCCCTTGCGCAGGTTGTCCCCGCACACGAACAGCTCCAGCGCCGTGGGGTCGTCCAGCGCCCGCCGGACCCGTCCGACCCAGGTCGGGTCGGTGCCCACCACGTCGGCGGGGGTCGGGAACTCCCCCGCGGCCGGGTCGTCGAACAGGACGACGCCGGGCGCCGTGGCGAGGATCTCGCGCGCCTTGTCGACGGTGACCTCGCCCTCGAAGCGGGCGTGCACGGTCAGGGAGTGCGTGGTGATCACCGGCACCCGGACGCAGGTGACGGCCACGGGCAGGCCGGGCAGCCCGAGGATCTTGCGGGCCTCGTCCCGTACCTTCAGCTCCTCCGACGACCAGCCGTCCTCGCACGCCGTACCGGTCCACGGCACGACGTTCAGGGCGACCGGCTCCGGGAACGGCCCGGTGTCGTCGCCGAGGGCCCGGCGTACGTCACCGGGGTGGGTGCCCAGCTCCGTGCCCGCGACCAGGGACAGCTGCCGGCGCAGGGTCGTCACACCGGCCCGCCCGGCGCCGCTGACGGCCTGGTACGAGGAGGCGACCAGCTCGCGCAGCCCGAACTCGGCGTGCAGCGCGCCCAGGGCCACGATCATGGAGAGCGTCGTGCAGCTGGGGTTGGCGATGATCCCGCGCGGGCGCATCCGTACGGCGTGCGGGTTGACCTCGGGCACCACGAGCGGCACGTCGGGGTCCATCCGGAACACGCCGGAGTTGTCGACGACCACGGCGCCCTTGGCGACGGCGACGGGCGCCCACCGCTCGGCGACCTCGTCGGGGACGTCGAACATGGCGACGGCCACGCCGTCGAAGGCCTCCTCGGTGAGCGCGAGAACCTCGGTCTCCTCGCCGCGCACGGTCAGTTTGCGGCCGGCCGAGCGTGCGGAGGCGATCAGACGGATCTCGCCCCAGACGTCGGCCCGCTGGGACAGGATCCGGAGCATGACCGTGCCGACGGCTCCGGTCGCACCCACCACGGCAAGCGTCGGACGCCCGGACCGTCCGGTCCGGGCGCCCTGTCGGAGGTCGGCCATCAGCGGCCGGTGCCTCCGTAGACCACGGCCTCGTCGCTGTCGGAGTCGAGCCCGAACGCGGAGTGCACGGCGCGGACGGCCTCGGGCACGTCGTCGGCACGGGTGACGACCGAGATGCGGATCTCGGAGGTCGAGATCAGCTCGATGTTCACGCCCGCGTCGGACAGGGCCGTGAAGAAGTCGGCCGTGACGCCCGGGTTGGTCTTCATGCCGGCGCCGACGAGGGAGATCTTGCCGATCTGGTCGTCGTAGCGCAGCGAGTCGAAGCCGATGCCGGCCTTGTTCTTCTCCAGCGCGTCGATGGCCTTGCGGCCCTCGGTCTTCGGCAGCGTGAAGGAGATGTCCGTCAGGCCGGTGGCGGCGGCGGACACGTTCTGCACGACCATGTCGATGTTGATCTCGGCGTCGGCGATCGTGCGGAAGATCGAGGCCGCCTCGCCCGGCTTGTCCGGCACGCCGACGACCGTGACCTTGGCCTCGGAGGTGTCGTGCGCGACACCGGAGATGAGAGCCTGCTCCACCTGCTTTGCTCCTTGCTTCGGCTCGCTGCTGACCCATGTGCCCTGAAGTCCGCTGAAGCTGGACCGGACATGGATCGGGATGTTGTACCGGCGGGCGTACTCCACGCAGCGGTGGAGCAGCACCTTGGACCCGGACGCCGCCAGTTCGAGCATGTCCTCGAAGGAGATCCAGTCGATCTTCCGGGCCTTCTTCACCACGCGCGGGTCGGCGGTGAACACGCCGTCGACGTCGGTGTAGATCTCGCAGACGTCGGCGTCGAGGGCGGCGGCCAGGGCCACCGCGGTGGTGTCGGAGCCGCCGCGGCCGAGCGTGGTGATGTCCTTGGTGTCCTGGGAGACACCCTGGAAACCGGCCACGATCGCGATGTTGCCCTCGTCCACCGAGGTCTTGATCCGGCCCGGCGTGACGTCGATGATCCGGGCCTTGTTGTGGACCGAGTCGGTGATGACACCCGCCTGGCTGCCGGTGAACGACTGGGCCTCGTGGCCCAGCTTTTTGATCGCCATGGCCAGCAATGCCATGGAGATCCGCTCTCCGGCGGTCAGCAGCATGTCGAGCTCGCGCCCGGCAGGCATCGGGGAAACCTGCTCGGCGAGATCGATCAGCTCGTCCGTCGTGTCGCCCATCGCGGAAACCACGGCAACCACCTGGTTGCCGTTCTGCTTCGCTTCCACGATCCGCTTGGCGACGCGCTTGATGCCCTCGGCATCGGCTACGGAGGAGCCTCCGTACTTCTGCACGACAAGGCCCACGTGCGCTCCTCGCTCAATCCGTCTCTTCCCGCTCATACGCATTCGTACCGCGGTCGGCTCAGTCTAACGAGCGTCCGAAAAACCCTTCCGCGATATCGCATGGTGAGATTTCGGGCCGCCCGTCCAGAGGCGCTCTTGCCCATCTGGGCACGGGTCACTCGAGAAAGTGCCAGGCGTCACAATCGCACGCGGTGACGGCCAGGTCCCACAACTTTCACGCACCAGGATTCGGCTGTGCGCGTGCTCCCGGTGGAAGACGAGGAGCAGACCGCTTCCGGCGCGGCGAAGGTGCCGGCGGCCAGGCCGCGCGGACAGGGCCCGTACGAGCAGCCTTCGAATCACCCTGCGTGACAGCGGGCCCGGCGCTACCGTTCGGGGCATGGAGACCTTGCGCTACGTGGCGTTCAGCACGGATCCCGCAGGCGGCAACCCCGCGGGGGTGGTGCTGGACGCGAGCGGCGTCGACGACGCGAAGATGCTGGCGACGGCGGCCGAAGTGGGCTACTCGGAAACGGCCTTCGCGGTGGAGGCCGGCGACGGCTCCCTGGACGTCCGGTACTTCAGCCCGCTCGCCGAGGTGCCGTTCTGCGGCCACGCGACGATCGCCACGGCCGTGGCGCACGCGGAGCGGCACGGCACCGGGCGGCTGCTGCTGCGCACCCCCGCGGGCCCGGTCACCGTCACCACGGACCGGGCGGCGGACGGCACCCTCGTGGCGACGCTGGTGAGCGTCCCGCCGCGCACGGTCCCGCTCGACGGGCCCGACCTCGCCGAACTGCTGGCGATCCTCGGCTGGTCCACCGCTGACCTGGACCCGGCGCTGCCGCCGCGAGTGGCCTTCGCCGGGGCCTGGCACCCGGTCATCGCCACCACGAGCCGGGAACGGCTGGCCGCCCTGGACTACGACATGCCCGCGCTCGCCGCCCTGATGGCCCGCCGGGACTGGACCACGATCGACCTGATCCGCCGCGAGTCACCCAGCGTGTTCCACGCCCGCAATCCGTTCCCGCCCGGCGGCGTCGTCGAGGACCCGGCGACGGGCGCGGCGGCGGCCGCGCTCGGCGGCTACCTGCGCGAACTCGGCCTCGTGCAGACCCCCGCCACCCTGACGATCCACCAGGGCGCGGACATGGGCCGCCCCAGCACCATCACCGTGACGGTCCCGGCGGATCCGGGCACGGGCATCGGCGTGACGGGGGCGGCCGTACGGCTCTGAGGAAGGCGCGCCAACGCCCCACTGCCAGAAGGGCGTTGCCCTACGCTGATGTGCTCACGCGCGTCGTCGTCGGGCACGCCACGCGCCGCGCGTCACTTGGCGCGGTGCAGCCCGAGTGGTCCCGCGATCTCCTCTGCCATCACGCGGCCCGCCTCGATCTCCAGTGTGTCGTCGCCCATGCCCTGGTCGGTGTCCAGGCCGTCGAGTTCGGCGAGGGGCTGGTTGAGACGGACGTGGGCGAGGACCGACTGGAGGGCGCGCAGGCTCGCCGAGGCGGTGGAACCCCAGTTGGAGAAGTAGGAGAACTGCCACCACCACAGGGCCTCCGTGGTGCGGCCCGCCCGGTAGTGGGACATGCCGTGGCGCAGGTCCGTGATGACGTCCGTGAGGTCGTCGGAGATACGGGCCGGGACCGGTGCCTTGCGGGGCTCGTACGGGTCGAAGACCTCGGAGTAGACGTCGATCGGGTCCAGCAGCCGGGCCAGGTTCTCGCGGAGCTCGTCGACGTCCGCCTCGGGGCCGGAGTCGGGTTCGTAGCGCTCGTCGGGCACGATGTCCTCGTGCGCGCCGAGCCGACCGCCGGCCAGGAGGAGTTGGGAGACCTCCAGGAGGAGGAAGGGCACGGCCGATTCCGGTTCGTCGCCCTTCGCGACCTCCGTGACGGCGACCAGGAAGCTCTCGATCTGATCCGCGATCTGGACCGCGAAATCGTCGGGGTTCTGGCCGGTCGCGTGCAGCGTGGCGTCAGACATCTAGGAGTCGTCTCCCCTCGAAGGCGCGTCCGAGGGTGACCTCGTCCGCGTATTCCAGGTCCCCACCCACCGGGAGGCCGCTGGCCAGGCGGGTGACCTTCAGGCCCATGGGCTTGATCATGCGGGCGAGGTACGTCGCCGTCGCCTCGCCTTCGAGATTCGGGTCCGTGGCGAGGATCAGCTCGGTGACCGTCCCGTCCGCCAGGCGGGCCAGGAGCTCCCGGATGCGCAGGTCGTCGGGGCCCACCCCGTCGATCGGGCTGATCGCGCCGCCCAGGACGTGGTAGCGGCCCCGGAACTCACGCGTGCGCTCGATCGCCACGACGTCCTTCGGCTCCTCGACCACGCAGATGACGGCCGGGTCGCGGCGGGTGTCGCGGCAGATGTTGCACAGCTCCTCCTGCGCGACGTTGCCGCAGGTGGCGCAGAAGCGGACCTTGGCCTTGACCTCCATCAGGGCCTGCGCGAGCCGCCGGACGTCCGTCGGCTCCGCCTGGAGGATGTGGAAGGCGATCCGCTGGGCGCTCTTCGGACCGACGCCGGGCAGCCGCCCCAGCTCGTCGATCAGGTCCTGGACCACGCCTTCGTACAACGGACTGCCCTTCCTGGGTCTTCGGGGTCGGTGCGTACCGTCCCGTACGTACCGTAGTTGTCTGCCGCCTGTCCGAGGAAGGCGGTGCGCAGGGTCAGAACGGCAGGCCGGGGATGCCGCCGCCGCCCAGGCCCTGCGCGAGCGGGCCCAGCTTCTGCTGCTGGAGCGTCTGCGCGTTCTCGTTGGCCGCCTGGACGGCCGCCACGACCAGGTCGGCGAGGGTCTCGGTGTCCTCGGGGTCCACCGCCTTCGGGTCGATCTTCAGGGCGCGCAGCTCGCCGGCGCCGGTGACGGTGGCCGTCACCAGACCGCCGCCCGCCTGCCCGTCGACCTCCGTCTGCGCCAGTTCCTCCTGCGCCTGTGCCAGGTCCTGTTGCATCTTCTGGGCCTGTTGGAGCAGCTGCTGCATATTGGGCTGGCCACCACCGGGGATCACGATCAGCTCCTTGCTCGGTACGGGTTTTCCCGCTCGGCACGAGCCTACGTGGTCGGGGCTGCCGTCGCCCCAGCACTCTTTCGAGTGAGTCCCGCTCGCGCCCTATACCTGATCAAGGAATACTTCCGGGCGGAAAAGAGGCGAAAGCTACGTCTTCGCCACCCATTGGGGGGTAGGAAGGGTCGGGCGCGTGCCGGATGCGGGCTTTCGTCCATCGCGCAGCGTGATCGGTGAGTGAACCGTACGTGGTCATTCGTGGTCAGTGAGGAGTGCCGGGTGGGTCAGCCGGAGATGCAGCCCGAGGGGCCGCCTCAGGACGGGCGGGGCGAGCAGGCGGCGGCCGGGCTGCGGCCGGGCGATCTGACCGGGCGGGTCTTCCCGCTCGGGGACTGGGGCGAGCCGGCCCTCCGGCTGGACGAGCTGTACCGGTGGGTGGAGCGCGGGGCACTGCGGACGGCGGCCTGGTATCTGGCCGACCGGGTGTGGAAGCGGCGGTGTGCGCGGGTGCTGCGGTGCGGGGCCGCGGCCGGGGCGGTCACCGGGGTCGCGCTGCCGCTGCTGGATCTGACCGGGGTCGTGGGCGGGATCGCGCCCTGGGGGTGTCTGGCGCTGCTGGTGGGGGCGGCGTGTGTGGCCGTCGACCGCTATTTCGGGGTGACGACCGGGTGGATGCGGGACGTGGCCACCGCGCAGGCCGTGCAGCGCAGGTTGCAGGCGTTGCAGTTCGACTGGGCGGCGGAGAGCGTGCGGGAGGTGCTGGGGCCGGCGGAGGGGACGGCCGGGGAGGCCGCCGAGCGGTGTCTCGGGGTGCTGCGGAGGTTCTCCGAGGACGTGACGGAGCTGGTGCGGGTGGAGACGGCGGACTGGATGGGGGAGCTCCGGTCGGGGTCTGCCACGCCGGTGGGGTTGCAGGCGGTGGTGTTCCCGTCGCCGGGGCGGGG
>NZ_JAKEIO010000078.1 GCF_021474405.1 [Streptosporangium] indianense
GGGGCATGGGTACGGCGGTTGGCGGCGTTTGCGGGGACGGGAGGGCCATTTCGGCCACGGCACGGGTCCGGTCGCCGTCTACTCGGTGGCGCCGCCGGGCGTTTTCGGCTTCGGTGAGGGGGAGCCGTTTCAGCCGGCGTCGGTCGGCGCCAGTCGCCTTCGGCCGGCGTCGGTCGTCATCCACCCGCGTCAGTCGATCACAGTCGGCGTCGGTCGCCGTCCGCCGGTGTCAGACGATGAAAGTCGGCGTCGGTCGCCACCCACCGGTGTCAGTCGGTGGCGGTCGGCGTCAGTCTGCGTCAGCAGGCATCGGTCGGCTTCGGCCGGACGCGGTGGCGGTTCTCATCAGGCCGGACGAAGGAGTCACGCCATGGACATCACCCTCGAAGTCATCCCGCTGCCCGTGTCCGACATCGACCGTGCCCGGGACTTCTACCGGGACAAGGTCGGCTTCCACGTGGACATCGACCAGGAGGTCATGCCGGGGATGCGGATCGTGCAGCTGACCCCTCCGGGTTCCGGCTGTTCGATCGCCCTGGGCGCGTCGATCTGGGAGATGACACCCGGCCCCACCCCGGCTCCGGGCACCTACCAGGGTCTGCAGCTGTGCGTCGCCGACATCAAGGCGGCCCACGCGGAGCTGGTCGCCCGCGGGCTCGAGGTGTCGGAGCCGGTCCAGTACTCCCCGGACGACGGCGCCACGTTCATGCACTTCCAGGACCCCGACGGCAACGGCTGGGCGGTGCAGGAGTACCGGCGCAGGGCCACGGAGCCGCTGCACCAGCTGCTGGCGGACCTGAAGCGCAAGCAGGCCTGAGGGCCCGGGGGAACCCGGTCAGGAATCAAGAAGCACGTCTCGCCGGGCGCGCTTAGCGTCGTTGTCATGACTTCCATCGCATCCGTCACCCTCGAGGTGGCCGACCCCGCCGCCGCCGACCGCTTCTACTCCGCCGCCTTCGGTCTGGGCGACCGGCTGCGCCTGCGGGCGTCGGAGGCACCGACCTCCGGCTTCCGCGGGTTCACGCTGTCGCTCGTGGTCCCCCAGCCGGCCGACGTGGACGCCCTCGTCGAGGCGGCGGTGCGGGCCGGCGCGACGACGCTGAAGCCCGCCGCCAAGTCTCTGTGGGGCTACGGGGGTGTCGTGCAGGCCCCCGACGGGACGATCTGGCAGCTCGCGTCGTCGTCGAAGAAGAACACCGGCCCGGCGACCGGGCGGGTCGACGACTTCGTGCTCCTGCTCGGGGTGGAGGACGTGAAGGCCAGCAAGCAGTTCTACGTCGATCACGGCCTGGCCGTGGGCAAGAGCTTCGGCTCCAAGTACGTGGAGTTCGCCGCCGACGGTCCCGTCAAACTGGCCCTGTACAAGCGCCGCGGCCTCGCCAAGGTCGCCGGCGTCACCCCCGACGGCACGGGCTCCCACCGCCTCACCATCGGCAGCGACGCCGGGCAGTTCACGGACCCGGACGGCTTCACGTGGACGACCGCTTCGCAGAGCGCGTCGGTGTGAGGGAGGCGGGCCTCAGGACGACGCCGCCGTCAGACGGGTCACCGCCAGCCGCGTCAGTTCGCGGCTGTGCGGCTCGCCGTCGAGGGAGCGGTGCAGGGTCAGTCCTTCGATCAGCGCGTCCAGCTGACGTGCCGTGACCGGGTCGAAGTGCTGCTCCAGGAGCAGGCGGCTGCGGCGCATCCAGCGCTGTGTCAGCTCGCGGTACCCGGGCCGTCTGGCGGCGAGCGTGTACAGCTCGTGGGCGAAGACGAGGTGACGCCGGGTCCCTTGGAGAGGGCGTGGACGAGGTCCGTGACGGCTTCACGGACCTGCTCGGGTGTCTCGGCGGAGCCGAGGCAGCGCTCGAATACGGCCACGATGTGATCGGCGAACCGGGTGAAGGCCTCCCGCAGCAGCTCGTCGATGCCGCTGAAGTGGTAGGTCATCGAGCCGAGCGGGACCCCGGCCCTGGCGGACACCGATTCATGAGTTCGATCCGAGCGCGGCCCAGTGGCGCTACCACCCGGCGGGTCGACCGCATCGGGCCGAGCAGGGGTACCCACCTCCGCCACCGTTGAGCTGTGGATGTCAGCCGGATCTAGCCCTTATTGCGGATCCTGCGCTTCTTCTCCTTGGCTTCCTTATCCTTGCGTTGCGCCACACCGTACGCGGACCAGGGTCCCTGATGGACTGGGCACCGGGAGGTGCCGGTCACCACCTTCCGCTGACATCGCCCGCCTGTCTTGGTCGGCGCACCACACTTGGCCACGCTGCCTCCCCCTCCGGTCTCGAAACGCACTACGTGGAGCTCTTAAGAACCGTGTCTCGGCTGCCGCCGCCAGGGAAGGCGCGTGCCGGATCGCTGGATGCGCGCGGGCGCACGTCGACGCCATCAGCTTGGGAAGCTGCGATCATTCGAGCCCGCCCGGGCAATGACCTGGAGGAACGCCCCCGATTACCGCCCCCTCAGGCTGGACAGCTTTCATCGTGACTCCCCATTGCTCCCCGCCATATCTGGTGCGCTTGCGGTGCGGCCCGCCCCGGACACGACTCTGACCGATCCCAGTACGGCTATGGCACTGGCGATGATGTTTCACACCCCAAGCTGATCACGTATCGCCGACAGGGCGCAGTTGCTGGGAGGCTGCCCACAGCCAGCCGGGATCACTCAAGGTAACGAAGCACCCCTAGGGCCGCTGGCATGAAAGCCGGTGGACTGGATTCGACAGCGGACAACTTCTCGAGCACCGTCTCGGGCCAGCGTCGAAGTAGGGCCCGGATCACGCCAGCCACGGCCCCGTAGACGGCTCGACTCCCGGCGCCGGGAGTGGTCTGGGACCGTGCCGGAGTGATCGGCATGCTCCCCGCACAAGAACAGCGGCGCGGGCTGGCGCAGGTCAGCTTGATCCCACAGTATTCGCGACCAGCAGGGCCTGGTATTCCATGCGGCAGGCTCCACGGCCGGCCCTTGCGGACCGGGTCCGCACCCTCGCGTCGCAGAGCGGCGATCATCTTGCCGAACTGTCGCGCGCTCAGCCCGGTGAACGGGGCTATCCAGGACGGCTCTGACCCCGTGACCACACCAGACGCGGCAAGATCCTCTCACCCATGATCAGAAGTTCGGGACAGCCCTTAGCCCGAGGATTTCAGGTGGCCGAAATTCACCTACGCGGAATCGTTGCGTCCACCTTCTAATATTTCCTAAGATCAGCGAGTTCCGATCAATATTGATCGTTTATGCAGCGTCAACGGGGGTTCAATGTCTAGATTTAGCCGAGTCGCGTCCAGAGTAACTGTCGCTTTATCCCTCACCTGTGCCGTATCAGCCGCAGCCGCCCCGACGCAGGGCGAGGGTATTTCCGCAGACTGCGCCGCCATTCCCCAAGCCGGAGAGCTGACCGTCGAACAGGTTCCGGAAGGTGTGCTAACGCAGGATTGTGACCTGGCAGGGCGCATCGTGGTACATGACGGCATGGGGGTTGCCGTTCCCGGACCGGGCGAGACCGTCAGACTCGAAGTACTGAGTGCATACGGCACTGAAGTGCACGGTTTCTCGCTAGGCGTCACCGAAAAAGGCAGCATATTCTACGACCTGGAACTGTCCGGTGACGCCGCCGCCGAACCGGCAGACACGAAGAAGGCTGCTGCTGACAGCGCCCGGGTGGCAGCCCCGTCCGCCTGCTCGGACAACATCATGCTCCCTTGGGCCTGGGAGGATTTCGACTACTATGAATGGTATGTCGGTGATGGAGGTATGCCAGCAGCTCTGTCCCAGGCCGCAGCGGCCACTGCCTTCAAGGATGCAATCAATAACATAACCGGTGGCTATAACGATTGCGGAATAGCCGACACCATAGACGCCGGACACCGGTACATGGGAACCTCGAGCTTCGAGGCTGACCTGGATAATAAGGGCAACTGCACACCACGGGACAAGCAGAGCACGTGGGATGCGGGCGATCTTCAAAGCGGGTGGCTCGCCGCTACCTGCGGGTGGACGACCAACAGGGGAGGCAGCGAGGACCTGATAGAGGCGGACGTGCGCTACAACACGACCGATCACGACTTCACCAACGACCCCACCAGTTCGTGCACCGCCCACTACGACGTCCGAGCAGTGGGTACGCACGAGGCAGGCCATGTCTTCGGTCTCGACCACGCCCCCTCCGGGCACGACAATCTGACCATGGCTCCTGGCATAGGCCCGTGCGACAAGAGTGCTCGCACACTAGGCAGGGGAGACATGAGAACGCTTGAAGCAATCTACTGAGCGAGGTTTCCCTACCTATGAACCGTTCCAGGTGTCTGCGTGCGACGATCCTCGCGTGCCTCATGCTCTCGTCAGCCGCCTGTGCGGAAAAGGGCGACGAAACAGCGGCGCCTGAAAGTCGCGACAGAGGAACGGAGGCGTGCGCCGCCCGTTATGTCTACGAGGGCCGTGACTACAAAGGCATCGCGAACCGTCAGTTCACCGCCACGAGCAAACTGGGCTATGCCACGCAACCCCCCTGTAACGATACGGGAAAGGGAACCGAATTTAGAGACCTCGAGAAGAAAAACGCCTATAGGGTCTCCGGCATCTCCCCGACGGTAGCCATCGCCGTCGGGGAGAATGCCAAGACGGCGAAACTCTTCGCGGTCTACTCCGGCTCACAGATTCCAGAAGAGATCAAAGAGCTCGGCAAGAATTCATAACCAGTGTGATCCTCTTAGTCTCGATGTTTCGTGATTGGCCCTCGACGCCCCCCGCGAAAGATAGAGGCTAAGGGCTGTCCCGCATTGCTCGGTTGGCTGCAACGAGGCGGAGGATCTGCTGTCAGCGGAGGCGAAGGGTGGGGCAAGCGGACCCGCCTATGCTTCCGCCATGCAGCAGCCTCGACCCATGGCGATGACCGGCAGTGACCTGGTTGCGGCTTTCCCGCGCCAGCTTGTCAATGACGTTCGCGCGGTCTTGGCGGTCATGCCGGAGGCCCGGATCGCACCTGCGTCGCCGTTCCCGGTGTACATGGGCGATGAAGCCGTCGCCATTCCGTATCGGATCTATCAGGACGAGCTGCCGGCCGACGTGGTGTGCTCGCTGACGGTGGTACAGCAGGCGATCCTGCACTGTCTGTACTCGCGGCACTGCGACGGGCTGGTCCGCCAGCGTCACCTGGAGCGAATCGCCAGTTCCGACGAACTGTGGGTGGTGCCGTTCGTGGTGCAGTTGGCCGGCGAGTACGTCTTGGAGATCTTGGAGTCCATCCAGCACGGCCTTTCCGACCTGCCCTCCAAGCGGTCTGCCCAGCGGATGGCATACGGGGACTTCATCGCGCGGAATCCGGGGTTCTTCGCGCGGACCGAGCGCCGGGTGGTGAGCTACTGGTCCTGCTACTACCGGTGGAAGTTCCCCACGTTCGGCACATACCCGGGCTGCCATCTGCTGGAGCTTTTGCGGGCCGCCGCAATCGACCGCACGGGCGTGCCATGGCCCCGCCACACGCCGCCGGACTAACGGCGGAGCCTGGTCCGTGAGATGAACACCGTCGCCGTCATCCGGTGAGTGCGAGGTTGTGCAGGTGGGCGATGCCGAGCACCGCGTGGTGGACGCCATCACCTTTCAGTCGGCAGTCGCGAAGGATCTTCCACGTCTTCATGCGGGCGAATACGTGCTCGACACGGGCCCGGACCTGCTTGTGGGACCTGTTGTGCGCCTGCTTCCAGGAGGGCAGTTCGTCGTCCTTCGCATGGCGGCGATGTGGGATGACCAGCCTTGTTCCCTGGTAGCCGCCGTCGGCGATGGTGGTCGTGGCGCCGACGGCGGTCTTGGCGCCGGACTCGCTCCAGGCCCGGCAGTCGTTGCGGTTGCCGGGCATGGGTGGCCGACCACGACGACCAGGCGGGTGTCGGCGTCGATGACCACATGGTGATTGGTGGAGTAGCGGTAGTTCTTCGACTGCTCTGCGATCTCGTGGTCGCGGCTGGGCACCAACGCAGGCCACCGGGGCCGGACGGCGCAACGGAGATCTGCCCGGACGGCCCAGAGACGGCCCAGACTCTGCGAGACGCGAACGGGGCCGACGGTCCACAACCGTCGGCCCCGTTCGCCGAGCCAGCGGGAAACCCGCCCCGACCTGCCCTTACAGCGCCGGAAGGTTCTTCCGCAACTCGAACGCGGTCACCTCGGACCGGTACTCCTCCCACTCCTGCCGCTTGTTGCGCAGGAAGAAGTCGAAGACGTGTTCGCCGAGGGTTTCGGCGGCCAGGTCGCTGCGTTCCATGAGGGTCAGGGCCTCGCCCAGGTTCTGCGGGAGGGGTTCGATGCCCATCGCGCGGCGCTCCGCGTCGGAGAGGGCCCAGACGTCGTCCTCCGCGCCCGGCGGGAGTTCGTAGCCCTCCTCGATGCCCTTGAGGCCAGCGGCCAGCAGCAGCGCGTACGCCAGGTACGGATTCGCGCCGGAGTCGAGGGAGCGGACCTCGACCCGGGCCGAGCCCGTCTTGCCGGGCTTGTACATCGGGACGCGGACCAGCGCCGAGCGGTTGTTGTGGCCCCAGCAGATGTACGACGGCGCCTCACCGCCGGCCCCCGCCGTGCGCTCCGCGCCGCCCCAGATGCGCTTGTAGGAGTTGACCCACTGGTTGGTGACCGCGGAGATCTCCGCCGCGTGCCGCAGCAGGCCCGCGATGAAGGAGCGGCCCACCTTGGAGAGCTGGTACTCGGAGCCCGACTCGTAGAAGGCGTTGCGGTCGCCCTCGAAGAGGGACAGGTGGGTGTGCATGCCGCTGCCCGGGTGCTCCGAGAAGGGCTTCGGCATGAACGTGGCGTGCACGCCCTGCTCCAGGGCCACCTGCTTCATGACGAGGCGGAACGTCATGACGTTGTCGGCCGTGGACAGCGCGTCGGCGTAGCGGAGGTCGATCTCCTGCTGGCCCGGCGCGCCCTCGTGGTGGGAGAACTCGACCGAGATGCCCATCGACTCCAGCATGGTGATCGCCTGGCGGCGGAAGTCCATGCCGACGTTGGTCGGGGTGTGGTCGAAGTAGCCGGAGTTGTCGGCCGGAGTGGGGCGGGAGCCGTCCAGGGGGCGGTCCTTCAGCAGGAAGAACTCGATCTCCGGGTGCGTGTAGAAGGTGAAGCCCAGGTCGCTCGCGCGGGCCAGGGCGCGCTTCAGGACGTAGCGCGGGTCCGCGAAGGACGGGGAGCCGTCCGGCATGAGGATGTCGCAGAACATCCGGGCCGTGCCCGGGGCCTCCGCGCGCCACGGCAGGATCTGGAAGGTCGACGGGTCCGGCTTGGCGATCATGTCGGACTCGTAGACCCGGGCGAAGCCCTCGATCGCGGAGCCGTCGAAGCCGATGCCCTCGTCGAAGGCCTGCTCCAGCTCGGCCGGGGCCACGGCGACGGACTTGAGGAAGCCCAGCACGTCCGTGAACCACAGGCGTACGAACCGGATGTCGCGCTCCTCCAACGTCCGGAGCACGAACTCCTGCTGCTTGTCCATCTTCCGCTTCCCCATCCTTGCTGGTCAGGCCGCCTGTCTTCCGTACCACGGGAGGCGGTCGGGCACCTGAGCATCCCACCACACCACCGTTTCGAACGCGTTGCCAACCATGATCGCCCGGCTGGTCCGGGGTCGAACGCCTCACGTCCGGCGGTGAACTGCTCTGCCGCCCATAGTGCCTGCTCGCACCGACATCCGTAACGGCCGGTTCCTGTCCTGGACCGCCCACTTAATTTGCATCTCAGATGCAACTTTAAGATAGCGTGCGCACAGCCGAGCCTTGAGGAGGCCTGATGCTGTCCGAGCAGTCCGCCGCCACCGTCCGTGCCACGCTCCCCGCCGTCGGAGCCGCCCTCGACACGATCACCGAGCGCTTCTACGCCGGGCTGTTCGCGGCCCACCCGGAGCTGCTGCGGGACCTGTTCAACCGGGGCAACCAGGCCTCCGGCACCCAGCGCCGGGCGCTCGCCGGATCCGTCGCCGCGTTCGCGACCCACCTGCTGGAGCACCCCGGGCAGCGGCCGGACGCCATGCTGGGGCGCATCGCCCACAAGCACGCCTCGCTCGGGGTGGCGCCGGAGCAGTACGCCGTCGTCCACGAGCACCTGTTCGCCGCGATCGCCGAGGTGCTCGGCGACGCCGTCACGCCCGAGGTCGCCGCCGCCTGGGACGAGGTCTACTGGCTGATGGCGAACGCCCTGATCGCCGTGGAGCGGCGGCTGCGCGAGGAGCGCGGCGGGCACACCTGGCGGCCCTGGGAGGTCGTCGAGCGGGTCGCCGAGACCGACGACGTCGCCACGTTCCGGCTGCGGCCGGCCGACGGCGGCCCGGTGCGAGAGTTCCTCGCGGGCCAGTACGTCTCGGTCCGCGTCGCCCTCGCGGACGGCGCCCGGCAGATACGGCAGTACAGCCTGTCCGGGGTGCCCGGCACCGGCCTGCGGCAGATCAGCGTCAAGCGTGTGCACGAAACCGGCGCCCCCGAGGGCGAGGTCTCGAACCACCTGCACGCGCGCGTACGGGTGGGTGACGTCCTGGAGCTGTCCGAGCCGTACGGCGACCTGGTCCTGGACTGCGGCCCCGGCACGCCGCTGCTGCTGGCCTCGGCCGGGATCGGTGTGACCCCGATGACCGCGATGCTGGCGCACCTGGCCGACTCGGGGCACCGCGCCCCGGTCACCGTCGTGCACGGCGACCGCTCACCCGCCACCCACGCCCTGCGCGCCGATCACCAGGCCTACGCCGACAAGCTGCCCGATGCGGCCGTCCACCTCTGGTACGAGCAGGACGCCCCGGCGGGCACGCACTCCGGGCTGGTCGACCTCACCGGCGTCACAGTGGCCCCGGGCACGCGCGCGTACCTGTGCGGCCCGCTCCCGTTCATGCGGGCGGTGCGGACCCAGCTGATCGCGAAGGGCGTGGCCCCCGCAAGCATCCACTACGAGGTGTTCGGCCCGGACCTGTGGCTGGCGGGGCTGGACTAGGGCCTGTCGTTTGGATCATGACGCAGACGCGGGGCCTGGCACGCGCATCTGCCGCGTTGTCGTCACTCGCCGATGCTCCGCATCGACTCCCTCCTCCGCCTTGCAGCTGCACGCACCAGGCCCCGCTCACCGGCGTTCACAGGTGCTGCCGATGCCCTGCGCCATGATCCAAACGACAGGCCCTAGGAAGCAGGGCGATCGGGGCCCCGGGAGATCCCCAGGAGCAGCGCACCGGTCGGCTCCGCCACGATGTCCTCCATCGTGACCGGGTCCAGCGAGGTGAAGAACGCCTCCTGGGCCCGGCGCAGGGCGCCGCGCAGGCGGCACGCGGAGTTGAGGGGGCAGGGCGTCGGGCCCTCGCAGTCGACGACGTCGCCGCCGCCCTCGAAGGCGCGGACCACGGCGCCCACCGAGGCCGTACGGCCCTTCTCGGTGAGCGTGAGGCCGCCGCCGCGTCCTCGGCGGGCTTCGAGCAGGCCCATGTGCTGGAGCTCGGCGACGACCTTGGCCAGGTGGGTGTACGGCACGTCCATGCCGTCCGCGACGTCCCGGGTCGTCGGACTCGATCCGCCCGCGACGGCGAGCCGCATCAGGACCCGCAGGGCGAGGTCGGTGGAGCGCAGCAGCCGCATGCGGGCAGCGTAGGTAATGCGCATCGGCGGCTCAAATTATCGGAGGTCCACGAGCGGGCCGTCGGGCCCGGGACCGGCGAAGCCGTCGTCCCGCTGTCGGGGCCGTATCGATTCGGCCCATTCCCCGGCTGCCCTACGGGGCGCCCCGTCTCCCCCATTACGATCAGCTCACCCGACCGTCACTTTTCCCACGAAGGACACCTCATGGGCTCCGCCAACAAGAGCAGCACGGACCGCAGGGCGCGCATAGAGGAGATGCGGCGCGCCGAGCAGGCCCGTGAGCGCCGCAACCGGGTCCTCGTCATCGGGGCCAGTGTGGTGGCCGTCGCCGGGCTCGTGGCCGGCGGTGTCGTGCTCGTGCGGTCCCAGGACGACAAGGGCGGTGACGTCGCGACGAGCGACTCCTCGGGCAAGGGCAGGTTCGTGACGGGCAAGGACGGCGTGAGGACGTGGGAGGGCAAGCTGTCCCGCAACCACGTCACCAAGGCCGTGAAGTACGCCTCCGAACCGCCGGTGGGCGGGGACCACAACCCGGTCTGGATGAACTGCAACGGCGACGTCTACACGGAGCCGCTGAAGAACACCAACGCCGTGCACTCGCTGGAGCACGGCGCGGTGTGGGTGACGTACAACGCCGACGCCGGGAAAGCCGACGTCGACGCGCTCGCGGCGAAGGTGAAGAAGACGCCGTACACGCTGATGAGCCCGGTGGACGACCAGAAGGACCCGATCATGCTGTCGGCGTGGGGCCACCAGCGCACGGTGACGGGTGCGAAGGACCCGAACGTGGACGCGTTCTTCGAGAAGTTCGTCCAGGGCGCGCAGACCCCCGAGCCGGGAGCCGCCTGCACGAACGGGCTGTCCAAGTGAGGCATGTCGGCCTGATCGCCGGGGCCGCGGCGGCGGCGCTGGTCGCCGCCGGGGCGATCACCTACGCCGTCGCGGGGGACGACGGCGGCGGCAGGACCCCGTCGGCCGAGTCCGCGGACGCCGGTTTCGCGCGGGACATGGCGGTGCACCACCAGCAGGCCGTGGAGATGTCGTACATCGTGCGCGACCGCACGAAGGACGAGGAGGTCCGGCGGCTCGCGTACGACATCGCGCAGACGCAGGCCAACCAGCGCGGCATGCTGCTCGGCTGGCTGGACCTGTGGGGCCTGCCCAAGGTGTCCTCCGAACCGCCGATGACCTGGATGGACATGGGCGGGATGGCTTCCGGCAAGGACGGCGCGCTGATGCCGGGCATGGCGACCAACTCCGAGATGAAGAAGCTCGGGGAGCTCAGCGGGAAGCGGGCGGAGGTCTTCTACCTGCAGTTGATGACGGACCATCACCGCGGCGGCGTCCACATGGCCGAGGGATGTGTGCGCGCGTGCGCGGTCGGCGTGGAGAAGCGGCTCGCCCAGGGCATGGTGGACGCGCAGCAGTCGGAGATCTCCTTGATGGCGGACATGCTCAAGGCGCGGGGTGCGGCACCGCGGTCCTAGGGGACAGTTCGCTCGCGGCCGTGAAGGAGCACGACGACGTCACCGGCGTGGGCTCGCCCGGGAAGGGCTGCGTCGAGTCGTACCGGCGCCGCTGACGTCCGCCGGCGGGCCACTGGCGTCTGCCGGCCGCCGCTGACGTCCGCATGGGGACATGGGTGGTGCGGGGTGACCCACACCACCCCATTGTGTCGCACTGACGATTACACTGGGCGGCGTGCCTCAACTACGTCTCGCCCTGAACCAGATCGACGCCCGCGTGGGCGACCTCGCCGGCAACACCGAGTCGATCGTCCGCTGGACCCGGCACTCCGCCGAACAGGGAGCGCATCTCGTCGCGTTCCCGGAGATGGTGCTGACCGGGTATCCCGTCGAGGACCTGGCGCTCAGGTCGTCCTTCGTCGAGGCCTCTCGCGCGGCGCTGCGCGCTCTCGCCACGCGTCTGGCCGAGGAGGGCTTCGGAGAGCTGCCGGTGATCGTCGGCTACCTCGACCGCAGCGCCACGGCCCAGCCGAAGTACGGCCAGCCGGCCGGCGCTCCGCAGAACGCCGGGGCGGTGCTCCACCGCGGCGAGGTGGTCCTGAACTACGCCAAGCACCACCTGCCGAACTACGGCGTCTTCGACGAGTTCCGCTATTTCGTGCCCGGCGACAGCATGCCGGTGCTGCGGGTGCACGGCGTGGACGTCGCCCTGGCCATCTGCGAGGACCTGTGGCAGGACGGCGGCCGCGTCCCCGCCGCCCGTTCGGCGCAGGCGGGCCTGCTGGTCTCGATCAACGCCTCCCCGTATGAGCGCAACAAGGACGACACGCGCCTGGAGCTGGTCCGCAAGCGGGCCCAGGAGGCCGGCTGCACCACGGCGTACCTGGCCATGATCGGCGGTCAGGACGAGCTGGTGTTCGACGGCGACTCGATCGTGGTCGACAAGGACGGCGAGGTCGTGGCGCGGGCCCCGCAGTTCTCCGAGGGCTGCGTGGTCCTGGACCTGGAGCTGCCGGCCGCGTCGCCGGACGCGCCCACCGGCGTGGTGGACGACGGGCTGCGCATCGACCGCGTGGTGCTGTCGGAGGAGCCGCTGCCCCGTTACGAGCCCGAGCTCACGGGCGGCTACGCGGACCGGCTGGACGACGACGAGGAGGTCTACTCGGCGCTGGTCGTGGGCCTGCGGGCGTACGTCGCGAAGAACGGCTTCTCGTCGGTCCTGATCGGCCTGTCGGGCGGCATCGACTCCTCGCTGGTGGCGGCGATCGCGTGTGACGCGGTGGGCGCGCAGAACGTGTACGGCGTGTCGATGCCGTCGAAGTACTCCTCGGACCACTCCAAGGACGACGCGGCCGAACTGGCCCGCCGTACGGGTCTGAACTACCGGACCGTGGCGATCGAGCCGATGTTCGACGCGTACATGGGTGCGCTGGGACTGACGGGCCTGGCGGAGGAGAACCTCCAGTCCCGCCTGCGCGGCACGCTGCTCATGGCGATCTCCAACCAGGAGGGCCACATCGTCCTGGCCCCGGGCAACAAGTCGGAACTGGCGGTCGGCTACTCGACGCTGTACGGCGACTCGGTCGGCGCGTACGGGCCCATCAAGGACGTGTACAAGACATCGGTCTTCCGCCTCTCCGAGTGGCGCAACCGGGCCGCCCGGGAACGCGGCCAGACCCCGCCCATCCCGGAGAACTCCCTCACCAAGCCCCCGAGCGCGGAACTGCGCCCGGGCCAGGTCGACACGGACTCGCTGCCCGACTACCCGGTGCTGGACGCGATCCTGGAGCTGTACGTCGACCGCGACCGGGGCGCGGACGAGATCGTGGCGGCCGGGTTCGACGCGGAGCTGGTCGCGAAGACGCTGCGCATGGTCGACACGGCCGAGTACAAGCGGCGCCAGTACCCGCCGGGCACGAAGATCTCCCCGAAGGGGTTCGGCAAGGACCGGCGGCTGCCGATCACCAACGGGTGGCGCGAGTCGCTCTGACGGGCCAGGGTCGTCAGGTACGGCCCGGCATCCCAGGTCCGGAGGTCTCCCGCGCCGCACGGCGTGGGAGCCCGCCGGACCCGCCGGGACCGGACCTCCACGACCGCTACCCGGGGAGCCCGCCATGAGGATCCATCTGACCAGTGTCTTCGTCGACGACCAGGCCAAGGCCCTGCGCTTCTACACCGAGGTCCTCGGCTTCGTGAAGAAGTACGACGTGCCGGTGGGCGAGACGGACCGCTGGCTGACCGTCGTCTCCCCCGAGAACCCCGGCGGCACGGAGCTGCTGCTGGAGCCCGCCGGTCACCCGGCCGTCAAGCCGTACCGCGACGCGCTCGCCGCCGACGGCATCCCGGTGGCGCAGTTCGCCGTCGACGACGTCCGCGCGGAGTACGAGCGCCTGAGCGGCCTCGGTGTCCGCTTCACGCAGGAGCCCGTGGACATGGGGACCGTGACCACGGCCGTCTTCGACGACACCTGCGGCAATCTGATCCAGATCGCGACCCAGCCGCAGGAGTAGACCCGCGGCGCGCCCGCCGGTGGCACCGAACGCGGCCGATTCGCCGATGTACTGACAGACGGTCAGCTACCTTCGGTCCCACCGAGGAAGGGGATCATGAGTGAGCTGATCACGAGTGACCGCGTCGTTCCGGCGCGTGTCCTGGACGCCGAACGCCTCGCCGCCGAGGCAGGGTTCGCGAAGAGCTGCATCGCCGAGGTCGGCAGGCTGCTGAGGACGGCCGCCGCCGCCAAGCCCGGTGGAGTCGTCGCCGAGAGCGGCACCGGGTCGGGAGTGGGGACCGCCTGGCTGCACAGCGGCCTCGGGGACGGCGCGCGGCTGGTGACCGTGGAACGGGACGAGGAGCTGGCCCGTGGTGCGGCCGCGATCTTCGCCGACGACGAGCGCGTCAGCGTGCTGACCGGGGACTGGCGGCTGCTCGAACGGCATGCCCCCTTCGACGTGTTCTTCTGCGACGGCGGCGGCAAGCGGGACGATCCGCGCCGGGTCGTCGAGCTGCTCGCCCCGGGCGGGATCCTCGTCCTGGACGACTTCACCCCCTCGGCCGATTGGCCACCCCGGTTCGAGGGCGAGGTGGACGAGCTGCGCCTGTTCTACCTGACGCATCCGGAGCTGGACGCGGCCGAGGTTCTCACCACGCCGACCAGTTCGGCGGTCGTCGCGGCGCGGCGGCAGGGGGCGCGACAGACGTGAGAACGGCAGCCCGTGGGTCGGTGACCCACGGGCTGCCGCGTGCCGGAAGGCGTCAGTGGCGCACTGCTTCCGCCTCCTGCGGGACATGGCTCGCCACGATCCGCTCGCGTCCGGCCACGGGCGCCTGGCGCCGGTCCACCGCGTAGGCGAGCGACGCCACGGCCAGGCCGAGGACGGCCAGGGCCACACCGGCGAGGGCCGGGGAGGTGACGCCGAAGCCCGCGGCCAGGGCGAGGCCGCCGATCCAGGCGCCGCCCGCGTTGGCCAGGTTGAAGGCGGCCTGGTTGGCCGAGGAGGCCAGGGACGGGGCCGAGGACGCCTTCTCCATGACCATCAGCTGGAGCGGGGAGCCGGTGGCGAAGGCCGCCATGCCGAGCAGGGTCACGGCCACGGCGGCCGTGACCTCCGTGCGCATCAGCAGCGGGAACAGCGCCAGGACCGCCACCAGCGAGGAGAGTCCGCCGAACAGCGTGCCCCGCAGGGAGTGGTCGGCCAGGCGGCCGCCCAGCAGGTTCCCCGCGGTCGCGCCGACGCCGAACAGAGCCAGCAGCAGGGTGACGCTGGCGTCGGCGTAGCCGGCGGCGTCCGTGAGCATCGGCGTGATGTAGCTGTAGGCCGCGAAGAGCGCGCCGAAGCCCGCGACGGTCGTGCCGAGCGAGAGCCAGACCGGCAGCGAGCGCAGCGCGGCGAGTTCACCGCGCAGGCCCTTGGCGGTGGTGTGCTCGTGGTCGTGCGGGATGAGGAGCGCGAGCGCCGCGATGGCCGCCAGGCCGATGGCGCTGACGCCGAGGAAGGTCGCCCTCCAGCCGAGGTGCTGGCCCATCAGGGTCGCGACCGGCACACCAGCGACGTTCGCGACCGTCAGGCCGAGGAACATCAACGAGACCGAGCGCGCCTTGCGTTCGGGGGCGACCATGTTCGTCGCGACGACGGCTCCGACGCCGAAGAAGGCGCCGTGCGGCAGTCCGCTCAGGAAGCGGGCGGCCAGCAGCCAGCCGTTGTCGGGCGCGAGGGCCGACAGGGCGTTGCCCACGACGAACAGTCCCATCAGGCCGATCAGGACCGTGCGCCGGGACATCTTGGCGGTGACCGCGGCCAGCAGCGGGGCGCCGATGACGACGCCCAGCGCGTACGCCGACACCAGATGGCCGGCGCCGGGTATCGAGATGTTCAGGTCGTCCGCGACGTCGGGCAGCAGCCCCATCATCACGAACTCGGTCGTACCGATGCCGAAGGCGCCCACGGCGAGGGCGAGCAGGGCCAGGGGCATGAGTGAGCCTTTCGAGACTTGCTTGGAGATCCGTACGCGTATGTTCAAGTACGGAACAAAGTCTCTCAGGCGCGCTGTTCCCCGCCTTGCCGACTCCGGCGCGGTTTTCTGACGGCAGGGCCGTGACCAGGGGGTTTCAGGAACCGTTTGTGGTGACACTCACACGGGCGGCGACCGGCAGATGGTCGCTTCCCGTCTGCGGGAGGGTCCAGGAGCTCTCCGGCTTCAGGCCCCGCACCATGATCTGGTCGATGCGGGCCATCGGGAACGACGCGGGCCAGCTGAAGCCGAAGCCGTTGCCGGCCGCGCCCTGCGTGGAACGCATCTGCGAGGTGACGGCGTTGAGCGCGCGGTCGTTCATCGTGCCGTTCAGATCACCGAGCAGGACGATGTTCTTCAGCGGTTCACGGGCGATGGCCTCACCGAGGTAGTCGGCGCTGCGGTCGCGCTGCCGGGCCGTGAAGCCGGCCTCCATCTTCACGCGCACCGACGGCAGATGGGCGACGTAGACGGCGACCTGCCCGGCCGGGGCGGTCACGGTGGCGCGCATCGCGCGGGTCCACCCCATGTCGAGGTCGACGTCCCGCACCCCGGTCAGCGGGTACTTGCTCCACACCCCGACGGTGCCCTGCACCGAGTGGTAGCGGTACGTCGAGGCCAGCGCCTTCTCGTAGGTGGGCACCGCGGCCGGCGTCAGCTCCTCCAGGGCCAGCACGTCCGCGCCCGAGGCGGCCACGTCACGGGCGGTGCCGGCCGGGTCCGGGTTCTCGGCGTTGACGTTGTGCGTGACCACCGTGAGGTCCCCGCCGGGCGCGGTCTTGTCGCTGAGCTGACCGCCGAACAGGTTCAGCCAGACCACGGACGGCAGCACCACCGCGATCAGCGCGGTCGCGGACCTGCGGAACAGGGCGAGGGCGAGCAGCACCGGGACGAACAGGCCCAGCCAGGGCAGGAACGTCTCGGTGAGGCTGCCCAGGTTGCCGATCGTGTTCGGGATGTGCGAGTGCAGCAGCATGACCAGGGCCAGCAGCACCGCGCACGTCGCGACGAGCAGTCCGCGCCGCCAGATCCGCGGGTCGCCCCGCCAGGGGCCCGCCAGCCGGTCCAACAGGCGCCGAAGCCGGGGCCCCCGGTGCTCGGGCCCCGAGCCGCCGTTGTCCGTCTCCGTCATGTACGCCTGCTGCGCCATACCGTCGCCTCACTGCCTGCCGTGCACACCATCGCCCCCGTGTCCTTACGACCCTAGGGGATGATCCGTTCCGTTCCCGCCGTCCTTCGACGGCCGTACGGGGGCGATGACGTTCGAGTCCCCGCGACGAGTTCCGATCAGCCCCGGCGAAAGCGCCCTCTGTGACGAAACGCGCACACTAGGAGCCCTGCGGAGCCGAACTGACAGAGGGTGAGCCGGTCGGCCGCAGCCCTTCCAGCAGGGTGTCGACGACCTGTTCGGCGAGGTCGTCGGGGAGATCGGCGTCGGTGCGCAGCACGGCCCGCACGAGCATCGGGCCGACGAACAGGTCGTTGAGCAGTTCCAGGTCGAGGTCCGTGCGCAGTTCCCCGTTCTGCCGACCGCGCCGCAGGATCTCCAGGCCGAGCTGCCGGCGCGGCGCGACGACGGTCGCGTGGTACGCCGCCCAGAGTTTCGGGCTGCTCTTCATCTGGGCCTGGACGCTGTGCAGGATCGCCGAGGAGCGGTTGGCCAGGCCGCGCCGACGCACCTGCTCCAGCAGGACGACGAGGTCGTCGCGCATGGAGGTGCCGGGGAGCGGCGGGTCGGGGGGCTCGGCGGCGCGCACGACGTCGACGAAGAGTTCCTCCTTGCCGCTCCAGCGGCGGTAGATGGTGGCCTTGCCGACGCCCGCGGTGCGGGCGATGCGCTCGATGGACAGCTCCGCGAGGGGCACGCCCTCTTCCAGGAGCTTCATCACGCCCTCGATGATGGCGCGCTCGACGGCCTCGCTTCTGGGACGTCCCCTGGCGGGACCGTCGTGCGGGGACTGCCGTTCGGCGGGGCTCACGTCGCTGCTTCCTTTCCTGACCGGTGCCGGCCGTCCCTGGCGGGCGGGAGTCCATCGTCCCTCAGGCCTACGACCTGGTGTGCGACAACTCCTGGCCGTCCTGCGCCCCCTGGGCCGCCGGGGGCTTGCCCGGGAGGAACAGCGCCACGACGACCGCGCCGAGCACGGCGACGCCCGCGCCCCACAGGGCGGTGATGTGCATGGCGTGCAGGAACGCGTCATGGGCCGGGGCGATCAGGGACGCGCCCCGCGGGCCCAGCTTGTCCGCGATGCCGAGGGTGGCCTCGATGGACTCGCCCGCGGTGTGCCGCAGCGCCGGGGGGAGCGCGCCCAGCTTGTCCTCGATGCCCGTGCGGTAGGCCGTGGACAGCACCGACCCGAGGACGGCGATGCCGAGGGCGCCGCCGAGCTGCCGGAAGGTGTTGCTGAGCGCGGAGGCGGAGCCGGCCTTCTCGCGGGGCAGGGCCTGCATGATGACGACGCTGACCGGCGTCATGATGTGGGCCATGCCGGCGCCCATCAGGAAGAAGATCACTTCCAGCATCCAGATGGGGGTGTCCGCGTCCAGGGCGGCGAAGGCGGCCAGCATGGCGGCGATGACGAGCAGACCGGCCGTGGTCGTGGCCTTGTTGCCGAAGCGGTCGACGACCAGCCGGGCGCGCGGCGCGAAGATCATCTGGGCGGCGGCCAGCGGCAGCATCAGCAGACCGGTCTGCAGCGGCGAGTAGCCGCGCACGCTCTGCGTGTAGAAGACGGAGAAGAAGGTCACGCCCATCAGGGCGAAGAAGACCAGCGCGATGGCGGCGATGGCGGCCGAGAAGACCTTGTTCTTGAAGTACGTCACGTCTATCGACGGGTGGTCGCTGCGCTTCTCGAAGACGACGAACGCGACGAGCACCGCGAGACCGGCACCGATGGTGGACAGCACGGTGACGTCGGTGAAGTCGGCGAGCTGGCCGCCCTTGATGATGCCGTAGACGAGCAGGACCAGGCCGACGACGGACAGCACCACTCCGACGGGGTCGACCCGGCCGGGGTGCGGGTCGCGCGAGTCGGGCACCAGCCAGAGCATCAGCGCGAGCGCGAGCAGCACGATCGGCACGTTGATGAGGAAGACCGAGCCCCACCAGAAGTGGTCGAGCAGCACACCGCCGGTGATCGGGCCGATGGCGATGGCGAGGCCGACGCCGCCCGCCCAGATGCCGATGGCCTTCGGCTGCTCGTCGCGCTCGAAGACGTTCATGAGGACGGCGAGGGTGGCGGGCATCACGAACGCGGCGCCCAGGCCCATCACCGCCCGGAAGGTGATCAGCTCGCCCGGCGAGCCGGAGAACGCGGCGAACGCCGAGCCGAGACCGAACACGGCGAGACCGCCGAGCAGCACCTTCTTGCGGCCCAGCCGGTCACCCAGCAGCCCGGCGGTGAACAGCAGGCCCGCGAAGACGAGGGTGTAGGAGTTGATCGCCCATTCCAGCTCGCTCTGCGTGGCGCCCAGGCCGGTCGGGGCCGGGGTGGAGATCGTCTTGATGGCGACGTTCAGGATCGAGTTGTCGAGCACGACGATCAGCAGGCTCAGCATCAGCACGCCGAGGATCGCCCAGCGGCGCCGGTGCACCGCTTCCGGTACGCGCGGGCCGGTGGGGGCGGCCGGTTCGGCAGGAGTAGTCATGGAGGCGAGCCTAGAGGTGTTTCGATACGAGACCGTCTCGTATCGGAAATCTCTTACCGAGATCTTACGCGGCTCATGCGGTGCGGGCCTCGGGGAGCCGCGGAACGCACAGGGGCTGCCCGGCCCTGCTGGCGCACCAGACCGTGTAGGGCATAGGCCGCCCCCCTGCCGACATGGCCGAGGGCCCGGAGCGTGTCGTGTCGCCAGAGTCCTGCCTGCCCCGCCCTCGGGGCGGACGATGGGACTTTGCGGACACGACCTAGCCCTCGGTGGCACGAGGTGCCACCATGGACGTGGTCCGGGGACGCCGTCAGGGCGCCTCGAGATGACGTGATAGGAGCCGTGCCATGACGCAGCTTCCGGCTGCCCAGACTGCTCAGAAGAAGCCCTCCGACGGCGGCAAGGCGCTGTACGGGGGCAAGGGCACCCGCCGCATCACCGTGCGCGACATCGCCGCCGCCAAGGAGCGCGGCGAGAAGTGGCCCATGCTCACCGCCTACGACGCGATGACCGCGTCCGTGTTCGACGAGGCCGGGATCCCGGTGATGCTCGTCGGCGACTCGGCGGGCAACTGCCACCTCGGGTACGAGACGACCGTGCCCGTCACCCTCGACGAGATGACGATGCTGTCGGCGGCGGTCGTACGGGGCACCTCGCGGGCCCTGATCGTCGGCGACCTGCCCTTCGGCTCCTACCAGGAGGGTCCGGTGCAGGCGCTGCGCTCGGCGACCCGGCTGGTGAAGGAGGCGGGCGTGCAGGCCGTGAAGCTGGAGGGGGGCGAGCGGTCGCACGAGCAGATCCGGCTGCTCGTCGAGTCCGGCATCCCGGTCATGGCCCACATCGGGCTGACCCCGCAGTCGGTCAACGCCATGGGCTACCGCGTGCAGGGGCGGGGCGAGGAGGCCGCACAGCAGCTGCTGCGGGACGCGAAGGCCGTGCAGGACGCGGGCGCGTTCGCCGTGGTGCTGGAGCTGGTTCCCGCGGAGCTGGCCGCCGAGGTGACGCGGGTGCTGCACATCCCGACCGTCGGCATCGGGGCGGGCCCCGAGACCGACGCGCAGGTGCTGGTGTGGACCGACATGCTGGGTCTGACCGGCGGGCGGGTGCCGAAGTTCGTGAAGCAGTACGCCAACCTGCGCGAGGTCATGGGCGACGCGGTGAAGGCGTTCGCGGACGAGGTCGTCGGCGGAACGTTCCCGCAGGAGGAGAACTCCGTCCACTAGAAAGCCACAGCGGTACCACGACAGCCCGTCGGCCTTCCCCCAGCCGACGGGCTGTCCCCTTTCCGGCCGGGCCACCGACAGGGCCCTCCCCCTGCACCGACACCACCGACAAGGGCTGGCGGTGCCTGTCGGTGGCCTGTCGGCGGCTTGTCGGTGGTTTGTCGGTGGGGACTGGGAGCGTCTGTGCCATGACGCGAATCGACACACGAACCGGCGGCGCCGCTGTCACCGTGCGGGGGCTGGTGAAGCACTACGGGGAGACCAAGGCCCTGGACGGGGTCGACCTGGACGTGCGGGAAGGCACCGTGATGGGGGTGCTCGGGCCGAACGGGGCCGGGAAGACCACCCTCGTGCGGATCCTGTCCACACTGCTCGCGCCCGACGCGGGACAGGCCACGGTCGCCGGGTACGACGTCGTACGGCAGCCGCGGCAGCTGCGGCGGGTGATAGGGCTCACCGGGCAGTACGCCTCCGTCGACGAGAAGCTGCCCGGCTGGGAGAACCTGTACATGATCGGCCGGCTGCTCGACCTGCCCCGCAAGGAGGCCCGCGCGCGGGCCGACGAACTGCTGGAGCGGTTCTCGCTGACCGAGGCCGCCAAGCGGCCCGCGAGCACCTACTCCGGCGGCATGCGACGCCGCCTCGACCTGGCGGCCTCCATGATCGGGCGGCCCGACGTGCTGTTCCTCGACGAACCGACCACCGGGCTCGACCCGCGCACCCGCAACGAGGTGTGGGACGAGGTCAAGGCCATGGTCGGCGACGGCGTGACCGTCCTGCTGACCACCCAGTACATGGAGGAGGCCGAGCAGCTCGCCTCCGAGCTCACGGTCGTGGACAAGGGCAGGGTCGTCGCGGGCGGCGGCATCGAGGAGCTCAAGGCGAGGGTCGGCGGGCGGACCCTGCGGATCCGGCCCGCCGACGCCCTCCACCTGCGGCCGCTCGCCGCCCACCTCGACGATCTCGGCATCACCGGACTCGCGGCCACCACCGTGGACACCGACTCCGGCACCCTCCTCGTCCCGATCCTCAGCGACGAGCAGCTGACCGCCGTCGTCGGCGCCGTCACGGCCCGTGGCATCACGCTCGCCGCCGTCACCACCGAACTGCCCAGCCTGGACGAGGTGTTCCTGTCCCTCACCGGCCACCGTGCCAGTGCCCCGCAGGACGCCACGCCCACCGAGGACCGCGAGGAGGTCGCCGTATGAGCGCCACCACCCTTCCCAGCCCGGCGACCACCGACGACGCGCGCATCTCGCTGCGCGGGCACCTGCGGCACACCGGTGCCCTCGTCCGCCGCAACCTGCTGTGGATCCGCCAGGACCCCGAGTCGATGGCCGACGCACTGCTGATGCCGGTCATCTTCACCCTGCTGTTCGTGTTCGTCTTCGGCGGCTCGATCGGGCAGGCGCTGGGCGGCGGGCAGGACCAGTACGTGCAGTACGTGATCCCCGGCATGATCGCAATGATGAGCATGACGCTGTCCCAGGGCGTCGGCACCGGCTTCAGCCAGGACTTCAACTCCGGTGTCATGGACCGCTTCCGGTCCCTGCCCATCGGGCGCGGCTCGGTGCTGTTCGCGAAGATCTCCGTGGAACTGCTGCGGATGCTGTTCGCGACCGCCGTGCTCATGATCGTCTCCGTGGCGGTCGGGTTCGACATCACCAACTGGCCCGGGCTGTTCGCGGCCGTGGCCCTGTCCACCGCGTTCGCCTCGTCGATCATGTGGGTGTTCCTCACCCTGGGCGTGATGATGAAGAGCGCCCAGTCCGTGCAGGCGATGGGCTTCCTGGTGCTGTTCCCGCTCCAGTTCGGCTCGTCGATCTTCGCACCGACGACGTCGATGCCGGGCTGGCTGCAGACCTTCACCGACTACAACCCGCTGTCCACGCTCGCGGACGCCGCGCGCGGACTGATGGTGGGCGGGCCGGTCGCCCACGACCTGTGGGTGACGCTCGGCTGGTCGGTGGCCATCACGGCGGTGATGGCGCCCGTCGCGATCCACAAGTTCCGGACCAAGAGCTGACCGGACACGCCCGGTGCGCGTCACAGCAGGGCGGCGGCCTCCTCGGGGGAGAGGCCGCCGCCCTGCGCGTACGCGCTCTCGTACGCCGGGTCGCCGAGGGCCGCGCGCGCCTTTCGTTCCGCCCGCTCGCGGGCCTCGCGCTCCTGCAGCGGGGCGACGTGGCCGGGGGGCAGCAGGGCGTCGGCGGCGCCGAGGCAGCGGGCCGCGTCCGCCGCGCGGCGCCCGCCCTCGACGGCGGCCAGCGCTCCCGCCCCCACGGTCAGGTACACGGCGCGCATATAGGGCGCGATGGCCGCGGCCAGCGGATCGGCGGCCCGCTCCAGAGCCCAGCGGACCCGGTCCAGGCACGCGTCGTAGCGTTCCTCGGCGGCGTCCAGCCAGGCCTCCGCCCCGAGGATGAACGCGTCGAAGACGACGAAGTTGGCGATCCGGAAGTCCTGGCGCAGCCGCCGCAGTTGCTCGCGGGCCTCGGTGAAGCGGCCCGTCACGCCGAGCCGGCCCGCGAGGAACAGCCGGGCGGCGGGCATGGCCTCGCTGTGCGAGTCCTCGCGCTGGGCGATCACCTCGCGCAGCAGCCGCTCACCGCGTTCGCCGTCACCCGCCTCCAGCAGCGCGCTGCCCAGCCGGGCACTGAGCACCGCCGCCTGGGCGCGGGCGCCGAGCTGCTCGGCGTGCGCGACGGCCGCCTCGTAGTCGGCGGCGGCCAGGGCGTAGTGGCCCTTGCGTTCGTGGGCCTCGGCGCGGGCGGAGAGCGCCTCGGCGGTGCCCCAGGCGTCACCGAGGCGCCGGTAGATCTCCAGCGCCTCGTCGGCGTCACGGGCGGCGTCGCCCGCCCAGTCGGAGCGGTTGGCGAGGAAGTTGGCCCGCATCTGCAGGCCGGAGGCCAGCTCCCAGTCGAAGCCCGGGGCCTGCCGGCAGGTCCGGATGGAGGCGTCCATGATGACGCGCAGCCGGTCCATGTCGCCGGTCAGCATCACGGCGAAGAACCAGAGCAGGCCGGGCATGCGGCAGTTCTGCGGGAGGCCGGGCTCGTACGTGGCGGCGATGGTCCGCAGCTTCTGCTGGGACCGGTCGTTCTGCCAGGCGTCCAGCTCGGTGTCCATGCAGGCCAGATGGGCCAGGTGGATGCCGCGCCGGGCCTCCCACAGGATCTCGCCGGTCATCGGGGGCGGGGCGTCGGTGCAGCGCTGCCACACCGCGGCGGCGGGGCGCACGGGCTCGGTGAAGGGGTCGGGGCCGAGCGCCATGACCTCGCGGCACCAGTTGCGGGCCTCGATGCGCAGATCGCGCATCTGCCAGTACCAGACGAGGGACAGCGCCAGGCACAGCGCCTCCTGCTCGTCGCGCAGGACGACGGCGTGGCGCAGCGCGGTGCGCAGGTTCTCGTACTCGCGCTCCAGCCGGTGGATGGCGGTGAGCTGGTCCCGGCCGCGCAGCAAGGGGTCGGCGGTGCGGGCGAGTTCGCGGTAGTATGTCAGATGGGCGCGTTCGGTGCCGGCGCGCTGCCCGGACTCGTCCAGCCGTTCGGCGGCGTACTCGGCGACGGTCTCCAGGAGCCGGTAGCGCATCTCCCCCTCGGCGGACTCGCCGGGCGGGGCGGCCACGACCAGGGAGCGGTCGACGAGGGACCCGAGCGCCTCCAGGGCGGCCGGTCCGCACACCGCCTCGGCGGCGGGCAGGTCGCAGCCGCCGGCGAACACCGACAGCCGCCGCAGGACGTCCCGTTCGTCCTCGTCGAGCAGGTCCCAGGACCAGTCGACGACGGCTCGGAGGGTCTGCTGGCGGGGCAGGACGGTGCGGCTGCCGGAGGTGAGGAGACGGAAGCGGTCGTCGAGCCGGTCGGCGATCTGGCGGGGGGTCAGCATCCGCAGGCGGGCGGCGGCGAGTTCGATGGCCAGCGGCAGACCGTCGAGACGCCGGCAGATCTCGGCGCACGCCCCCGGATCCTCCTCGGTGCGGAAGCCGGGCCGGGCCGCCGCGCCCCGCTCGGCGAGCAGCCGCAGCGCGACCGGCTCGGGCAGTGGCTCCACCGGGCGCAGCAACTCCCCGGGCACTCCGAGGGGTTCCCGGCTGGTGGCCAGGACGGTGAGGTCGGGGCAGCGTGCCAGCAGCTCCTCGGTGAGGCGGGCGGCGGCGTCGGCGACGTGCTCGCAGTTGTCGAGGATCAGCAGCATGCGGGGCCGGGAGCAGTGCTCGGCGAGCCGCTCGACGGGGTCGTCGAGCCGGTCGGCGACGGCGGCACGGATGCCCTCGGCGCCGGCGCCGTACAGCACGGTCTCGCGGGCGCCGAGGGCGGTGAGCACGGCCTCGGGGACGGCGTCGGGGTCGTCGACCGGAGCGAGTTCGGCCAGCCACACGCCGCCGGGCATGGCCGGGCGCACGGACTCGGCGGCCTCCTGCGACAGACGGGTCTTCCCGGCGCCGCCGGGCCCGAGCAGGGTGACCAGCCGGGCCGCCGCGAGATCCCCGCGGATCGTCTCGATGTCGGTCTCCCGGCCGATGAACGAGGTGAGGCGGGCCCGCAGGTTCCCGGCGGGGCCGCTGCGCCCCTGGGCCGCGGGCACCTGTGCGGGGGTGTCGCCGAGGTGGAGCAACTCCGCGTGCAGGGAACGCAGTTCCGGTCCCGGGTCGGCGCCGAGACGGTCGGCGAGCAGGCGCCGCACGTCCTCGTAGGCGTCCAGCGCCTCCGCCGTACGGCCGGCGTCCCGCAGGGCGCGCAGGCGCAGGGTCTGGAGGGGCTCGTCCAGGGGGTGGCTGTCGCACAGGGCGGTCAGTTCCGGCAGGGACTGCTCGGCCTGGCCGAGGTGAAGAGCGGCGGTGTGGCGGGCGCGCAGCACGTCGAGGCGGCGGGTGTCCCGGCGGGCCGCCTCGGCCGTGCGGTCGGGCAGGTCGGCGAGGGCGGGGCCGTGCCACAGGGCGAGGGCGTCGTCGAGGATCACGGCCGCCTTGGCGGGGTCGCCGTCGGCCAGCGTCCGCAGCCCCTCGCCGGCCAGCCGCTCGAACCGGTGCAGGTCGATGTCGTCGGGCGCGGCGGTGAGCCGGTACCCGCCCTCGACGGAGGCGACCGCGTCGGCGCCGAGCGCCCTGCGCAGCCGCCCGACGAGGGCTTGCAGCGCCCCCGGTGCGTCGGCGGGCGGCTGCCCGCCCCACACCTCGTCGACGAGCAGCCCCGCGGGCACGGTCCGTCCGGCCCGCAGCGCGAGCACGGTCAGCAGCGCACGCAACCGCGCCCCGCCGACCGGAACGACCGTCCCGTCACTGCGGAGCGCCTGCGTGGTGCCGAGGATGCGGTAGCGCACGGGGTCCATTGTCTCCGGTGACATGAGGCCGCTCACGACGAACCGACGGCGGGACGACGACTGTAGGGGATGCGGGGTGGGCGGCCGTCGACCGGCCTGCGGGGACGGCCGGCCGGGCCGCCGACGTGGTGGCCGACGGTGGGCGTGCGCGGCGAGCGACCGCCAACCCACCCGCCGAGACCGGCCGCCAGACCGGCGAACCCGACAGCGAGACAGCCGACGACCGGCATACGCGAGCGACCGCCAACCCACCCGCCGGGACCGGCCGCCAGACCGGCGAACCCGACAGGGAAACAGCCGACGACCGGCATACGCGAGCGACCGCCAACCCACCCGCCGGGACCGGCGGCCGGGCCGGTGAGCACGACGGGGTGGCGGCTGACGGTGGGTGTGGAGGGCAGACGGCCGTCGACCGGTCTGCGGAGACAGGCCGTGCGGGCGGTGGGAGGAAGGGCGGCAGCGTGTTCACCCATGTCGGCGCCTCGGGCGGTCGCGGTGCTTCGGCGGGGTCGTTGTCGTGCTCAGTTTCTCCAGCAGGAGCGCCAGTTCCGGCGCGGGCAGGCCCTCCGTCTCCGTGCCGGGCGCGGCACCCTGGTGCGGGATGCCCCGGGCCTCGCGCAGGGCATGGGAGAGCCAGGAGTCCGTGCCCGGCACGTCCAGGGTCACCAGCACGCCCGACTCCCTCCACTGCCGCCCCTGTTCCCGAGGCCCCTCGGTGAACCGCTTCGGGCACCGCTCCACCAGCCGCAGCCGCCGCTCCCCCGCCACCGGCTCCCACGTGCGCGAGCCCGGCGCGGTCTCCCGGTAGGCCTGCGTGAGCACCTGCACGGCCCGCACCCGCCCGCCGGCCTCGGGCCACCGCGCGCCGTGCCGCTCGACGGACAGCAGCCCGACCGACCGGATCCGCTCACCCGGCAGCGGCCGCCGGTCCTCGTCCTCGTCGGGGTCCACGCCCAGGGCGGCCGTGAGGCCGGTCTCCTCCCGTACGACCCGGACACCGCCGACGTCCTCCACCGGCCCGCACACCTTGCTGAGCTGGTCGTGCCAGCCGCCGCCGAACACCCGGTCGGCGTCCTCCAGGAGCAGCGGCCAGCTCACCTCGTCCCCCACCGAGAACGGTGTGCCGCAGCACTCCACCTGCCAGTCTTCGTAGATCACGTGCCACAGCCCCATTCCCCCACCCTCCCCGGAACCGACCGCCCCGCGCGAGACGTTTTTCACCTGCGCCCGGTACCGTCGGGCCGTCCCACCCCGTGTCGACGAGTGCAGGGAGCCCCATGACCACCGCCACCACCCGCCACAGCGAGCGGCGGATCAGTCCCGTGTTCGTCGGGATCCTCGCCGTGACGGCGGTCACGGGATGGGCGACCTGGACCGGGTTCGCCGAGCAGCCCGGCGTCGCCGTGTTCCTGTTCGTGACGGCGGCGTGGATCGTCTCCCTGTGCCTGCACGAGTACGCGCACGCGCGCACCGCCCTGCACAGCGGTGACATCTCGGTCGGTGCGAAGGGCTATCTGACCCTGAACCCGCTGAAGTACACGCACGCGCTGCTCAGCATCGTGCTCCCGGTGATCTTCGTGATCATGGGCGGGATCGGCCTGCCCGGCGGTGCCGTGTTCATCGAGCGGGGGCGGATCCGGGGCCGCTGGAGGCACAGTCTGATCTCGGCGGCGGGCCCGCTGACGAACGTGCTGTTCGCCGTGGTGTGCACCGCCCCGTTCTGGCTGGGCGCGCTGGAGGGGGTGCCGGACGACTTCCGCTTCGCCCTCGCCTTCCTCGCGCTGCTCCAGGTGACGGCCGCGCTGCTGAACTTCCTGCCGGTGCCGGGCCTGGACGGCTACGGCGTGATCGAGCCCTGGCTGTCGTACGGCATCCGGCGTCAGGTGGAGCCGTTCGCACCGTTCGGCCTGCTGTTCGTGTTCGCGCTGCTGTGGCTGCCGGCGGTCAACGGCGTCTTCTTCGACGTGATCGACACGATCCTGAAGTCCCTCGGGATCAGTGACTTCGAGACGTACTGCGGTCAGGAGCTGTACCGCTTCTGGCAGGGTTCGAACGAGTACTGCCAGGCGGCGCCGTGACGGAAGCGGTCAGGGCGTGACCGACTTCTGCGCCTTGGCGCGCTTGAGGTAGTACCAGGCCATGTTCGACGACAGGCCGGCGAGCAGCACCCAGACGACCCCGAGGAAGCTTCCGCGCACGAAGGAGACCACGGCGGCGGCCACGGAGAGCACGCAGACGATCAGGGCGTAGACGGCGAGGCGGGGCATGGGGGTCGGCTCCTGTCAGGGGGACACTGCTGGCACTGCTGGTGCCGTCCAGTGTCCCCCATGTGTCTCAGCGGCTCACACGTCGGTGACGCGGAGCCCCGCGTGCGCCTTGTACCGGCGGTTCACGGAGATCAGGTTGGCCACCAGCGACTCCACCTGGTGGGCGTTGCGCAGCCGTCCGGCGAAGACGCCGCGCATGCCGGGGATGCGGCCGGCCAGGGCCTGGACGATCTCCACGTCCGCCCGGACCTCGCCGAGCACCATCACGTCGGTGTCGATCGCGTCGATCTCCGGGTCCTGGAGCAGGACGGCCGACAGGTGGTGGAAGGCGGCGGTGACCCGGGAGTCCGGCAGGAGGGCGGCGGCCTGCTCGGCGGCGCTGCCCTCCTCCGGCTTGAGGGCGTAGGCGCCCTTCTTGTCGAAGCCGAGCGGGTTGACGCAGTCGACGACGAGTTTGCCCGCCAGTTCCTCGCGCAGGGATTCGAGGGTCTTGCCGTGGCCGTCCCACGGCACGGCGACGATCACGATGTCGCTGCGGCGCGCGGTCTCGGCGTTGTCGGCGCCCTCGATCCCGTGGCCGAGTTCCGTCGCGGCGGCCTCGGCACGCTCGGCCGCCCGCGAGCCGATGATCACCTTCTGGCCGGCCTTGGCGAGCCGGTAGGCCAGGCCCTTGCCCTGCGGCCCGGTTCCGCCGAGCACCCCGACCACGAGTCCGGAGACGTCGGGCAGGTCCCAGGGGTCCTTGGCGGGAGCCTTCTGGGCGTTGTCGGTGGCAGCACTGTCGGTAGAGGTCATGGCCCCGACTCTACGACCGCCTCGTCGCGCCGGGATCGGCCGGTCGTTCGACAGCGGCACGGGTGACCGGTCGTCCTCCCCGGGCCGGGCGAACGCGCGGCGAACCCTGCGTGACCGGGGAGCGCTCGGGGCAGGATGCGGTCCCATGGATGCGGTACGGGTCGCGTTGCTGCGGGAAGTGCTCGCCGGGACGGAGTGGCTGGGTGCCACGCGGCGGTTCGCCGGGGTGCTGCGCGGCTCGGTGGTCTCGCACGGCGGCGGACTGCTGCTCGTCGGCACACGGGAGTACGAGCCGTGGCATCTGGCCGCGCACCTGGTGGACGAGGCCGCATGGTCGGGCACGCCGGAGCTGGCCCCCACGCTGGTACGGCACGACGCGCGGCCCTCCGATCCGGCGCATCTGGCGGTCGGCCTGGGCCGCCTGGAGGCGGCCCGGCGGGGCGAGACGCTGCTGGTGGTCGCCCCCGAGGGGCCCGCGGCGCCACTTCTGGAACGGGTGTCCGGCGCCCGTCGCGCGGGAGCGACGGTCCTGGCCCTGGGCCCCGGCGAGGGCGAGCTCCCGTCCATGGCGCACGAGACCCTGGCCGTCCCCGACGGCCCGGAACTGGACCTCGACACGGTGCAGCACCTGGTCAGTGCCGCGGCCGGGGAGAACTTCCTGCCCACCCCGCGGGGGCGGCGCCGGCTGCGGGACCGGGTGGCGTGGCTGGCGGAGCACCTGACGGCACCGCCACCGGCCCGCTGGTGACCCCAGGGTCCGGCGGAGGCGCCCCGACAGTACGGATGCCCCGGGCCGCACGGTCACGGCCGGGGGCATCCGCGGCGATCAGTTCTCCTCGTCCCGGCTGCCCGCCGGAGCGTCGTGCCACTTGGGGTCGTTCTCCCACTGGAGGTTGCGCTCGCGGGCGGTCGCCATCGCGTGTTCGGCCTCCGTGCGGGAGGCGTACGGCCCGAACCGGTCCTTGTTGGGGCACTCCGGCCCCTCTTCGACCTTCTTGTGCTCCAGGCAGTAGTACCACTCGCCCGGTTTGCCGACCGTGCGCTTCTTGAACAGGGCCATGACCAGCTCCTCTCGCCATCGTCATGTTCCCCCATGGCCGCTGGTTAGACTCGCTGGCATGTCTGGCCAGTCGCTGCTCGTACCGGGGGAGCTGTCCCCCATCCGTTCCGTGCCCGGAAACATCCGTCGCCCCGAGTACGTCGGCAAGCCCGCGCCGACGCCGTACACCGGGCCGGAGGTGCAGACGCCCGAGACGATCGAGGCGATGCGGGTCGCCGGCCGGATCGCGGCCCGGGCGATGGCGGAGGCGGCGAAGCTGATCTCACCCGGGGTGACCACGGACGAGCTGGACAAGGTGGCGCACGAGTACATGTGCGACCACGGCGCCTACCCCTCGACGCTGGGCTACCGCGGCTTCCCCAAGTCGCTGTGCACGAGCGTCAACGAGGTCATCTGCCACGGCATCCCGGACTCGACGGTCCTGCGCGACGGCGACATCGTCAACCTCGACGTCACGGCGTACATCGGCGGGGTGCACGGCGACAACAACGCCACGTACCTGGTGGGTGACGTCGACGAGGAGTCGCGGCTGCTGGTCGAGCGGACCCGGGAGTCACTGGAGCGGGCGATCAAGGCGGTCAAGCCGGGCCGGCAGATCAACATCATCGGCCGGGTCATCGAGTCGTACGCCAAGCGCTTCGGCTACGGGGTGGTCCGGGACTTCACCGGGCACGGCATCAACTCGTCCTTCCACTCGGGCCTGATCATCCCGCACTACGACAGCCCGCACGCGACGACGGTCATCCAGCCCGGCATGACCTTCACGATCGAGCCGATGCTGACGCTGGGCACGCACGAGTACGACATGTGGGACGACGGCTGGACGGTCGTCACCAAGGACCGCAGGCGGACGGCCCAGTTCGAGCACACGCTGGTGGTCACGGACTCGGGCGCGGAGATCCTCACCCTCCCGTAACCGGCACACTCCCGCACGGCCCGCTCTCCTCGGAGGGCGGGCCGCTCTCCTTTCCGCACCACGGGTTCCGCACCGGGGTTTTTACCGACACGTCGTCGGGAAAAGATGGGGCCATGGAATCGGAATCCTTCTCGACGCTTCTTCGGACGGCTTCGCGCGAGCAGCACGAGGAGGTCAGGGGCTCGTCCTTCATCGGCGCCCTGCTGGGGCGCAAGCTCGGGGTGGAGGCGTTCGCCCGCTACACGGAGCAGCTGTGGTTCGTTTACGGGGCGCTGGAAGCCGGGGCCCGGCACCTGGCGGCCGACCCGGTGGCGGGTCCCTTCCTCCGCCCGGAGCTGTTCCGCAGGGCGGCGCTGGAGCGGGACCTGGAGCATCTGCGCGGCCCCGGCTGGCGGAGGACGGCCGGCGCGCTGCCGGCCACCCTGGAGTACGCGGAGCGGATCAGCGTCTGTGCCCGCACCTGGCCCGCCGGGTACGTCGCCCACCACTACACGCGCTACATGGGCGATCTCTCCGGCGGGCAGATCATCCGGGACACGGCCGAGAGGACGTGGGGTTTCCCGAAGAAGGGTGACGGGGTCCGCTTCTACGTCTTCGAGGAGATCCCCAACCCGGCCGCCTTCAAGCGGGCCTACTGCGAACTGCTGGACGCGCTGCCCGGCGACCGGCTGGAGCGGCAGCGGACCGTGGCCGAGTGCAAGCGGGCGTACGCGCTGAACAACGGGATGTTCGAGGCGCTGGGCGAGGAGTTCCCGCTGACGGCGTGAAGGGCGGAGCCCCTTCGCTCGCGGCGAGGGGGCCCGGGCTCCGGCTCGGGAGAGAGCCGCACACACTTTCCACCCGCCCGGGTCAGCGTTCCAGACGCACCCGGCCGCCGACCTCTGTCCACCCGCCCGGCTGGGGGGCGGTGAGGATCTGGGACCCCGCCCCCTGGGTGATGTTGAGGGCCCGGCCCAGCCGGTCGGTGAGCAGCAGGGCCGCGGCCCCGGTCGCCTCGTCCTCGTCGACGCCGTCGTCCCGGCCGGGGAAGGCCCGGGCCCGGATCCGCCCGGCGGGCTCGTCCTCCCACGCCCAGGCGTACAGCCACTCCCCCGGCGGCGGCACGGCCAGGCCGTCGACCTCGGCGGCACTGGCGTACTGCCGCAGCGTCCGGGGCGGCACCCACTCCGCCCGGGCCTCGATCCAGCAGAACTCGCCGTCCTGCCGGGCCCCGACCAGACCGGCGGGCGTGACCAGCTCGGGCACGTCGAGCAGCCAGGCCGTGCCGACACAGGGGTGCCCGGCGAAGGGCAGCCGCAGCGTGGGCGTGTAGATGTCGATCACGCCGCGCTCGGGGTCGTCGACGAACACCGTCTCGCTGAACCCGACCTTCGCGGCGAACCCCTGCCGCTCGTCCCGCCCGGGCATCACGGACCCTTCGCGCACGACCCCGAGCTCGTTGCCGTACCCACCGTTCGGCCCGCAGAAGACGCGGAGCACGTCGTAGTCAGTCACGGAGGGAATTCAAACATCGCCGGGGAGGCCCCGCGCACCCGCCACCCCTTGACCTCTCCTTGACCAATTCTTGGCATCGCTTTTGCCCTACTTAGGTCATCCTTATGGGCGTTAGGTGAGCCTCACCTACCCTGTATTAGGGTGCACCACGAACTGTTTTCGGCCACGCCTTGGAGCCCGTATGCGACCCGTCAGATCTCTCCATGCCGCCAGCGCGATCGCCGTGGCCGCGGCGCTGGCCGCCATCACCGGGTGCACGGAGAAGAGCGACGCGCAGGACGGCGATCACGTGATCAACGTGACGGCGACCGATGACAAGTGCCAGGTGTCGAAGAAGGAGTTCCCGGCCGGGCACGTCGAGCTGGCCGTCGAGAACAAGGGCTCCAAGGTCACCGAGGTCTACGTGCTCTTCCCCGACGACCGCGTCGTCACCGAGCGGGAGAACATAGGCCCCGGCACCAAGCAGCGGGTCACCGCCGAGGTGAAGGCCGGCGACTACCAGATCGCCTGCAAGCCCGGCATGAAGGGCGACGGCATCCGCCAGGCCGTCAAGGCCACCGGCGGCAAGGCCGTCCAGCGCGACCCGCGCCTGGACAAGGCCGTCGCCGCCTACCGCGCCTACGTGCAAGCGCAGGCCGACGAGACCCTGCCGAAGGCGGAGGCGTTCGCCAAGGCCGTCCAGGACGGCGACCTGGAGGCGGCGAAGAAGGCCTACGCCCCCTCGCGCATCGGCTGGGAGCGCACCGAGCCGGTCGCCGAGTCGTTCGGCGACATCGACCCCAAGGTCGACGTCCGCGAGGACGGCCTGGAGGACGGCCAGGACCCCGCCACCGACTGGACGGGCTGGCACCGCCTGGAGAAGGCCCTCTGGCAGGACAAGAAGATCGGCACCCGCGAGAAGGACCTCGCCGGCCTGCTGATCAAGGACCTGAAGGACTGGCAGAACCGGGTCGGCAAGGCCGAGATCACCCCCACCTCCATGGCCAACGGCGCCAAGGAACTCCTCGACGAGGTCGCCACGGGCAAGGTCACCGGCGAGGAGGAGCGCTACTCGCACACCGACCTGGTCGACTTCAAGGCCAACGTCGAGGGCGCGCAGAAGTCCTACGACCTGCTGAAGCCGGTCGCCAAGGAGAACGACGCGGCCCTCGTCACCGAACTCGACGAGCAGTTCGCGGCCCTGGACAAGCTGCTCGACCAGTACCGCCCCACCCCGACGTCGTACGACTTCACCTCCTACGACAAGGTCGGCAAGGCCGACCGCAAGGAGCTCTCCGACGCGGTCAACGCCCTGGCGGAGCCGCTGTCGAAGCTCGCCGCGGCGGTGGTGAAGTAGCGATGACGGACACCAACTCCCCCTCCCCCAGCCGCCGTTCCCTGCTCGGCTGGGGCGGCGCCGGCCTGGCGCTCGGCGCCGCCGCGGCGGGCGGCGCGGTGGCGATGGCCCGCACCGAGGACGACACCGCACCGGCGGCGGCCGGCTCGGCGATCGCCTTCCACGGCCCTCACCAGGCGGGCATCGCCACCCCGGTCCAGGACCGCCTGCACTTCGCCGCGTTCGACGTGACGACCGACGACCGTGAGGTCTTCGTCCAGTTGCTGAAGGACTGGACCGAGGCGGCCCGGCGCATGACGGCCGGACACCCGGTCGGCGAGGGCGCCTACGGCGGTCTGGCCGAGGCTCCCCCGGACGACACGGGCGAGGCGCTCGGCCTCAAGCCCTCCCGCCTGACGCTCACGATCGGCTTCGGCCCGTCGCTGTTCGAGAAGTTCGACCTCGCGGACCGCCGCCCGGAGGCCCTGGTCGACCTGCCGAAGTTCGCGGGCGACAACCTCGACAAGAACCGCAGCGGCGGCGACCTGTGCATCCAGGCCTGTGCCGACGACCCCCAGGTCGCGGTGCACGCCGTCCGCAACCTGGCGCGCATCGGCTTCGGCAAGGTCGTCATCAAGTGGTCGCAGCTCGGCTTCGGCAAGACCTCCTCCACCACGCCCGAGGCACAGACACCGCGCAACCTGATGGGCTTCAAGGACGGCACCCGCAACATCGCGGGCACGGAGACGGACCGCCTCGAGAAGTTCGTCTGGGTGGACGGCAAGGACGGCCCCTCCTGGATGGAGGGCGGCTCCTACCTGGTCGCCCGCCGTATCCGCATGCACATCGAGACCTGGGACCGCACCTCGCTCCAGGAGCAGGAGGACATCTTCGGCCGGGACAAGGGCGAGGGCGCCCCGGTCGGCAAGGCCAAGGAGCGCGACGAGCCGTTCCTCAAGGCGATGAAGCCCGACGCGCACGTCCGGCTCGCACACCCCGACAGCAACCACGGGGCGACGATCCTGCGCCGCGGCTACTCCTTCACCGACGGCACGGACGGCCTCGGCCGCCTGGACGCGGGCCTGTTCTTCCTGGCGTTCCAGCGCGACGTCCGCAAGGGCTTCATCCCCATCCAGCGCAGCCTGGCCACCGACGCGCTCAACGAGTACATCCAGCACGTGGGTTCGGCGCTGTTCGCCGTCCCGCCGGGCGTCCGCGACAAGGACGACTGGTGGGGCCGCACGCTGTTCTCCAAGGAGGCCTGAGCCGGTGTTCTCCAACTACCTCATCGGTCTGCGGGAGGGCCTGGAGGCGAGCCTGGTCGTCTGCATCCTCATCGCCTACCTCGTCAAGACCGGCCGCAAGGACGCCCTGAAGCCGATCTGGACCGGCATAGCCGTCGCGATCGCCCTCGCGTTCGGCTTCGGCTGCCTCCTCGAATTCGGCTCCCAGGAACTCACGTTCCAGGCACAGGAGGCGCTCGGCGGGTCCCTCTCCATCCTCGCGGTCGGCCTGGTGACGTGGATGGTGTTCTGGATGCGCCGCACAGCCCGCCACCTGAAGTCGGAACTGCACGGCCGGCTCGACGCCGCCCTCGCGATGGGCACCGGCGCACTGGTGGCCACGGCGTTCCTCGCGGTGGGCCGGGAGGGCCTGGAGACGGCCCTGTTCGTCTGGGCGTCGGTCCACGCGGCGAGCGACGGCACGCCCCGCCCGCTGCTCGGCGTCGCCCTTGGCCTCCTCACGGCGGTCCTGCTGGGCTGGCTGTTCTACCGGGGCGCGCTGCGCATCAACCTGGCGAAGTTCTTCACGTGGACCGGCGGCATGCTGGTGGTGGTCGCGGCCGGTGTCCTCGCCTACGGCTTCCACGACCTCCAGGAGGCCGACTTCCTGCCCGGCCTCACCGACAAGGCCTTCGACATCTCCGGCACGATCCCGCCGGACAGCTGGTACGGCACGCTCCTCAAGGGCGTCTTCAACTTCCAGCCCGACCCCACCACTCTCCAAGTCGCGGTCTGGCTCCTGTACTTGATCCCGACCCTGGCCCTGTTCCTGGCCCCGACCCGAACCCCGGCGAAGGCGCCGGTACGCGACGGGGCGTAGCGGCCGAGGCCGGGGGGTACGCAGCCCGGCGTAACGGTGCCGCTGCGCCCACCCGTGCCGCCCCTAGCAGCACGCATGCCCGCAGCTGGGGCGGCCCGCACCCGCCCGACGACGCAAGGGGCCGTGTCGGGGGGTGTCCGCCCGCAGTGGTTGGCGCGTCGACGAACAGTCAGTCGGCACGCAAGCCCATCGCGCCGTTCCGAGGACGGACACCCCCCGACGCGGCCCCGACCCCCACCCGGCGTCAGGCGCAGGC
>NZ_JAKEIO010000079.1 GCF_021474405.1 [Streptosporangium] indianense
CGGCCGAGATGGGGGCGGGGGTGGCGAACTGGTGCATCGTGCTCTCCTTCGTTTCGCGCGGTGCGCTGTTTCCAACGATGGAAAAGCTACGTTGCATTCACGGCATCAGCAACAACCTTGTTGCGCACTGAGTGTATATAGGCAGCCCAGAGGCGCCATATCATTGCAACGACATTGACGCTTAACGCAATGACATGACCTACTTCGTTGCAATGGTGTGAGAGTGAACGCTCCGCCGGGCTGCTGTTTCGTACCCTTGCGGCATGCGCATGCGTCCCACCCTGAGCTGGACCCCTGCCGAGGATCTGCCGCCGGGGACGACGGATCTCGAGCCGGTCGCCGATGCGCTGCGTGCCGGTGGAGTGCTGGTGCTCAGCGGAGCCGGCATCTCCACGGAGTCGGGCATCCCCGACTACCGGGGCGAGGGTGGGAGCCTGAGCCGGCACACCCCGATGACCTACCAGGACTTCACCGCCGCCGCCCAGGCGCGACGCCGGTACTGGGCGCGCAGCCACCTCGGCTGGCGCACCTTCGGCCGAGCCCGCCCCAATCCCGGGCACAGGGCCGTGGCGGCCTTCGGACGGAGCGGCCTGCTCTCGGGTGTCGTCACCCAGAACGTCGACGGTCTGCACCAGGCCGCCGGAAGTGAGGGCGTCGTGGAACTGCACGGGTCCCTGGCCCGGGTCGTCTGCCTCTCCTGCGGCGCCTTCAGCCCGCGCCGCGAACTGGCCCGGCGGCTCGAGGAGGCGAACCCGGGCTTCGCGCCCGTGGCCGCCGGGATCAACCCCGACGGGGACGCCGACTTGACGGACGACCAGGTCACCGGCTTCCGCGTGGTCCCCTGCACGGCATGCGGCGGCATCCTCAAGCCGGACGTCGTGTTCTTCGGCGAAGCCGTTCCGCCTCAGCGGGTGGAACAGTGCCGCGAGTTGGTGCGCGCGGCGACCTCGCTGCTGGTCCTGGGCTCCTCCCTGACCGTGATGTCCGGCCTCCGCTTCGTCCGCCAGGCGGCCCAGGCCGGGAAACCCGTGCTCATCGTCAACCGGGATCAGACCCGGGGCGACCGGCACGCCCTCACGAGGGTCGCTCTTCCGTTGGGGGCGGCCCTGAGCACCGTCGCACTGCAGTTGGGCCTTCCGCTCGACTGAGTGGTGGCGGAGACCGCGGCCTTGGACGGGTGAGACCGCGCCCTCCGGTCAGGTGAGGTGGCGTCAGCCGAGCCGGCGCCGGACGGCCGCCACCAGCCTGATCGGCGCCACGCGCAGCATCAAGGCTCCCCGGGGTCCGTTCCGCAGCGGCTTGGCGTAGTAGGGGCGGCCGAGTCGTGACGCGCGGAACCAGCGGGTGCCGGACAGCTCCCTCGTGACCGGGACGGGGAGGCGACGCCCCGGGGCGTCCGTGCGGAGGGTCAGTGTCCACCGCCCCGGCCGCCACTTCCCCACCGGCATGCGGGCGGTGAAGGAGCGGCTGTCGTCCCGTGCGTATCGCAGGGGCACCTCGCGTACGGAGCCCCGGTCCGCTTCGGCGCGCAGCGCGGTGGGGCGGGGGCCTCCGGCCTCGTCGTCCAGTCGACCGCTGACGACGAGCGTGGCGCGTCGGGAAGGGTCCCAGGCGACGTCGGTCACGGGAGACGCCGCACCGGCGTCGGTGCGCCGGACCTCCAGCGAGAAGTGGCCGTGGGCGGTGAAGAAGGGGCGGGCGGTGGCGGGTTCACCGGGCCGGACGTCGGCGTTCAGCTCGCGCCGCGGTGGCGTCGCCCGTCGGCCGTCGGTGTCCGTCGAGGTCGTTCGCAGCCTGACGGTTCGGCTGATTCCCTGGGCGCGTACATCGAGGTAGGCGTCCCACAGGCCGTCGCCGAGCGGGGCGCCCGCGTCCACGGTGCGCAGGTCCACGTCGACGGTGAAACCGGTCGCCGGGTCGTCGCCGGCTTGCGGGGCGGTGCCGACGGCCGCCGGCACGGGGATGTCGGGGTGCCGGAAGCCGTGCGGGCGCAGGATCAGCCGGGTCGTGGGCTGGAGCGGGCCGAGGGACTCGATGCGGGCGTGGCCGGTGAGTCGGAGCACGTCGCCGTCGCCCGTCCAGGCCGCCTCGGCCAGTTCGTGGTGGACCGGGATGCGGTCCGTGACGTCGAAGCAGTCGTCCGGGACCGCCTTGTCCGGGTCTCGGAAGAAGGGGTGGGACCAGTAGACGCGGCCCTTGTCCACGACGTTGCCGCGCGCCGCGTCCTCCTTGGCGTTCCGCGTCACGGTCATGAGGTCCTCGAAGCGGTCCGTGCGCAGCAGATGGACGATCAGCCGGTCCGGCGGGGTGAGCGACCGGAAGAGGCCGTCGCTCACGTAACTGCGCGCCCAGTCCCGGAACTGCGGGTAGAAGTACTCCCTGGCCCGCTGTTCGCTCTCGCGGGGCAGCAGGGCGCGCAGTGGTCCGCACAGTTCCCACTCCACGTGCCGGCGCATGATCCGGTCCCGGCGCGGGCCCGGTTCCAGGTAGCGGGCCACCGTTTCGAAGCACAGCCGGGTGCCGTCCATGCGGTGGACGAGGTCGGCGGCGGTGAGGGTGAGGTTGTTGCCGTTCTGGCGGTTGCGGGAGTAGTAGCAGTCGTAGTCGGCGACGACGGAGATGCCGTCGGCGTTGAGGTAGGCCGCCGCGGTGAACGGCTTGTCCTCGCAGTTGCGGTACGGCGGGAACCGCAGGCCCAGCCGTTCGACCAGCGAGCGCCGGAACAGCTTCCAGCAGCCGAGGGTGCGGTAGGCGGCGGAGGAGAAGATGTCCGTGCGGGGCTGGTTGTGGGAGAAGACGGCCGTCGGCACGGCTCGTCCGCCGACCGACACCATTTTGCCGAGCACCACGTCCGTGCGGTTCTCGTCCGCCATCGCGACCATGCGGCGCAGGGCGTCCGGGCCGAGGTAGTCGTCGGAGTCGAGGAAGAAGACGTAGTCGCCGCCGGCCAGGTCCAGGCCGGTGTTGCGGGGGCCCCCGGCTCCTCCGCTGTTGGGCTGGTGGACGACCCGCATGTGGGAGCAGGTCCGTGCGAGGCGGTCGAGTTCCGGGCCGGTGCCGTCGGTCGAGCCGTCGTCGACGGCGATGATCTCGATCTCGTCCGGACCAAGCGTCTGCTCCATGACGGACGTGACGCACTTCGTGAGTTCCGGCATGGAGTTGTAGGCGGGGATGATCACGCTCACGCGGGGAGGGTGCGCAGGGGACATGGTGGGCTCCCGGGCTGTGAGGCGGTAGGAGGCGAGGGAGGAGGTCGGGTTCCGGTGGGGCAGGTGGAGGGGCCGCACCTCGGAGCTTCCGGCCGTACCGGGTTCCGCCGCCCTGCGTGAGCCCTCCTCCTACGCTGTCGGAGTGCGGGAACCACCCGTTCGGGTGTGCGTCGGCCCCCTCCGGCCTCTCCCCCGCATCGCCCACCCGTCGCTATGCCCTCCTGGCTGGATCTCGCCGGCCGGTCGACGGGACGTCTGACAACTCCTGTGCCGTGGCGTGGCATTCGGAGACGGTGGCGTGCGCCGTGTCACACCCCCGAAAACCCACCCAAGTTGTCTGCATCACAGCGGAAATGTCCTTTTGACGTCCATGCTCGAAGCGGATGAGTGCTCCTGAACTGGGGCCGATTCACATCCCCTTGGGTGCCGCGTCCAGAAGTGACCCATGACACAGCACTCTCGACATTCTCCTCGTTTCACCTCGGAAGGTGCCCCCTCATGGCCGCTTACCTCTGCCCGCCAGCCGTGATACACGGCGAGCACACCGTGAAGTCCAGCCAGATCGTGGCGGAGGTGGGCGAACGGCACCCGCATGCGGCGTGGGCGCCGCGGATCGACGGCATCGCCGCCGGCACGGGGATCGAGACGCGCGGCTGGATGCTGCCGCTGGAGACCGCCGTCGCACCGGGCAAGGGCGGCGGCCTGGGGGTCGGCGTCGAGCCGGCCCAAGAGGCGCTGGTCCGCGACGGGTTCACCCCGCGGGACGTGGAGCGCGTGATCGCCGCCCTGGAGTCCATACCCGCGCCGCAGACCGTCCAGGAGCGCACCGCGCCCGCCTGGGAGGCCGTGCAGGCCTACGGTGAGCATGCGGCGCGCGGCGCCCTGCAGACGGCCGGTCTGGATGCCGCTGACGTCGACTGCCTGATCACCAGTCACTCGACGACCCCGGCCCTGCCCGGCCTGGACATGTCCCTCGCCAACAGGCTGCAGCTGCGCAACGACGTGATGCTGCTGCCCGCCACGCAGTGGGCGTGCATCGCGGGGACGCGTTCCCTGGCGCTGGCGGCGGACCTGGTCGCCGCGGACCCCGACCGGGTGGTCCTAGTCGTCATCTCGGAGGCGCTGAGCACGACCTACCAGCCCGGGGACGACACGCTGGAGTCCTTGATCGTCCGGCTGCTGTTCGCGGACACCGCGGTCGCCGCGGTGGTCACGGGTCGCCCGCGGCCCGAGTCGGTGCTGCGCCTCGACGCGGCCTGGCACCACACCCTGCCCGGCACCCAGGACCTGCACCGGCTGGAGACGCGGGCGGACGGCACCCACTTCGTGATGGACCGGCGTGGGCCGCGCGCCGTACAGGAGACGGTCACCGCGATGTGGGAGTGGTTGCGCACCCGGTACCAGGACGATCCCGACTCCTGGCACCCCGACGTACTGCTCGCGCACCCCGGGGGCACCCGCGTGCTGGAGTACATGGAGCAGACGATGCCCGACGGGTGGCCTTCGGGACTGCTGGACTACAGCCGGGAGAGCTACACCAGCGGCAACCGCGGAGGTGCGGCGGTCTTCGACATCCTGCGGCGGGCGCATGACGCGGGGCAGCAGAAGCCGGGCAACCGCGCGGTGCTGTACGCGGCGGCCCCGGGGCTCACCGCCACCGCTCTGGAAGGGCAGTGGCTGTAGTACGCCGGAAGGCGCCCCCCGGCAGCCCCGCCCGAGGAGACCGGTCTGGCTCCGCGGCGGCTGTGCGGGAGACGGGTGCGCCGCTTCATTTCGCGATCTCCGCCCAGACCACCTTCCCGGTGTCGGTCCACCGCACCCCCCACCGGGTGGTGAGACGGTGCACGACGCCCAGGCCACGACCGCCGTTGTCGAGCAGGTCGCCGCGCCTCAGGCGGGGCCTGCCGTTGCCGGTGTCGCCCACCTCGCACAGCAGGCCGTGACCGGCCCTGATCAGGCGTACGGTGATGGGGCCGGTGGCGAAGCGCACCGCGTTCGTGACCAGCTCGCTGACCAGCAGCGTGGCCTTCTCCCGGGTGTCGTCCCTGGTGTCCCACTGCCTCAGCCGCTCCGCGACCTGCTCGCGGGCCCGGGCGGGGGCGTCGCTGCGTGCGGGCAGCCGCCAGGTGGCCGTGTCGCCCTTGCGGTAGCCGATCATCCGCGCGAGCAGCAGGGTCACGTCGTCGCGCTGGGGGGCGGGCGCCAGGGCGGATACGACGTCCCGTGCCGTCTGTTGCAGGGCGTCCCAGGGGTGCACCCTGGACACGATCTCCGCCAGCCGGTCGATTCCCTCGTCGATCGAGAGGGCGGGATCCTCCACCAGGCCGTCGGTGTACAGGGCGAACACCGAGCCCGGGGGCACGCCGATGGTGTACACGTCGAACGGCTCCCGCAGCGCGAACTCGGCGCCCAGACCCGGGTGGGGACGGATCGAGAGCGGCCCCGCATACCCGTCCGGGGAGACCAGGATCGGGGGCAGGTGACCGGCGCTCGACAGCGTCACATGGTGGCCCACCGGGTCGTACAGGGCGATGCAGCAGGTCGAGCCCAGGGCGCTGTAGCCGGCGGCCAGCCCGGACTCCGCGTCGTCCAGCAGCGTCACGGTCTCGTCCAGGTGCTCCAGGACCTGGTCGGGCGCGAGTCCCGCGGACAGCAGAGCGCGGGCCTCCATGCTCAGCTGGCCCATGGTCGCCGCTGCTCCCAGGCCGTGGCCGACGACGTCGCCGACCACCAGCGCGGTACGGCCGTCGGGCAGGGGGAAACTGTTCACCCAGTCGCCGCCGACGCCGGCGCTGTCGGGTGTGGCGGGCTGGTAGATGCTGGCGATGTCGATGGTGTCGCCGCCGGTGCGGGGCAGGAGCCGGCGTTGCAGGGCCAGCACCTGGGTGTGCTCGCGCTGGTGCTGACGGGCCAGGTCCACGTGGTGGGCGGTTCTGGCCACCAGTTCCTGAAGGTCGAACAGCTCGCTGTCGCGGAAGGGGTAGTCCGCCCGCCGCCACACCTCCGCGACGCCCAGGACGACGGGCGGCACGCCGTCCAGGACCAGGGGGATGCACGCCACGCCCGCCGACCGGCCACTGGGCACCAGGGCACGCACCACCCGGGGGTTGCCGAAGACCCGTTCGACCGCCTGCCGGTCGGGGATGACGATGGTCTGCGGGGAGTCGTCGCGCAGGACCGCCTGCGCCAGCAGTCGGCTCGCGTCGCCGGGCAGGTCGTCGCCCGGGGTGAGGTAGCCCTCGGGCCACACCCGGTCCGGGACCAGCGCCGCCCGCCGCAGGTGGATGCGCCCCTGGGTCTTGCCGGTCACCCCCTCGCCCGTCCACACGGCGAAGTCGAGGTCGACGGCGGCGACGTCTCCCCAGGCCAGCAACGACTCCGCCAACGACTGCGCGGTCTCGCCGATGTCCAGCGAGGTGCCGATGGCGGTCTCGGCGGCGTAGAGGTGCAGTCTCCGTGCCATGGCGATCACGGAGACGGTCAGGTCCTCCTCGGGTGACGCGGCGGGCAGGATGCTCAGCGACACGACCAGTTCGGACCCGTCGGCGCGCCTGAGCCGCTGGATCCGGGCGACGTGCGCCTCGCCGCTCTCCACGACCTGCCGCAGGCGGCGGGTGACCGTGGGTACGTCCCCGGGAGGCAGGAGGTCGACGAAGGGCCTGCCGGCCCGGGCCTCCAGCCCCGCGAACACGGGGGCGTCGAGGTTGCAGCGGGTGATGACCAGATCCCGGTCCAGGTTGAGGGCGCCGAGGATCTGCTCCTGCCCACCGGCCGCCGGATCGTCGAGGACCCGTTCGCGCGGGGCGCGTTCACGCGGCGCGTCGGCCGGCGACGCGCCGCCTTGCGGGATGTAGCGCCCCAGGGCGCGGCTGACCAGTTCGAACGCCGAGGAGGACGAGGGCGGGGGCGAGGGTGTGGAGTCCATGCGGCTCTCTCAGCAATCCCCGGCACGGTGCCGGGGCCGTTGGCGGACCCGTGCGGTTGGGCCCCGAGATCCCTGACCGCACATCTCATTGAATAACACCGGAGACCGCTTCGCACACACCACCGATTGCGCGGTCCACCACGGGCACCGGGGACGGGGATCGGTGCCGTTCTCAGGGCGAGGTCAGTGGTCGTGCGCGGGCGATGAGCAGCGCGACGTCGTCGTGGTCGGCGGGTCCCCGGAGCTCCCGGAGCAGCCGGTCGCAGGTCTCCTCCGCCGAGTTGCACGGCGGGGAGAGCAGCCGCAGGAGCTCCTCCAGACGCTCGTCGATGGGGTCGTCCCGGGTCTCGACCAGTCCGTCCGTGTACAGGACGAGTTGATCGCCGGGGTTCATGGCGACGGCGGAGGTCTCGAAGTGACCGCTGCCGACTCCCAGCGGGGTGCCGGTGGGCAGGTCGAGCAGTTCGGGGGCCCGGCCGGCCCGCACCAGGACCGGCGGGAGATGGCCTGCGCAGGCGACCTGCAAGCGGCCCGCGTGCGGGTCGTGCACCGCGTACACACACGTGGCGATGTAGGGGTCGAGGCCCTGTGTGATCTTGTCGAGGTGGGTGAGGATGCGGCTCGGGGCGAGATCGAGGTCGGCGAGGGTGGAGGTCGCGGTGCGCAGGCGGCCCATGGCGGTGGCGGCCGGGATCCCGCTGCCCATGACGTCACCCACGGCGAGGGCGGTGCGGTCTCCGCTGAGCGGGACGATGTCGTACCAGTCGCCGCCGACCTCGCTGAAGGCCACCGCGGGCCGGTACCGGGCGGCGATCTCCAGACCGGGGCGGCGGGGCGAGGGCCGGGGCAGCAGGCTGCGCTGCAGGGTCTCGGCCGCGGTGCGGATGTGCTGGTGCAGGACGGCGTTGTCGATGCTCAGCGCGGCGGACGAGGCCAGCTCGCAGGCCAGGGTGAGGTCGTCCTCGTCGAAGGGCTGCGGATTGCGCGCACGGGCCAGCCCCATCACGCCGATGATCTCTCCGCGGGCGATGAGGGGGACGGCCATGTCGGTGTGGACACCGGCCTGCGCGAGCAGCCCGGCAGCGGCGTCGTCGGCTGCGATACGGATGAGTTCACTCTTGTCGAGGTGCGTGATCAGCAGTGGTTTGCGGGTGCGCAGGCAGTGGGCTGCCGGATGGTCCGCGTGGTAGGTCGTCAGGTGTCCCGGCGCGATGATCGCCTCGGACGCCCCGGTGGGGTAGGCGGTCTTCACCGCCAGCGCCCGGAACAGCGCCGGGCCCACTCCGTGATCCGGGCGGCCCGTCCGCAGCACGGAGTCCAGGATGTCCACCGCGATCATGTCGGCCAGGTCGGGCACCAGGACGTCCGCCAGCTCCTTGGCGGTGCGCTCCACCTCCAGGGTGGTCCCGATGCGTGCCGAGCCGTCGGCCATCAGACGCAGACGCTGCTGGGCCCGGTCGGCCTGCCTGGCGGCCTCGTACCGGTCGGTGACGTCCACCACCACGTTGGCGATCCCCAGCACGTGCCCGACCTGGTCCTCCAGGCGGTAGAGCGACAGGGCCCAGGCGTGGTCGCGGTCCGGGTCGGCGCGGGTCCGGCCCACCACCTGCTCGTCCACCACGGGCCGCCCGGTCTCCAGGACCTCCCGCATCTGGTTCTCCGCGGTCTCGAACGGCGCGCCGGGCAGGATCTCCCGGAAGTGGCGGCCCAGGTGGTCGGCCTCGGGGACTCCGTGCATCGAAGCGAGGGCGCCGTTGACCGCCACGTACCGCAATGCGGTGTCCAGGACGGACAATCCGATCGGTGCCTGGGTGACGAGCTGGCTGGAGAGGGCCACCTCGCGCTCCATCTGTTGCACCGTGGCCCGGTCGGTGGCCAGCCCGAGGGCGTAGTGGTCGCCGAGGCTGTCGGTCAGGCGCATGTTGCGGAACTCGACGATGCGGGTGCTGCCGTCCTTGTGCCGGACGGGAAACGATCCGGCCCAGCCCTGGCCGGTTTCCATGACCTCGGCGAACAGTTTCATCCCGGCCTGCCGGTGTTCCGGATGGAGGAGCAGTTCGGCCGCGTACTGCCCGACCGCCTCGTCACCGGTGTACCCCAACAGTGCCTCGGCCTGCGGGCTCCACATGTCGATCCGGCCGTCGGCCTCCACCAGGACCGCGGCGACACCCAGCACGTCCATCAGCGCGCTCGGGCCGGAAGCCGAGCCCTCGGGGTCTCCCGCCTGCTCGGAAAGCTGATTCGCTCGGCTCATCACATTCGCCCCTCAGGCCTGTCGACCTCACCGGCGCACCCGTCTGCCCGAGCAGACGTCCGCGGCGGCCTCCTTGCAGGTCAGCAACCCGTTCACGATGCGGTACACGACCTGCGAACAGCCAGGGGACGCGCCGGGAGGGCGCCGCGCCCCGCTCGAATCTCACGGCCCGGTGGACCAGCACGGGATTCGCACTGGGTCCGGCTCGCAGGTCGGTCCGTACACCTCCAGCCTTCCACAGGTCCGGCTCCGACCGAGGAGATCACGGTTCGCGGGGGTTCGTCCTTCCAGGTCGGTGAGGCGGGTGAGTGTCGAGGGGCCGGCGCGGGGGCGTCGCCGGGGCGTCGTTCGCCCGCGGACCGTCGGGCGGGGCCGGGAGCCGCCGTCCCAGGCGGGCGAGCGGAGACAGGGCCATCACCGCCGGGGACAGCAGCATGCCCGCGGCGGTCACCAGCAGCCCGGTGCGCAGCCCCCACTCCCCCGCGAGGAATCCGCCGGTCAGGGAGCCGAGCGGGGTCAGCCCCACGCCGGCACACGTGATCGTCGCCGCCACGCGGCCCTGCATCCCGTCGGGGGTGGCGGCCTGCCGGACGGCCATGACCGTGACATTCACCAACTGGCCGCCGCACCCGAACAGGAAGCCCACTCCGAGGAGCACGTGAACCGTGACCGCGCGGGCGCCGTCCAGCGGGACGACCAGCAGGAACGCGCCGTCGCCGAGTGCGGCCGCGCCCACGAGCACCGTGCCGTGTCCGAACCGGGACGGCAGGCGGGCGGCCAGCAGCGAGCCGAGGAGCGCGCCCGGTCCCGTCGCCGCGAGCGCCAGTCCGACGACCGTGCCCGACAGATGCAGCTCCCGGGGCAGGAACAGGAGGTAGACGGTCATCATGGCCGCGAACGAGAACTGGAACGCGGCCGAGGCCAGACAGACGGACCGGAGCAACGTGTCCCGGACGACGAAACGCAGCCCCTCGTGGATCCGCCGCCCGACCCGTGCGGGCTTCTCCTCCCGGCCTGCCGGCGTCGGCTCGTCCCGTCGGATGCGCCGGATCGACAGGAACGACAACGCGAAGAACAGCGCCCCGGAGGCGGCGGCGACGGGCGCCGAGAACAGGGACACCAGTGCACCGCCGAGTGCGGGACCGCCGATCTGCGCGGCGGACCGGCCGCCCTCGAGCGCGCTGTTGCCCCGCACCAGTTGCTCACGCTCCACCAGCCGCACGAGAGACGCCTGGTACGCGACGTCGAAGAAGACCGACAGGACGCCGACGGTGACGGCGAGCGCCAGCAGTCCGGGCATGCCGAGCCCGCCGACGAGACAGGCGACGGCGACCGCGCCGAGAGCCAGGGCCCGGCCGAGGTCCGAGAGCACCATCGTCGTGCGGGTACGCCAACGGTCGACCCACGCACCGACGAACAGCGACAGCAGCAGGACGGGCGCCTGCCCCACCGCGCGCAGGACGCCGAGTCGGCCGGCGTCGGCGTCGAGCGTCAGGACGGCAAGGAGCGGCAGGATGACCAGAGTTGCGTGTTCACCGAGTTGCGACGCTGTCTGACCGCACCAGAGTCTGCGGAAGTCGGCGTCCCGCCACAGACCGGGCGGAGCGGGCCGAGCGGAACCGGATCCGGCGGACGAAGCGGAGGAGGGAGAGGGAGGAGATGAAGCAGAGGAAGCGGACGGCACGGGTGTCCCTTGGGGTTGCCGACAACGAGACCCGTCGCCGAGCACGTGGGCCGTGCGTCGGCTGTCCGGGCAGGAGAAGGCTCGCTGTGCCGCGACCTCACGGGCAGCACGCGATGACAGGCCGGTCGTACGGCCTACGGCGTCAACGCGCGCTCGGGCGACCGACCATGTCTCAGCTCCTCGTGGGTGTCTCGCTGCGCCCGAACCCTAACCGCCCGGGCGCCGCTGCGGAAGGCAGCGTCCTCGGCCGCCTCGCGTCGGCCGTGATAGCCCGCACGCAGCCTTCGGTCGCGTGTCCCGGCCGTGGTCCGGTCGCCGGCCGCGGGTGCTGATCACACTGGGCGCATGTCCGATGCGTCCCCGGTCCTCGCGACCGATGCCCGGCGGGTGGCCGTCATGACCGTGCTCACCGTGCTGGCGGGTGCCGTCGACGCCGTGAGCTTTCTGACGATGGGCAAGGTGTTCTGCGCGCTGGCGACCGGCAACGTGCTCTTCCTTTCCTTCGCGCTCGCCGGGGAGGGCGATGTCCCCGTGGCACGACCCGCCACCGCGATCGGCGCGTTCATGGCCGGAGCGGCCGTCGCAGGCCTCGTACTGCAGCACCTCGCGGATCGAAGAGGGCCGTGGTTCCCGGTCGGGCTCCTCTGTGAGGCCGTCCTGCTGGTGTCCGCCGGGGCGCTGGCCCTGGCACGCAACGGCACGGGGGCCGTCCCCGCCGCCGACGACCACGGGGTCGTGGCACTCGTCGCGCTGGCCATGGGAGTACGTGCCTCCACCGTGCTGCGGGTGCATGTGCCGGGCATGCCGACGCTGTTGAGCCAGACGGCCATCGCCGAACTCATCAACGACGTGCTGAGACACCCCCGGGTGGCGCTGCGCGGGATGACGGCGAAGCAGCGGCTGGCCAGGATGCGCTGGACGGCGACCGCGGGGGGCATCTTCAGCGGCGGGGTGCTCGGCACGCTGCTGCTGGTGCCGCTGGGCACCGGGCGCGCGCTGCTTGTCATCGCGGCGGCGGTGCTGCTCCTCGCGGTGACGGGCATGGTCACACGCCGCCTGGGTGGAACGGGGGCGGTCGGAGCCGGGTGAAGCAGGATCAGCGACGATCGCCGGGGGCGGGGCGTCGCCGGGCCGGGCGACGCAGGGACTGGGGTGGTAAGCGGAGCGGGCGTCGCCGGGCCGAGTGACGCAATGACTGGGGTGGTAAGCGGAGCGGGCGTCGCCGGGCCGGGTGACGCAAGGACTGGGGTGGTAAGCAGAGCGGGCGTCGCCGGGCCGAGTGACGCAAGGACTGGGGTGGTAAGCAGAGCGGGCGTCGCCAGGCCGAGTGACGCAAGGACTGGGGTGGTAAGCAGAGCGAGCGTCGCCAGGCCGAGTGACGCAAGGACTGGGGTGGTAAGCAGAGCGAGCGTCGCCAGGCCGAGTGACGCAAGGACAGGGGTGGTAACCGGGTCGGGTGACGCAGGGCAGGGTGACGCGGGGCCACGGATGGCAGTCGGGCCGGGACCCGCCAGGGTCGGCCCCCGCTTCGTCAGGGATCCTCCTGCCTCGCGGCCGCGTCGAGCAGAGGGCCCAGTTCCCGGGCCACGGTCGTCAGGGACCGGACGTCCTGCTCGGCGCGCGCGAGCAGGATCGCTCCCTCCAGACTGCTGATCATGAGCGTGGCCAGTGCACCGGCCCGTTCCTCGGGGACGCCCATTCCGGTCAGGGCCTCGGCGACCGCGCCGGTCCACGTCGAGAAGGCCCCGGACGCGGCGGTCCGTGTGGAGGGGACCGACTCCGCGCACTCCACCGTGGCGGCGGCCACCGGGCATCCGCCCGCGAAGCCGGCGGCCTCGTACTCGTCGGTCCACTGACGCACCATCTCGGCGAAGAGCCCGCTCGGCGTCGGCTCGGGCAGCGCGGCCAGGAAGCGCGGGACACGGCGGGCCGCGTACCGCCCGGCCCAGCCCACCGCCTCGTCGACCAACTGCGTCTTGCCGCCGGGAAAGTAGTGCTGGAGTGATCCGCGTGGCGCCGCCGCGTCGGCGGCGACCTGGCGCATGCCGGTGGAGTGGACTCCGTCGCGGCGGATCAACTGGGCCGCGCTGAAGACCATCCGCTCGCGCGGTCCCCGTTCGGCCTTCGCCATCGTCGACCTCCATCCCCGCTCGCCGCGTTCACCGGGTTCACCCGCGCCGTTCTCGCGCCTCGCGCCCGGGTCCGCAGTCTATGACCGCGGTCATAATCACCGCTACTATGACCGCGGTCATAGTCGAGGGTGGTGAGCTCGGCTCGGCGGCGGCGAGGACGGCTCGGCCTGCGCGCAGAGCCCGGGAAGGCGGTGCGTCATGTACGTCGGTTTCATCGGTCTGGGTGTCATGGGGCAGCCCATGGCCCTGCGTCTCGCCCGGGCCGGGACACCTCTCGTGGTCTGGAACCGCACCTCGCAGCGCTGCGAGGCGCTGCGGGGCGCCGGCGCCGAGGTGGCGGTGAGTGCCGCCGAGGTCTTCCGCCGGGCGGCGACCGTGTTCCTCATGCTGGCCGACGAGGCGGCCGTGGACACGGTGCTGGGGCGCGGCACACCGGACTTCGCCCAGCGTGTGGCCGGCCGTACCGTCGTGCACATGGGCACGACCTCGGCCCGCTTCTCCCGCGACCTCCAGGAGGACGTCCGGGCCGCGGGCGGGCGGTACGTCGAGGCCCCGGTCTCCGGCAGCCGTGTCCCTGCCGAGCGGGGCGAACTGGTGGGAATGCTGGCGGGCGACGAGGAAGCGGTGGCGGCCGTACGGACCCTGTGCGCGCCGATGTGCCGTGAGACGTTCGCCTGCGGGGCTGTCCCGGGTGCGCTGCTGATGAAGTTCTCGGTGAATCTGTTCCTGATCACCCTGGTCACGGGACTCGCCGAGGCGTTCCACTTCGCGGAGCGGCACGGTCTCGACCAGCGCCTCCTCCGGGACGTTCTGGATGCCGGCCCCATGGCCAGTGCCGTGTCCCGGGGCAAGGCGCCGAAACTGCTGGAGCGTGACTTCTCCGTCCAGGCCGCCGCCGTGGACGTTTTGAAGAACAACCGTCTGATCGCCGAGGCCGCCCGCGGGGCAGGCCTGACGTCTCCGCTCCTCGACGTGTGCCACGCGCTCTACGACGAGACCGTCCAACAGGGCCATGGGGAGCGGGACATGGTGGCCGTCCTGCACGCCTTGGAGACCCGGACGGCGAACGGACGACGCTGCTGAGCCGAGGTCGGATCGGGCGTCAGGCGGCGGGCGTCAGGCCCGCATGCCGAACAGGAAGCGCGTCAGGCGTGTCCGGCGCACCAGCAGTTCGTATGCGGTCAGGGTCAGGGTGAGGGAGATCGTCACCAGCACCAGGTACTCGACCGCGATCGGCGCCGACCAGCGCACCACGGCGTAGGCGACGGCGACGACGATCGGCTGGTGGAGGACGTACAGCGGCAGGACCGCGGCGGCGAGATAGCCGTAGGCGCGTCGACGCGAGGCCCTTTCCGGTGGCATCAGGGGCTCCTGTGGCGGTCGGCGTCCTGGGCGGTCGAGGAGGCCGGGGATGGCGACGACCAGGCACCATCCGGCCGCCCCGAACAGGGCGCGTGATGCGACGGCCAGGGGGGTCGTCTGTGTGAAGGGGTCGTCGACGGTGGTGAAACCGGGGGCCGCCGAGACGAACAACAACACGCCGAGGCAGGCCGCCGTACGCGCATCACGCCGCATGGCGGTGCGCCAGCGCGTGTCGGTGGCCAGGACGAAACCGGCGGCGAAGAAGAGCAGGTACGACCATCGGTGCCAGCCCGCGTAGTCCTCCTCCATGCCGGCGAAGGCGCAGAGGGCGGCGAAGGCGAGGGCAGGAAGCAGCACGAGGCCTCGCCGCAAGGACACCGCCTCCGCCATACGGTCCATGGCACGTCGGGCAGGCGCGTGCGGCAGCCACCGGTGGAGGCAGGCCAGCATGAGGGAGAACGTCAGCAGCAGCACGACGAACCACAGGTGACCGGTCTCGAAGTACCGCCCTTGCACCAGGAAGGGGAACTCGTCCAACTCCACGTGCACATCGAAGAAGCGGGGCAGGAACGCGAGGTACGACTCGTCGTAGCCGGGGTCGGACGCGCGTTGCCGGAGCCACTGCGGCAGCGGGTTCAGGAGGACGGTCGCGACGAGCAGGGGAACGCCCAGTCGCAGCAGGCGCTCCGTGACGAAACGGATTTCACCACGGCGCTGGAGCGAATGCCGGGCGCCCAGGCCGGAGATCAGGAACAGGAGCGGCATCGCCCAGACCACCCCGAACCCGGCGATGACGGTGACGACTTCCGTGGTCTCGGAGTTCGTGACGTAGAAGTCGCCCTCCGTCGCGAACACCAGTGCCGAGTGGAAGAAGATCAGCCCGATCACCACCAGCATGCGTATCGCGTCCAGCTCCGGCCGCCGCCCCGGTGAAGCGGCCTGTGATTCCGTACGCGTCGTCATGCCGCGTCCTCCCCCGGCTCGCGTGCGTGCCACCCATGGTGGCGGGGAGGGGCGGGCAGGAACAGTCCCGCACAGGCCGGTCACCGAGGGGACAACCCCTGGGATGAAGGGTCAGGCGTGGGACAGCGCGAAGGAGACCAGGAAGCCGCTGACCGTGACGAGTCCGATCGCCAGGTGCGCTTCCTGGAAGGCCTCCGGGATCATGGTGTCGGCGATCATGGCGAGGATCGCACCGGCGGCCACGGCCGTCACGCCCGCGATCACGGTGGGCGAGAAACCGCCCAGGACGGCGTACCCGAGGACGGCGGACACGGTGCTCGCGACGGCGATGGCGCCCCACACGGCGAAGACGTACCCCTTGCTGCGGCCGGACTTCTTCATCCCGGCCGAACTGGACAGACCCTCCGGGATGTTGCTGATGAACACCGCAGCGACGGTCACGAGGCTGACCGCGCCACCGTCGAGCAGACTGACGCCGATCACCGCCGACTCGGGCACACCGTCGAGCAGCGCGCCCAGCGCCAGGGCCAGGCCCGAGCCGCTCTGCTGTTCCTCGGACGGCTGCGTCTGCTCGCTGTGGTAGCCGGATCGCTTGCGGTGGCGAGCGCCCCGGCGTGCGAGCCAGAGATTGCCTCCCGTGTAGGCAGCCGCTCCGGCCAGTGTCCCGACAGCCGCCGGTCCGAGCCCGCCCTGTTCGTATGCCTCGCCGACCAGTTCGAAGGAGACGGCGGAGAGAAGCACGCCGGCACCGAACGCCATCACCAGCGCGATGACCTTCTGCGAGACGCGCATCCCGTAGCCGAACACCGCTCCCAGCAGGAGCGCACTTCCTGCCAGCAGCCCCCAACCACCTGCTTGGATCACCTCGGACATGCGGCGCGTGTACCCGCGTGAGGGTGATCGGCACCTGTGACCGCCTACCGCGTGTCAGACGAACCACGGAGCAACCGACACGGCACCGCCCGCTCGGCGGCCCCGTGCCACCGGCCGACATCCCTGAGGCCACGGCTCCTCGGTAGGAGGTACGACGCCCCGGTTCGCTGTCGTAGTGCGGGCATGGCATACGCAAGACTCACTCGCAGACGACCCGTATCCGGCCCTCGGCCAAGACCTCCAGCGCCAGAGCGACCAGGTCGTAGTGCGTGCCGTTCGCTGTCAGGACGTGGGAGAGATGGTCTCGCGCCGTGGCGGCGTTCCGCCAGAGCAGGGTTGCGGGTGCTGTGTAGCCGAAGCCGCCGCGCAGGCAGTCCGCGAGTGCGTCCACGCAGCCGCCGAAGTAGCCGCCCGGCCCGTTGACGGCTTCGCCGAGTGCGAGGAAGAGGCCCGGCTCGTCGGTGATGTGCCGGCCCTCCAGCTCGTACACGCCTCCGGCCGGGCGGCTCCGGCGGTCGAGTCGGCAGCCCCGCTCGCGGACCAGTTCGAGCCACGCCTCGCGCTGCCGGGTGTCCAGTCCCGTCCACGCTCCGGCCGTCTCCGGCGGACCGGCGAGCCATCGGTCCCAGACGGGGCGGGCGTATCTGGGCACGGGCCTTTCGACCTCGTCCTGGAGCTCCAGGTCGATCAGAGCCGGTCCATGCGAGGAGGGGCGCCACGCGCGGACCTTGGGCCGCAGCAGCCGGTCGGTGAGCGGCGCGCCGTGGTCGTCCCGTATCTCCAGCCAGGCCTCGTCCAGGTCCAGCGCACGTCGGGTGCCCGTCGCCAGGGCACGCCGCAGCCGGTCGCTCGGGGCGAGGCCCCGTAGGACGAGCGACGGAGCGGGCTGCTCGTCGAGCAGGACCCGGGCGAACTCCCGACATGATCCCAGCCATCGGTACCCGTCGTGCAGGCGTACCGGACGCCGGTACCCCTCGGGCGGGCCCATGTAGTCGTCCAGGCCCGTGAGGACGAGGGCACCCGATCGCCCCTGCCGACCGAGACTCTCCGCGTCTTCCAGCAGCCAGGGGTCGAGTGTCCTGTCCTCTGGAACGAGCCACACCCGGCAGCCGACCCAGCCACGCACATCGGTGCCGTCGGCCGCCCAGTCGAAGAGTTCGTAGACGGCACGCCGGGGCTCCCGGAACAGTCCCTGCACCTCGTCGCAGACGCCCCAGACGTGGCCGTGCTCCGACTCCGTCAAGGCATACCGTCGCTGTCCGCTGCCCCCGTACACGGGGGAGATCATGCCCGGGTCAGGAGACGGCCGCGCGGCCTTTTCGCCCACGGCCCGGCAGCCGGGTGTTCCGCGTGCCTTCCGCCGTTCGAGGGGTCGGCGGTCCCGTGTGGTGGTCATGGCGACGAGTTTCGGGGCGCGGCGGGTCTGTGAGTGCGACGGTCGGCGAGAGGCACCTGGACAGATGATCATCGGGCCGTACGCATCCCGAGCGGCCGCTCGCGAGGAGGACGACATGACCGCCCCCTACACGTTCGACGTCTTCTCCAGCCTCGACGGCTACGGCGCCGCAAGCGCCGACTGGACCGGCTATTGGGGCAAACAAGGACCCGAACTGCTCGATCGCCGCCTCGCCCTGTACGGCGAGGGGCAACGGATGGTCTTCGGGGCGAACACCTACCGGGCCTTCGCGCAGATGCTGGCCACGAGTACGGAGGACTCCGACGTGCGTGACCCGTGGGTGACGCGGATGAGGAACCTGCCGACGACGGTGGTGTCGAGGACGCTCGAAGGCCCCCTCGACTGGCCGGACGCCACCGTGGTGAGCGGTGACGCGGTCGACGTGGTCGCCCGGCTCAAGGAGGAGTCCGACGTACCGTTGCGTTCACACGGCAGCCTGTCGATGAACCGGGCGTTGATGGCCGCCGGTCTGGTCGACCGCTTGCAGGTGACGCTCTTTCCGGTCATCACCGGCCGGACCGGCCTGGACCCGGTCTTCCGGGGTGCGGCAGACTTCGACCTGGAGCTGATCGAGGCCCGGACGCTCGACGGTCACATCCAGGAACTCATCTACCGCCCCAGGCTGCACTGAGCCCTCCCTCCGGGGGGGCGCCCCCGCTCAGGCGTTGGCGTGGCGTCGCCAGGCCGTCCTGCGGGGGGCGGCGTGGTGGACGGGCTCGGCGGGCCGGTCGGCCTGCCCGCGCCTCAGCCACAGGGCCGTCATGGCCAGCAGGGAGGCGAACACCACCAGGAACACCACCGACACCCACATCTGCCTGCTTCCCGGGTCGGCCCACCCCGCCGACCCGGCCGAAGCGGCCCACAGAACCGCTCCCCCGGCGTAAAAGGTGCGCATCCGGCGCAGCTGCCGCAGGGCTCGTACGGACTCAGCGTGATCAGTTTCCGAAGCCATGCCGACGCAAGTACCCCGATCCGCGCCGTCTATCAGCCCGGTTTTACACGCACGCTCCCGAGGGCGGCGTCGAGCCCGGCTCGGAGGAAAAGGCCGTGCGACACGGGCGCGTTCGGGGTGGTCCTGCCTCCCCCCACGGCACCAGCCGCTCGCCCCCCCCCACACCTCGACGGGCGCTCCGCGGAGGTGCATCTCGGGCACGCCGCGTCCGACCTGACGCCCGAGGGTCTCGGTGAGCTCAACGAGGCGCTGGACGCCGCGGGTATCGACCACACCTCCGAGATCTACCCCGGCACCGTCCATGGCTTCACCATGTCCGACACCGACGCCTTCGACCCCGACCGGGTGCAACGCCATTGGGACCGGCTGCTCCTGCTCCTCGACCGCGCTCTGACCGGCAGCTGACGGGTACGTGGGTGGCCCGCGTACTCCTGAGCGTGGGGCAACCGACCGCTGTTCCGGCCCTGTTATCTTCTCCGGTCATGCGAGCCCTCTTCCCAGGATCCTTCGACCCGGTCACTCCAGGGCATCAGGACGTACTCCGCCGCGCCGCCGCCTTGTTCGGCGAGGTCGTAGTCTGCGTCATGCTCAACCCGAGCAAGTCCGGCCGCTTCCCCGTCGCCGAGCGGCTCGACCGGCTCCGCGCGGCGGCGGACGGCCTGAGCAACGTCACGGTCGACTCCTACACCGGCGGTCTGCTGGTCGACTACTGCCGCCGTGCCGGGATCGGCGTCGTCGTCCGCGGCGTACGTGGCGTTGCCGACCTGGACTACGAGATGCCGATGGCGCGCATGAACCACGAACTGGCGGGAGTCGAGACGTTCTTCATCCCTGCGGACCCCGCCCTGGCCCACGTCTCCTCCACCCTCGTCACCGGTCAAGGAGCATCGCCGCGGTAGTGGAAACCGCACGTCACCCCAGGGCCGGGTGCGCGCGGGGCTTCGGGGGCGGAGTCGTACAGCGCGCGACCGCCGGGGAACCTTCCGAGTTCGGTGGGGAGGGCGGCCCCCGTGCCGAGCTCGTCCGGCGTCCAGCCCGTGACGTCCAGCAGCAGCCCGTCCAGCGGCCCGCCGATGAGCTGAGCATAGGTGCGTCCGGGACGGGGGCCCGGGTCGGGGTCGTCGTGGTCGTGGCCGTAGACCCGGCCGCGCAGCAGCTGCTCGTCGCCGTTCATCCGTTCAGCCTCTCAGCCACCACTGACAGCGCGGTCCGTGGAGTCACCGCGCGCCGCCGCCCGAAATCGCGGGCATCGCGTGTGTCCCGGCCGAAGATGAAGGCATGACCGACCATGACGAATTCCTGGGGTGGGTCAAGACCGCCCTGTACGAGGCTGAGCTTGCGCTGCACAACGGTGACGCGGCTCCCCGCCGCGCGCTCTGGTCGCGCAACGAGCCCGTGAGCGTCCTCGGAGCGTGGCGCAACGCCCGGGGGCAGGAGGAGTTGGACCGTCTCTTCGCCACGCTGGAGGGGAGTTTCTCCGACTGCACGTCCTACGTCTTCGAACTGCTGGCGTGCGACGTCTTGGGAGACATGGCCTACACGGCCGGCCTGGAGCACACCTCCGCCTCCGTCGACGGGCAACCACGCACCTACACGTTGCGGGCCACCCAGGTGTACCGCCGCGAGGACGGCGCGTGGCGGGTGGCCCACCGTCATGCCGACACCGTCGCCGGGTGAGCATGCCCGGGGCGGCCGACGCGGAGCAGGGCCGCGATCGGTCCGCGGATCTCCGGCCCGTAGCCGCGCGTGGTACGCAGACCCTTCCTCAAGTCGGTCCCGGTACGAGCCGGCCGGCGTCCGTTGCGTCACGGAGCGGTCGATCGCCACTGGGAGCGGACGGATCGGGTCACCGTTACAGCAACACCGAACCTGCCGCCGCCGTTGTCACCTCGGTCCTCCAGGACAAGCCGGCTCCCTTGCCGAACCACCCCTCCCGCGACGGCATCGCTGCCTTCCTGCGCGACCACGCGTGCGGGCGTTGTCACCGCGGCCGCGGTGGCGGGCTATGCCTGCCAGAGCGCGTTGCGCCTGTGGCGCGCCGGCGGAATGTCCACCGAGTCCACGGCGTCGAGTGCGTGTGCGTCGAGGCCCGTGTGCACCAGGCCCAGCAGTGTTTCCACTCGGGCTCGCAGCCGCTGCCGCTCCCGGCGTTCCTCCAGCGCCGACCATGCGGTGATGGAACGGTCCCGGCCGCGTCGGGCGAACGAGTAGACCTTCACCGTGCGGCGGATCGACCGGGGTCGCGGCCTTCGGGACGCTCGCGTGGCGTCGGTGAGGCTGCGTGCGCTGTACCTCAGGTCGTAGAGGATCACCGAACGCCAAGGGGCTCCTGACGGGACGTCGCGAGTGCTTCGGCTCGGTGAGGGGGACAGGTGGTGGGCGGTGCGGGACACCGGACTCCGTTCGCAGCCAGCGCCAGGTATCTCCTGGCGGACTACCTGAAGCCCGCCGGACCGGTCGAACGCTCGTTTGCCATGGACGTCACTCTAGCCCGCCGCTTCGGCGGGCCACTTGCCTTCGACGCCCCTTCCCCGCCCCCTCTCGGCCAGGTCGGCATCCACAAGTGGGGCTTCGCACATGGGGCTTGGCGGTGAAGCCGGTGATCTTGGGAAGACGCTGGGGGTGATCTTGCTGTTGGCCCCCTGAGGGGTCCCATGAGGGGGGATGTCGTGACAGTGCCTGTGCGTCGTACGCCGTTCGTGAACCGGAGCCGCTATGGATTCGATCTTCGGTCGACGGCCTTGTTCTTCGTGTTTCTCGCCGTGGTCGTGTGTGCCCTGGGACTGGCCGCCCGGGTGGCGGCGGGTGCCGTGGAGCGGCGCCCCGCCTGGGTGTTCGTGCTGGTCGCGATAGCCGTCGCCGGCTGCCTCGGCCTACGGCGCCGGTGGCGTCTGGCGGGTGTGGCGCGTCGGGCGGCGGCCGCCCTGGACGAGGCGGCCAGGGAAGCAGCCGAGGTACTGGACGCCCCGGACCCCGCTGAGTCCGTGCCCGCACCCGTCTCCGCCACAGCCCCCACCACCCCCATCGCCGCCGTCGTCGTCGACTACGACGCCCTGACGCCGGAGGGGTTCGAGGAGGCGATCGCCGGGCTGTGTGAACGCGACGGCTGCACGGAGGTCGAAGTCGTCGGAGGTGCCGGGGACTTGGGCGCTGATGTCATGGCTGTGACACCCGACGGGCGCCGGGCCGTCATCCAGTGCAAGCAGTACGGCGAGTCGAACCGCGTCGGCTCGCAGGATCTGCAGCGCTTCGGCGGCACGTGCTTCAGCGTGCACGAGGCCGATCTGGCCGTGCTGGTCACCACGAGCGACTTCACGGCGCCGGCGCTGGAGTACGCCGAGCAGTGCGGGATCGTGTGCGTGAACCGGGAGGGCCTGGAGGCGTGGACGGACGGCAGCGGCCCCCAGCCCTGGGGGGCCGCACTGGAGGACGGGACAGCGGGGTGGGAGGCAGCCGGATCCGGGTGCTGAGCGGTGTGGCGTCACCAGCCGGCGTCGCAGCAGACGAGCGCGGCCCGGCTGTAATCGACTTGATCGGGTCCGGGACCGGTGTGGCAAGCTGCCCGCGTGGCGATACCTGCACGAAGGGGACTTCGACGGCGGGCCGGTCGGGCACTGGTGCTGCCCGCGTGACTCGATCACCACCCCCGAGGAGACACTCCCCCGCGTGGTCGCGGCGCTGTGTGAATGGCGCGCGTGGCTAGAGAGCCTCGCCGGATGGATCGAGGCGTACCCGCTGAACCTCGGCACCGTCGAGGACGACCGGCTCCTGTGGGAGCGCGCGGCCCGCAATCTGATCCTCCAGGTGACCGACCGCACCGGCTGCGGCAGCGGCTGGCACGGGCACTGCGGGCAGGTACTCACCTGGTTCCTCGACCGCTGGGACGTCGCGCCCGACGTCGCGCAGGAGCTGGTCGGCCATGCGATCGGCGGGCGGTTCGAGAGCTGGACCGGCCCCGACTCCGCACTGGTCGACGACGTCGCGGAGCAGCTCGCGCGGTCGCTACGGCCGTCCGACCGTGCTCGGTCCGCCGAACCGCTGCCGGACCACCTCGAACGCTGGCTGTCGGTGCGGCGAAGTGTGCCGTGGCAGCAGGCCCGGGACAGCGGCCCGCACGGACCGGCGATCCCGCGTCGCGACGGCGCGGCCGAGGACATCCGCGGCTTCGACGGCGCCCTGGACCCGGCCCGGGCCGAAGGCCTGCTCGCCGCCCTGGAGCTGATGCGATCCGACGCCGCGCGCGGCGCCCGCCTCGACGTCGGGCTGCTGCGCCGCTGGCAGCAGCACGTCCTGGGCACCCCACAGCTCCCGCCACTGCGCACCCTGCCTGCCTTCGCGAAGGGCGGCCGGGAACGCTACGGCATCACCCCCGGCCTCCAGGGCCGCCTGGATGCCTGCCTGGCCGAGAGCACGCACGAGGCCGAGCCGCCCCTCCCCCTGACCGCTCGCGCCGCACGCGCCCACCTCGACGTCTGTTTCTTCCATCCCTTCGACGACGGCAACGCCCGCTGCGCCTTCCTCACCCTGCTCTTCGTCCTCGCCCGCGAAGGCATCGCCCTCGACGACGTGATCCTGCTGCGGCGCGTGTCCTTCCGGGCCGACGAGCCCCAGGACGCGCTCACCCTGGCCTCGCACATCGACCTCCACATCGCCGAGACCCGGCGCCATGCCGTCTCACCCGATTGAGTGCCTGGTGGTCCCGGTAAGACGGGCGCGGCGGGGTAATGGGATGTCGTTCAGCACGCCTTTGGAGAAGGAGCCGAGGATGACCGACGACGCCTATCTGTTCCTGCTTGACGACGCGTCCACGCAGCTCGGGGTGGCGCCGGCCGCCGTCGGTGAACTCGCCTGCATGGACACCCCCGCGGTCCGTGCCTGGCTCGAGGCCCAGGGAAGCACGCCGACCTCGCCCCATCTGCGCCTGCTGCCGCCGGAGGAGACGGCGGCCGTGCCGGAGGAGGCCGAGCGACTGCCCGTCCCGCTGAGCGAGGAGGAGCTGAGCCGCCTGCGCCACGAGATGGTCCCGCAGCCGCTGGCCCGCGTCGAGCAGGAACTGCTCGCCTACCGTGACTGCGCGGACGGGCGGGACGGCCTGATCGGAAAGGCACTGGCCGCCGGTGTGGCACCGCACCGCATCGTCGAGTTGACCGGCGTCGACCCCGCCACGGTCACCGCCGCGAGCAGGTGACGACGCCGCGGGCAGACCTCCGGTCCCGTCCGGTCCAGCCGTCGGCCCCGCCGGGCGAGAACCGTCCGGCGGGGCCGATCGGCGTGCGCCGGGCAGGCACCACCCGCCCGTGGCAGGCCTCCGCGGCGAGAAGCGCCGCCACGAGGCCTGCCGAGGGGGCGGACCGGATCAGTGGCTGCGGGTGAAGACCTTGTTCCGGGTGGAGCCGTCGGCGCACAGCTTCTTCTCGCCGGTCGTCATCTTGCGGGACTTGACCACGACGGCGCTGTGCTTGCCGTCCGTGCCGTTCGGGGCCGGGCCGGTGACGGTGTCGGGCACGAACCAGTAGTAGTGCCCCCACTTGGGGTCGTCGTAGTGGGTCTGCCACGTGCCGGATATCTGCCGCATCACCTGGGCACGGGAGATCCAGCCCACCTCTCCCGGCTTCACGGTCACTGTGAAGGAACTCGTCTCCGTGTGCGAGCTCTGCCAGGTGTAGTTGTAGGTCGCGGTCACACTCGCCGTGATGATGCCTTCGATGCCGCCGCCCACCGTGACGGAGCCTCCGACCGAGTGGGAGGAGCCCACGGTGTCGGCCCAGGACATCGACTGGGAGGCGGCCGAGTCGGTGCAGTTGAAGAGCAGTTCGGAGACCTGGCGGGGCTCACCGAGGTAGGCCTTGCCGAGTTGGGGGTCGTTGAAGCTGCACTTGCCCGCTCCGGAGGCGCAGTCGGCCATGATCTGCTCCGCGGTGGGTTGTTCCTCGGCCGCGGCGGGCACTGCCGTCGCGATCACCCCGAGCGCGGTCGCCGTCAGCGCGAGCGTGCGGCTTCCGTACCGCAGGGCGTCGTTCCTCGTCATCGTTGTTGCCTCGCATGTGCGTGGGGGGAAAGTGGCCACAATTGCCGTTGTTCCGGACGGGACTGTGGTCGCTGTGTGATGCCAACGAGGCTCACGTAATCGGCGACCCAACTACACCAAGAGATGGCAAAGTTGTAATTGATTTTCAGAACTGATGAAGGGCCAACTTTGCGTCACCACCTGCCTGTTGTGGCCGTTGCGGCGGGGCCCGTACAGAAAGCCGCCGGTGCCACGCAGAGTTCGTGGCACCGGCGGCCTCAGGGGGACAGGTCAGTTGAGGGGTTCGAGCGTCAGATAGGCCTGACGCGGGTTGCCGTCGTGGACGAGCGACTCGTGGTGGCCGACGTCGTCGAAGGCGAAGGCGTACGCCTTTCCGTCGGCCATCTGGGCGTGGATCTTGCGCGCGTAGTGGTTGGTGACGTTGTCCTTGTAGAAGTCGGTGGCGCCGGCATCGGGCTGATTGGGGTTGACCAGCAGGGTCGAGCGGTTGAAGCCCGCACACAGCGTGCGCGAGATCGGGCCGCGCACCTGGTCGTTCGGGGCGTCGAGCCTGCGGTGACAGCCGAAGACGGAAGAGGCGTCCGGCTTCTGGAAGCTCGTGACGACCACTCCGGAGCCGTTGGTGAAGTTCATGACGCCACCGGAGACCCGGCCGTAGTACTTGGTGCCGGGCTGGTCGGCGAACGGGGAGACCGTCAAGGTCGCGCTGGTGTACTTCTGCCAGACGCGGTTGATGTAGTCGTCCATGACGGTGGCCGGCAGGGCACCGGTCTCCACGCCGTACAGCGGCGAGAGCGCGCGCAGGACGGTGCCGTCGGGACGCGTCTGGATCAGGTTGGCCCAGCCTCCGGGCTGGCCCCGCAGGGCGTTGAAGAAGCCGTTGTACCCGCCGGGCTTGAGCCGGCCCGTGCTCGCGGTGCTGCCGTCGGCCCGCTGCACTCCCACCGCGTACGGAGCGGAGAACATGTCGACCTGGGTGCTGTTGATCCACAGGCCCGAGTCGTTGAGCGTGTACTCGGACCAGTTGAACAGGATGTTGCGGTTGGGGTCGGTCGGGTTCTGCACGGCGGGCTGGACCAAGCCGCCGGTGGTGAGCTTGAAGACCAGCTTCTGGCCGTAGGAGAAGTAGACGCGGCCGGAGAACTTGGGCATGCGGATCGTGGCCGACTGCCCTGACGCCGGGCCCGCTATCGAGGCGTCGGGGGCGGGAGAAGGCGGGTTGCCGCCGGCGGGCCAGGGGTGGAAGGTGCCGCTCGCGTCGGCCCAGCCCTGCCGGCCGGTCGAGAGTTCCGTGCCCAGGTTGTAGATGTACAGCTGCTCACCGCGGGCCGAGTTGTTGGTGATCTTCAGCGGGATGGTCGCCGGGACGGCGGCATGGGCCGGCGCTCCCGTTCCGGTCGCCAGCAGTGAGCCGGCGAGGACCGTGGCCAGGGACAGCCCCGCGGCCGTGGCCCGGTTCCTGAGAGTTCGCAGCACGCTCTGCCTCCGTTCGACGGTTGGCTGGTGTGAGAGCGCTCTCAATGTCCCGTCCTTGGTCCGTACCTGTCAACAGACGTGCAGCCTCGGGTCAGTTCGGAGCACCTTCGCGCAGCGGTCCGCGCAGGCAGGAGAGGACGACGACGAACGGCCAGAACGACTGGAGAGTCGTCACGGCACGCTCGGCCACGCCGGCCACGCCGTGGAGGTGCAGCTCAACCAGGAACCAGGCCGCACCGACCGCCATGACGGCCGTCGCCCCCAGGCACGGGAAGGGACGCAGCGCCCACGGCACGGCCGTACCGGCCCGGGCCGCCAGCACGGGCCACGCCGCCAGGACGGCGAAGCCCACCGCGGCCACCGAACCATGGCTCAGCGAACCGCCGCTGCTCGGTGCCGGGAACACGGCAACCGCCAGCGCCGCCACTCCCCCGGCCGCCAGGGCCACCCGCCCCGCGGTCGCGGCCGGGCGCAGACCCCAGGCCGTCAGCAGATGACAGAACCCCAGGGCGACGAAGGCCGCCGTCATCACCCAGGACCCCTGGCTACCGGGAGCCGCGAGGACGCTGATCGTCTGGGCGGCGGGGTCGTACGGGGGGCCCTGCAACGATGCCGCGACCAGCCAGCCCATGATCAGGAAGACGGGTGCACACCCGGATGACACCAGCGCCCAGGTAGGTACAGATCGCATCAGGACACCGTAAAGCCGGGCATTGGTCTCCTTCGGCCTCCCCCGCTCGGCCTGCCTCACCTGGCGTAGTCACCCGGCCCGGTCCGCCCGGGAAGCGCACGATGGAACCGTGCGGCCGGCGTCGGAAGGTGATCGGGCATGGAGCTCACTCTCGTGGTGCTGATCATCATCGTGGGGCTGACGTTCGACTTCACCAACGGCTTCCACGACGCCGCGAACGCGATCGCCACCTCCATCTCCACCAGGGCCCTGACGCCCCGCGTGGCCCTGGCCATGGCCGCGGTGATGAACTTCTGCGGGGCCTTCCTGGGAACCGGGGTCGCCGAGACCGTCGGCAGCGGCATCATCGGGGCGCCCGAGGCGACCTCGGGTCTGCTGCTCGTCCTGTGCGCGCTCCTCGGCGCCATCGGATGGAACGTCTTCACCTGGTGGCGGGGGCTGCCCACCTCGTCCTCGCACGCTCTGATCGGCGGGCTGGTCGGTGCCGCGCTCGCCGCGTCCGCCACGGTGCACTGGTCGGGCATCCTGGACAAGGTCATCCTGCCGATGCTGCTGTCCCCACTGGTCGGCGTGGTGCTCGGGTACCTGCTGCACACGGGCATCCTGTGGGCGTTCCGCCATGCGCAACCCCACCGCACCATGGGGCGCTTCCGCATGGCGCAGACCGTCTCCGCCGCCGCCATGGGGCTGGGGCACGGGTTGCAGGACGCGCAGAAGACCATGGGTGTCATCGTGCTGGCGCTGGTCACGGCCGGCTGGCAGGACGGCTTCTCGGTGCCGGTGTGGGTGATCGCGGCCGTGGCGCTCGCCATGGCCGCCGGTACGTACACGGGCGGGCGCCGCATCATCACCACGCTCGGGCGGCGCATCGTGCACCTCGATCCGCCGCGCGGGTTCGCCGCCGAGACGGCCGCCGCGACCGTCCTGTACACGACCGCGTTCCTGGTGAAGGCGCCGATCTCCACCACGCAGACGATCACCGCGGCGATCCTCGGCGCCGGTGCCACCCGGCGTTTCTCCGCCGTACGCTGGCAGGTGGCCCGTTCGATCGGTACCGCCTGGATCCTCACCTTTCCCGGCGCGGGGATCCCGGCGGCGGCGCTCTACCTGTTCCTGCACGCCGTCACCGGTCTGTGAGCACAGCCGGAGGCCGCCCATGAACGCTCGTCCTGACCGCCGGTGGCCCCCGGGAGCCCCCGCCGGGGTCCCGGACGGTCTTCCCTCGCCCGCACGGTTCGCGCACCTGCACCCGGACGACGGCGCCTGCCTGATGGAGGCCGCAGCCCTGCTGGCCTCCGGTCGTTTCACCGACAGCCCGGCCGGGACGCATCCGGCGCTCGCGGCCCTGGCCCGGGTGGTCAACGACGGTGTCGGCGACGACGCCCGACGCGCGCTGTGGCCGCTGGCCGCCGACCTCGCCGACGCCCACCCCCCGGGCCGGGACTACGCGCCGCTGCTCGTCGGCACGGTCGTGGACGCCGCACGTCGGGTGAAGCCCGCATCGCGGCCCCTGGCGCGGTACCGCCGCGTGTGCCGGCGGCGGGCGCGGAGACTGGCCCACGCGCCCACGGGTGGTGCGGTGTCCCGGGTCGCCGATCTGCTGTGGTGGCGCGGGCCGGGGCGACGGCACCTCGAAGCGGCTCTGCGGGTGCTGTGCGCCGCACCGGACGCCGAGCGGCGGCTCTCCCTGCTGCTGCGGCAGGCCGTGGCGCAGGCACGGGAGTACACGGACGGCAGGGCATCGGACCGGGACGTCTCCTGCAACCGGTAGCCGCGAGGGGCCGTCCTACTGGGCACCATGATCCCCGCAAGCATCGCCGGCCCCGGGGCCGCACCGGTTCGTCAGCTGGTCGCCTTCGCCTGGACCCAGGCGCAGGCCTGCGCCTTCGCCCTCGCCCTGCTGTCCGGCGTGGCCGTCTCGGCGCTGCTGCCCGATCTGCCCCTGGCACGCTACGACCTCCTGGTCGTCTACGGCGTGCTGCTCACCCTGGTGTTCTGGGCACGCGGCTGGGAGAGCGGGCGGGACGTCGCCGTCATCGCCGTCTGCCACGTCATCGGCCTGGCCTTCGAGTTGGTGAAGGTGTCGCTGGGCTCCTGGAGCTACCCGGAGCCGGCCGTGCTGAAGTTCGCCGGTGTCCCGTTGTACGGCGGGTTCCTGTACGCGGCGGTGGGCAGCTACGTCTGCCGCGCCTGGCATCTGTTCGACCTCGGCCTCGTACGCTACCGGCCGCGTGCGACGGCCCTGGCCGCCGCGGCCGTCTACGTCAACTTCTTCAGCCACCACTGGCTGCCCGACCTGCGCTGGGTGCTGGCGGGCCTGCTCGTGGCCGTCACGCTGGGGACGTCGGTGCGGTTCACGGTGCGCGGCGTACGCCGGCGGATGCCGTTGGCGCTGTCGTTCGTGCTGATCGGGTTCTTCCTGTGGGTGGCGGAGAATCTGGCGACCTTGGCCGGTGCGTGGCGGTATCCGTATCAGGAGCACGGCTGGGAGCCGGTGGGGGTGCAGAAGTTCGGAGCCTGGGCGCTGCTCATCAGCGTGACGTTCGTGCTGGCGGCGGTCGGACGGCGTACGGGTTCCGAGGCGGTGCGGGACTCCGGTTGAGGGCCGTGGAGTCGTGATGGAGGCACTCGCCTGGAGTCGTGGGGCAGGCACTCGCCTGAGTATCATCCTATGGACGTAAATCGGGTGATTTGCCTTCGCGGTCGTCACCTACCGTGGCCATCCTCGCCGGAGTGAACCATGTCCCGCACCGGCACGACGGACGACGGCGACGAGCTGCTGACCAGGCTCGGGGCCCTGACGGCTCAGGCGCGCGCCCAGGCCGAGATGCAGCGGTCCCAGGTCGAGCTGGCGATCGCGCTGCAGCGCGGCATGCTGCCACGGGACCTCCCCGTGGCCCGCCGGCTGCACTTGGCCGTGCGGTACGCGCCCGCGTACCGGGGCCTCAACGTGGGCGGCGACTGGTATGACGCCTTCACCCTGGGCGACGGCCGGATCGGCCTGTCCATCGGCGACGTCCAGGGCCACAACATCGAGGCAGCGGCCTTCATGGGGCAGGTGAGGGCCGGTCTGCGGGCGCTGGCGTCGGTGACGAGCGATCCGGGCGAGGTGCTGGCCCGGACCAACGATCTGCTGCTCTCCCTGGGCTCCGACCTCTTCGCCACCTGCACGTTCATGCGGCTCGACCCGTGCGGGGGCGTGCTGGAGAGCGCGCGGGCCGGGCACCTGCCCTGCGTCTGGGCCACGGCGGACGGGAAGTCCGGCCAGACCGAGGACGAGGGCGGGCCGCCGCTCGGGGTGCAGGCCGGGATGCCGTATCCGGTGACCCGCTACGAACTCACGACGGGTGGCGTGTTCGTCCTGCTCACGGACGGTGTCGTCGAGGGGCCGTCCATGCGTCTGGAGGAGGGCCTGGACCAGGTGACGCGGCTCGCGGGCATCGCCGCGGTGGCGGGCATGGACGTGGACGGGCTCGCCGGCGCGGTGATCAAGGGAGCCGAACGCGTGGGGCACGACGACGACGCGGCCGTGCTGGTCGTCGGCCTGGACGGGCCGGACGCTCAGCCGTAGGGCCGCACCGCGCCGCTCCTGTCTCGCCGAGGCGGCGGCCTCGGTGTCTCATGGCTGCTGTGGTGGGAAGCCGTGGTGGGTAGCCGGAATCTGCGCATGCCGGCCGTCGTCGCTCTGCAGACGCCGGCCGTCGCCGCCTGCTACTACGTGTCCGCTCGACTGGGGCTGCTGCGGGAGCTGGTCGTCGAGGGCGCGGTCGTCACACCCATCTGGCCGCCCACCGGTGTGGCGGTCGCCTGCCTGCTGATCCTCGGACTGCGATGCTGGCCCGGGATCACCCTGGGCGCCTTCTTCGTCATCCTGTCCCTGACCTCCCTCACGCCCTCGACCCTGTGCGTCCTGGCCGGCAACACGGCCGCGCCCGTGGTCGGGTATCTGCTGCTGCGGCGGGCCGGGTTCCGCACCGATCTCGCACGGCTGCGGGACGGTCTCGCCCTGGTGTTCCTGGGCGCCTTCACCGCCATGCTGATCAGCTCGACCACCGGCGCCGGGATCCTGATCGCCACGGACAAGATCGAATGGTCCGGCTTCTGGGCGGTGTGGCTGGCGTGGTGGGTCGGTGACGCGATGGGCGTGCTCATCGTCACGCCGGTGCTGCTCCTGCTGTCGCGCGTACGTCTGCCGCTGCCCGTGTCGCGCTGGAAGGAGGCGACGGGGCTGGCGGTCATCGCCTGCTGTCTGGTGCCGCTGGCCGCGCGCAGCTCGGTCAGCCTGCTGTTCCTCGTCTACCCGCTGCTCATCTGGGCCGCGCTGCGGTTCCAGCTGGCGGGCAGCCTGCTGTGCGCGCTGTTCGCCTCGGTCATGACCACGGTGGCGGCGACCGACCGGGTCGGACCGTTCGAACGGCTCAGCCGGGTCGAGGTGATGATGAAGCTGCAGGCCTTCAACGGGGCGATGGCGCTCACGGCCCTGATCCTCTCGGCGGTGATCACCGAGCAGATCTACACGCGGCGGTCCGTGGAGCGCGCGTGCCAGGAGCTGGTCGAGGTGCTGGAGCACCTCACCGCGGGCGAGGCGGCGGACGACCGGCCTCCACTGGAGGGGGGCGGGCTCGGACGCCGGGAGAAGTGAGCGCCGGCCCTCGGAAGCGGGAGCCCGGGCTGTCGGGGACCTGGATCGTCCGAGGCGCGGAACCACGGAGCCGCACTTCAGGGGGCCTGCATCGTCCCGGACCTGGGGGCTCCGGGACCGGGCCGCACCACGACCTACGCTGGACGTCATGACCCAGGTGGAGGTGCTGCAGCTGCTGGTCTCGCCCGCGCACCGGCTGGCCGGGCGGCCGTCGGACGGGCCGTCTCCCGGTCCGCCGGACGAGCGGGTCACCCGGGTGGAGGTACGCCGTGGGCTGGGCCTGGTCGGCGACCGCTACTACGCCCGGCCCGCCCACCGGAACGCGGCCGTGACCCTCATGGCCGCCGAGAGCCTCCCGGCCGGCGCGGACCTGCGGCACACCCGTCGGAACATCCTGCTTCAAGGCGTCGACGTCGACTCCCTCGTCGGTGCGACGATCTCGCTCGACTGCGGCACCGGGCTGGTGGTGTTCGAGGTGAAGCGTCCCGCCCGGCCCTGTGCCTGGATGGACGTGACGATCGGGCCCGGCGCACAACGCGCCCTGCGCGGCCGGGGCGGCGTGCGGTGCACCCCGCTGAGCGACGGGGTGCTCACACTCGGCCCGGCCACGTTCCGGGTCGTGGCCGGGGCCGACGACGGGTCCTGAAGGGGCCCGGGCGGTCAGCCGCCCGGGCGGCCCTGCGGGGGGGGGGCGCCGGGCTGTCAGCCGGTTGACGGCGGCGTGCGGATGGCGGCGATGTCGAGTTGCAGGCGCACCTTCTCGCTCACCATCGCGCCGCCCTCGGCCAGCCGGCTGTTGTAGGTCAGGCCCCAGTCCGAGCGGTTGATGGTGGTGGTGCCGTCGAAGCCGACACGGTCGTAGCCGAACGGGTCGGTGACATTGCCGATGTAGGTCATGTCGAGGACCACGGGGCGGGAGACGCCTTTGATGGTCAGCTCGCCCGACATGCGGAACAGATCGGCGCCGGTCTGCTCCACCGCCGTACTGGTGAAGCGCATGTGCGGATAGGTCGCGGCGTCGAGGAAGTCACGGCCGACCAGGTGCGCGTCGCGTTGTTCCACTCCGGTGTCGACGCTCGATGTGAACAGGGTGATATCGGCCCGTGACCGTGTGGGGTCGTGCGCGTCGAAGTACAGCCGGCTTTCGTACTCCAGGAAACAACCGCGCACGGTGGTCACCATGGCATGCCGGACCGAGAAGCCGATCCTGCTGTGGGCGGGGTCGACGACCCATTCACCGGACAGATTCGCCAGTCTGGGGTCCGGCAGCACGCCGGTGGCGGATTCCGGTGCGCCGGTGCGGTGCTGTGGGGGGAAGGGCGCTGCCTGCCGACGGGACGGCACAACGCGGTTGAACAAGTTCATGATTCATCTAGGTACTTGAGTTTGCTTATCGCCGCAAGTCCCCTTCCGTTTTGCGGCTGTTGAGAGCCAGCCCCCGCCCGCTTATGCCGTCGCATTGCACAAAATCCACACACGGTTGTCGCGGCGCGCCACCGAAACAAGCATGCGAAACTCCTGGAATTTTCATGTCCGGAATATCGGCGAATCGGTGTTACATCACCTCTATCGCGAGGTCGTTGTCGACGGTGTAATAAGGGCGGAGCGTGGATCCGTCCGCCTCGATCGACGGGTAGACGAACACGTGCTTGCGGTCCGCCACGTCGTCGAGCAGCCGGCCGACCCTGACGGGCGGGGCCCCGGCGGCGGGGCGCACGAAGACGTCCCAGATCCGGGCCGCTCCCCCACCGCCGACCGTCAGGTCCCCGGGTCCGGCGGTGAACGAGAAGCCCCTGCCGTCGCCGTCGAGCCGGGGGTCGACGGTCCGTACGGTGTCGGTGCCCCGCAGACGCAGACGCACGGTGGCGTCCTGGTGGAGCTCGCCGCCGTGCAGACGGGCCGTGACGGTGAGGGCCCGGTCCCTGAGGTCGATGCCGCGGGCTTCCGCGTGGACGGTGCGCCGCCAGGCCCTGAGGGCGAGGAAGCCGTCCTTCGTGGCGTACGGGATCCGGACCGCGACGGGCGAGGGCCGGTCACGCAGGTGGCCGTCCACGAGGGCGCGCAGGTCCCGCAGGCCCGGGCGCAGCCGACGGCGCTCGGCTTCGGGTTCCGGCAGCAGGTACACGTCCCAGCGGCCCTCGTCGAGGACCGGATGCGGGTCCAGTACGGCGTGGTGCCGGCCGTCGGCCGGGTCGGTGTCCAGGTCGAGCACGTGACGGGCCGTCTCGGGCAGGCCCTTCTTGGGCCGCAGCCGCAGCAGCAGTCGGGGGTGTGCGGCCGCGGTCGGCGGCAACCGGAAGGTGAGCCGCCCGTCGGTGTCGATCGTGCAGTCGGCGCGCGGGTGCGTCTCGTGCTGCGGGCCGGGGGTCGCACCCTCGTGCGTGGGGGTCGGGCTGTCTTCCGGCGTGCTCATCGGCGTCCCTTCCGTATGGAGCGCAGCACGCCGGTGGCGGCGGCGTGGGCGGCGTCGCGGGCGGCGTGGCCCCGGCCCGCCAGCGGGCTGTGGGGGCGGTGGTGCTGTGCGGTGGCCGTCCGGCCGGAGCTCCTGGCCGCGGCGGCGGTCTCCAGCAGGCGTTCGGCCTGGGTGACGACGGGGCCGGGGGCGAAGCGGCGCGCGTTGTCCAGGGCGGCTCGGCCCATACGGCGGCGGCGCTCGTCGTCGGCGACGAGTTCCAGCAGGGCCGCCGCGAGCGCGTCGCGGTCCCCGACCGGTACGAGCCGGCCGTCGACCCCGTCCTCGATGATCTCGCCGGGGCCGTAGGGGCAGTCGGTGCTGACGACGGGCAGCCCGCAGCGCATCGCCTCGACGATGGTCATGCCGAACGGCTCGAAGTTGGACGCGGCCGCCCCGATCGACCCCTTGGCCCACTCGGCCTCCATGGGGGTGGCGGCCCCCATCAGGAACACGTTGTTCCACAGCCCGAGCCGCTCGATGAGCCGGCGCAGATTCGCCTCCTCCTCGCCCTTGCCGTAGACACGCAGCTGCCAGTCCGGGTGCGCTGCCGCGACCTGGGCGAAGGCCTCGATGAGCAGGTCGTAGCGCTTCACCGGGACGAGGCGCCCCGCGGCGATCACCACCTTGGCGGTGCCGTCGGCGGGAGGCAGCGCGGGATCGGGGACGCTGTTCGGGAGGGCTTCGACGTGGACCCCGGGCAGCCACATCTTGCGCCGGTACGCGGCGGCGTCCGCCTCCGTCACGGTGGTGATCACGTCGAGGCGCCGGTACGCGCGGCGCAGCGCGGTGCGCAGCCGCGGCGAGTGGTTGTCGAGCGTGAGGTGCTCCTGGCCGACGCGCAGGACGTGCTGCGGGGCCTGGCGGGCGATGTGCACGTTGAGTCCCGGGCGCGTGCCGATGACGGCGTCGGCGTCGAGCGCCGCGAGGCACTCGCCGATGCGCTGGTCGGTCAGCTCGCTGTACTGGTGGTGCCGGTACTCGGCGGCCGGGAACACCTTCGCCGGTCTGCCGTGCAGCGGATGGTCCGCCTCCTTGCGCAGGTCCACCAGGGCCCGGAGCCGCACGCGGGGATCCAGGACGAGATGGGGGCGCTCCCGGTGGCGTAACGCGGAGACGATCTCCACGTCGTGCCGCTCGGCCAGGGCTCCGGCCAGGTTGAACGTGGTGCTGATCGTGCCCCCGATTCCGTAGGCGTTGTGAATCAGGAAAGAGATCTTCATGGTGGCCTAGACCGTGCCGGCGGCCCGACCGTTGTTCGCCGTTACCACTCTGTGGCCGTGCCCCGCTGCCGGGCCGGGCCGGACGATTCCGGAACGATCTCGGACAGAAGTGGTCTGGGCCATACCGTTTCGCCCCCGATATGTGGATAGCTAGATGTGTTTGCCCGCGCATCGTCGCGTCCAAGGGTGCACCCTCGTACCGATCTTCAGGAGACCCATGCGCCCCCGCACCACCCCGGTCCCCCGTAT
>NZ_JAKEIO010000080.1 GCF_021474405.1 [Streptosporangium] indianense
GCCCCCTGGGGTGAGGGCCTGGGGCAGGGCCATGGGGGTGGTGGGGGTGGCGGGTGGGGTGGGGGGGGGGGGGGGTGGGCAACGGGGGCAGGGCAGGGGGATGGGGGGACGGGCCGATTGGATACGGGGAGGAACCGGGCGGATACGGGGGCGTATTTGTCATGATCAGCATCATGTCAGTGCCGGTTGCGCGGATCCCACGCGTTTGCCGGTGCGTCGGCCGCGTCACCCCACCCAGGACGCATCCCGATGACCGAGTCCGCCCGCCCCGCAGAAGCCCGGGACTCGGGGCCGGTCCTGTTCCTGCCTCCGTACCTGCTGCTGGTCCTGGCCGATGCCGGGGTGGAGAAGGCCCCGGTGGGCGAGAGACCCGTGCTGTTCCGGCTGTTCGCGGCCGTGGCCGTGCTCGGCGTGGTGAGCGCCGTCGTGCGGCTGCGGCGGATGCGGACCGCGCACCGGCGCCGCCCCCTGCCCGGGTGGACACGGTTGCTCGGCGTTCTGCTCGCCGCGTACGGGCTGTACGTCGCGTATCGGGTCGTCGACGTCGCGGCCGGGTGACCACCCGAGGCACCGGACGCCCGGGTCAGGCCGTGTACGCGCCCACGAGCAGGCCCAGGAACGCGCCCGCGATCAGGAACGGGCCGAAGGGGATGGCGGTCTTCCGGGTGGCCCGGCGGGTGAGCACCAGGGCGGCGCCGTACAGCGCGCCCAGCAGGAAACCGGCGAAGGTGCCGAGCATGACCGTCGGCCAGCCGTACCAGCCCAGGGCTGCCCCGGTGCCCAGGGCCAGCTTGACGTCGCCGAAGCCCATGCCGGCGGGGTTGATGAGGAACAGGACGAAGTAGCCGCCGCCCAGGGCGAGTGAACCCAGCAGGGCGGTCGTCCAGTGGCCCGCGTGTTCGGGGACGAGGGCGGTGACGCCGAGCAGGGCCAGGGCGGTCGCGGCGAAGGGGAGGGTGAGCGGGTCGGGCAGGCGCCGTACGCGGAAGTCGACGACCGTGAGCAGCACCCCGGCCGGGGCCAGCAGCAGCCAGACGCCGAGCTCGGGCCGGGTGCCCGTCGCGGCGGCCGTGGCCGCGCAGACGAGGGCGGTGGCGATCACCAGTGGTGCCGTACGCGGGCCGTAGCCGGGCTCGGCGCACTCCGCGCACACCGCCCGTCCGAGCCAGCCCTTGACGACGTGCCCGCCGGGGCACTCCTGCCGCCACGCCTCCCCCGACGGCGCCGAGAACCGGTAGGCCGCGCGCGGCAGCAACGCTCCCGCCGCCGCGCCCCACAGCGCGGCGGCGAGGACCAGCAGCCCGGTACTCATCCCGCCGCTGCGATCGCGTCACGCCACGTCGGCAGCAGCTCGTCGAGCAGTGCCTCGGTGCGCGGCGGCAGCCCGCGGGCCCCGCTGCGGCCGATGAGGTCGGTGGCGAGGGCGGTCAGCCGGTCCGAGTCGCCCGTGGCGTGCGTGGCGCGCAGCAGCGCGTGCCACAGGCGCTCGTCGGCCGGGGCCGTGCGCAGGGCCGCGTTCAGCGCCTCGATGGCCTTCTCCGCACGGTCCTTCTCCATGTGGAACTCGCACAGCGCGAGCCCCGTGTCCGCGACGAGCAGCGGCAGTTGGGCGTCCACGATCTCGTGGGTGAGCCACCGGTAGCGGCCCTCGGGGCGGTCGGCGAGCAGCGGCCCGCGCACCAGCACGAGCGCGTCGGTGAGCAGCCGCCCGCGCACGGCCCGGCTGTCGACGCCCCTGCCCTGGGTGGCCTCGTGGTAGAGGGACCGCAGCACGTCCAGGTCGGAGACGACCGTCTTGGCGAGCGTGAGCCGGCCGGAGCCGTCGGTGGCGAGGCGGGGCGTGCCGTCGGGGTCGGTGCCGAGCCACTCGCGCAGCCGGTCGAGCAGCGCGCTGCGCACGTCGTCGGTGACACCGCGCGGCCACAGCGCCGAGGACAGCACCCGCGGGTGCACGCCCTCGCGGTGCAGGAGCAGCAGGGCGAGCGCCTCGTGCAGCAGCGCGCTGCGCTCCCCGTCGGGGGTGTCCAGGCCGATGATCTCGTACGGCCCGACGAGCCGGGCGTACACGGCCGGACGGCCCTGCTCGCTGATGTCGACGAGGAACGGCGGGGTGGTCGTGGGTCCGTCGCTCTCGCGCTCCGGGTCGGCCTCCACGAACAGCTCGACCACGGCCCGCTGTTGGGTCACGGGCAGCAACTGCGCGTCGAGTTCGAGCCCGAGGAGCGGCGCGAGCAGCTTGCCCTGACCGGTGATCTCCATCTCCCAGGCGGCGCCCGGCAGATCACCGGTCTCGGTGCCGACGAGGTAGCCGATGCCGAGCCGGCTCGCGTCGGAGGCCAACTCGGCGAGCGTGACGGCGTCCTCCGCGGACGGCTGGGCGGCGAGCAGGACGAGGTGCGGGGCCCAGCGGGTGTGCTGGGCGGGCCCGGTGCGCCCGGTGAGGACGGAGTCGTGGCCGGCGGCGCCCAGCGCTCCGCGCCGCTGCCGGGTCTCGGCCTCCATGGTCTCCAGGAGGGCCTCGACGTCCTCCAGGTGCCGGATGCGGTTCGGGGCGAGGGGCGTGAGGTCCTCCCCGAAGCCGACGAGCGTGATGGTCATGCGGTCCGACCAGCCGTTGGTCGCCAACTCGGCGGCCACGGACGCGAAGACGGCCGCCCGGTCGGCCTCCCGGCCGCTCAGCGACACGATGCCGGGCACGGCCTCCAGGTTGAGCAGCAGCCGCGAGTCGTCCATGGTGCCGAGGCTGACGAGGCCGGGGTAGGGGGCGGCCGTGTCGACGTCCTCGTAGCGCTCGGCGTCGGCGCGGGCGAGCATCCAGAACGTCTGGTCCTGCCCCTGCTGCCAGGGGGCCGGGGGCTTCCCGGCGGGCTGGGCGAGCTGGAGGTGCAGGTCGCCGTTGCTGAGCCAGGCCGCGTAGACGACGGGCAGGGCGCGCGACTCCTCGGCGAGGGAGGCGGCGAGGCCCCGCAGGGACCGGTCGAGCAGCCTCACGCCCTCGGGGTCGGCGCCGACGAGCAGTGCGTCCTGGACGTCTTGGGCGTCGCCGGTCGGCGTGGGCGGCTCCATGCCGCGCCGGCCGCCGACGGATCCGAACGCCGACTGCCACAGGGCCTGCCGGCGGCGCCGCCCCAGGGCGCCGAGGAGACCGGCGGCGAGGAGGGGCGCGGTGAGGAGGGCCTCGGGGAGGCCGAAGGAGCTGTCGGACCCGGTGTCGACGGCGGTGGCCTGCTGGTGGCCGCCGTCGTGGACGGGCCGCTGCCGGTCGGGGACGGACACGTGGGTGGCGCCGCCGCCCTGCGCGTGGTCGCTGCCGCCTTGGGCTCCGCCTCCGCCCTGGGCGTGGTCGCCGGTCCGGGCGTAGTCGCTGATCTGCTGCTGCACGTCGGGTGACACATGGGGGGCCTCGTCGGGCATCTCGACGAGGTCGCCGCCGCGGGCGTCGCCGGGCATCTCCATGATCCAGCCGGGCCGGATGAGACTGGCCTCGGAGAGCCTGGACCCGTCGGGCTGCACGCGGTCCTTGTTGAGTTCGAAGATCTCCTTGTAGCGGCGACCGTCACCGAGGTGCCGTTGGGCTATCTCCCACAGGGAGTCGTGGTGACGTCCCTCGGGCGGCTGGATCCGGTAGTACTTCGTGTCGCCCTGCCGGGCGGTGCTGCCGCCGGCGTCGGCGTGGGCGGCGGCGTGCGAGGCCTGCTCGGCGAGGGCGGCCGCGGCGCCGGAGGCCTGCTCCTGCTGCTGGGCGAAGATCCCCGGGGTGGCCTGGGCGGCCGCGACGGTCGGCTTCTGGTTGGCGTCGTAGCCGTGCCCGAGCTGCGACAGGCCGGGCGTGAAGCTGGCGGCGGTGGCGCCGACGAGCAGCAGCGCGGCGACGAGCTGCCGGGCGAGCAGCTGGCTCGGCCCGGCGCCGGGCACCCGCCCCGGCACGCCGACACCCGACAGCGCGGCCTTCATCTCCACGAGCACGCAGGCGGTGAACTGGGCCCACGCCAGCCACACGATGACGGTGAGGATGTTCAGGAACGTGTGGACGGTGATCTCTTGCTGGAGCCAGTCGAGCCCGGGCATGCCGTCCGGCAGCGGCCACCCGATCTGGGTGGCGAGCGCGCCCGGCACGCCGACGAGCAGCACGGCCAGGGCGACGAAGGCGAGGAACGCCTTGAGGAAGTCCCCGAACGACCGCCGCCGGATCGTCACCGGCTGCGGGGTCCGGTTCCTGGGCGCGGCCGTGGTTCCCGCCGCTCCCGTCGTACTTCCCGACGTACTTCCCGTCGAGCTTGAGGTGCGGCGTCGCGGCATGGCGGGTGTCCTGGGGTCGTGTGTGAAGTGAGGTGAGGCCGAGCTGTGAGTAAGGGGTGTGCTGAGCCTACAGAGATCTTATGGACTCTTATCGGGGTCGTCGAAGGGCGGATCACAGGATCCCCACGGTCGTCCGATTTGCGCCCGGGGTCACGGGTGTTCGCCCCTGGGCCGGGCATCCGCGGGCGCCGTCTTCGCACGTGCCACGCAGGCCTCTCACGATCCCCACGCAATCCACCGCTGGCCGTCAAAGTGCCACGCCCCGCCCCTGATAGCTTCGTTCCCTGTCGCGTACAACGAAACTCACGGGGGAGATCAACTGTGGCCCGCCGCGCACTGACCACCACTGCCACAGCGTTCGCCACGGCGGCGGCGCTGCTTCTGACCGCCTGTGGCGGGGGCGATGACGCGTCGTCGGACGACATCAAGGGCGCGGGCGACAACTCCCCCCGCCCGACGGCGTCGAAGTCGTCCGCGGCACCCGACGTCAAGCGCCCGGTCATCAAGCTGCCCGGCAGCTTCCAGCTGAAGTTCGAGAACTGGACGAGCAGTGATCCGGTGGAGCAGGCGGTGCTCGACGACGGCAAGGAGCAGCTCCGTGCCGGGTATGAGGCGATCATCGAGAACGACCCCGACAGCAAGAACCGTGCCTTCTACGACACGAAGAACGGTTTCCTGCAGAGCCGGCAGTGGATCAAGAGCTACACGGACAAGAACCTGACCGTCATAGGCAAGTTGCCCGTGTTCGACCCCAAGGTCACCCTCTCCAAGGACAAGGCGGCGGCGTCCCTCTCCTACTGCACCGATGAGAGCAAGGCCTCGACGAGGAACCGCAAGACCGGTGAGGTCAAGGGCAACCCGGCGGGCACGGACCCCGAGGTCTTCTACGTGATCTCCATGGGCAAGAGCCCCCAGGGTGTCTGGCAGGCAGTGTCGGCCCGCTCGGAGCGGGGTGGCTGCCCGCAGTGAGGTCCTCACACGCCACCCGGCCCCTCTTGCTTCTCTCGCTCACCGGGGCCCTGCTCGCACCCGTACCCGCCGTCGCTCTGGGCGGCGAGGGCAGCTACGGCGGCGGGGCCAAGAACGACGAGATTTCCGCTTCCGCCTCGCACTCCCGCATCAAGGTCACTCAGACAAGCGGCCCCACCGGCGGCAAGCAGGGCACCGTCGCGTCGACGGACGTCGACTGGAAGCCGCCGCCATGCTGGTACGAGCCCGTCTTCACCCCGGAGCAGCTGAAAAACTTCTCGGAGAACGACGGCAGCGGTGACGCCGGTCTGCGTGACGGCTGGTACGGATCGGAGCTGTGGACCGACCACTTCCGGGACGAGAAGGACGCGACCACCATCTTCACGAAGCCGGCGACCGTGAAGGGGTACAAGGACTACAACCTCGGCAAGAAGGGCTACTTCTGGCGCGGGGTCGCGCCGAACGTGACCGAGCTGGACGACACATCCCTGTGCAGCCGGCTGATGTTCTGGCAGGACGCGGGCGAGATACCCGACGTGCCGAACGCCCCCACCGCGGAAGTCCTCGCCGAGTACGCATACGACAAGGTGAAAGTCCCGGCAACCGAGGTGGAGTTGAAGCCGGCGGCCAGGTCGACGGTGAACCTGCCGACGTGGGTCTGGCTCGACAAGGGCACGTTCAAGGACGTCAAAGTCCGCGCGGAGCTCCCCGGCACGGGCCTGTGGGCGGAGACGACGGCCAAGCCGGTCGCCCTCCACCTGGACCCGGGCACCGCGGACGCCGAGGTCTTCCCGGCCTCCGGCGACTGCGAGATCGACGACGACGGCTCCATCGGCAGCCCGTACACCAAGGGCGCCGCCGACAAGACGCCCCCGTGCGGCATCCGCTACCTCCGCGCGACCGACGGCACTCCCTACCAACTGTCGGCCAGCGTCACCTGGAAGATCACTTGGCAGGGCTCCGACGGTACGGGCGGCGACCTGCCCGACGGCACGTTCGAGACGACGCAGGACATGGACGTCCAGGAAATCCAGTCGATCAATCGCTGACCCGACACCTGCCGGTCGCCGGCCAACGACCGCGTTGGCCCCCCCGGAGATGCACCTATGACTCGCCGCGCTCCGAAGCCGACCGCCGCCGCGCTCACGGTGACCGCGGCTCGGCTTCTCCCCGCTTGCAGCAGGGGCGGCGACGGCTCGTCGGACGGCATCTAGGGAGCGGGCAAGGTCGCAGGCAGTCCTTCCGCCTTCGCCTCTGGACCGGCCCGACAGATGTCGAGCGGCCCGGACGTGAGTGTCCCGAAGGAGCTGGATCTGGTCTTCGACCTTGAGAAGCAGTCGGAACAGGACAGCGCGTGAACTCTTGAGGACGCCACCATTACATTCGCGCCCTGAACCACGGCATCACGAAACAGGATCCTGCCGATCCCGCATTCCAGTTCTACTCGTCGGGGCAGGCCGCCCAGTACGCGCACCCAAGGTCTTCGGTAGGGAGGTACACGACCTGGAAGATCTACCGTACGAAGGAAAGCGCGGCCAACTACCAGAAGTTCACTCTTCTCATGACGTCCGTGAAGGACAGGCCAGCGTGACATGCCCAGCGGATCACCGTTGGGGGAAAGCACCTGTACCGAAACTCCCGGGAGATCAACTGTGGCCCTCCACATACTGACCACCACCGCCTCAGCGTTCGCCATGACGGCGGCGCTGCTGCTGACCGCCTGTGGCGGGGGGTGACGACCCGGCATCGCACGGCATCAAGGGCGCGGGCACCGGCTCGCCTAGGTCGGCGGCCTCGGAGTCGTCCGCTACGCCCGGCGTGAAGCGCCCGGTCATTGATCTCGGTCTTCCTCGGCGGAGTCGACTACTCAAGCCTCCCCCAAGGCACCTGCGAGCAGCTCTCTTTACCTGTCCTTGATATGCGGCTTGCCGCCTCTTGATCCGGTCCGCCTAGGGTCGTCGGGTGGTTGGCATGTGCACAGGTGAACAACGGGGGTGGTCAGCATGTCGAGTCTGAGGAAGGAAGCCGCGTCGCTGCACAAAGCAGCTTCAGGCCTACGCGGCATCGGCCATCACACGGCGAAGCCGTTGCAGGAGTTCAAGACCGCTTCGCATGACCTGTCCGCGCTCGGCGCCCTCGGCTCACTGCTCAGCGCCAAGGACGACATCCATGAGGGTATGACCACGCTCGCCAAGCTCACCAAGCAGCTTGACGAGGAATGGGCAGCCGAGGCAAAGCTGATCGGCGAGATATCAGACGCCTTCGACCTGCTCGACATCCTGCTGGCAGCGCAGGCTCGGGCCAGGAAGAGCTGAGGCAGGCGTGGTCGACCTCAACCCTCTGCACTACATCAACAAGTTCAACCACATGATGGGCGACAGCGTCGCCCAAGGCCTGGAGTTTCTCGGCATCAGCGACCCGGCGGTGGATCCGGACGGCATCAGGGAGATCGCCAAGAAGTGGCGGCACCTGGCCACCGGTCTCGACGACGCGGCGGTCGCCGCCGAGAAGGCGTTGCGGGGCGTGGAGTGGGAGGGCAAGGCCGCCAAGGCGTTCCACAAGCGCTCCAACGCTGCCCGCAAACAGGCCACGGAGATGGCGGACGCGCTGCGCGACGGTGCCAAGGCGCTGGACGATTTCGCCGACAAGGCACACGATTTGCTCGCCGAGATCGGCGTCATCCTGGTGGAAATCGCCGAGTTCGAGATCGCGGGCCTGGCCTTGTCCGTCCTGACCGGCGGTACCTCCGCCGTCGTCTCCTCCCTCATGGCCGGCCAGCGTGCGGCGAAGGTCGTCGCCCTGATCGCCCGGATCGAGAAAGAGGGCACCACCCTGGCCTCCGCGATTCGCGGGGTGATGGAGGTCATCCGGGCGGTGGAGCGGGCCTTGAAGACGCTGAAGGAGGTCCGCGGCGTCGCCTCGGTGGCCAAGATGGCCAAGGAGGGTGCGAAGTTCACGGCGTTCGACACTCTGTTGAGGGACCCCGCAGCGTTCAAGGACCCCGATAAGCTGGCCGGTCTCCTCACCGAAGGCGCCCTGATGGGCGTTGGCTTCGGGGTGCTCGGTAAGGCCCTGGGCAAGGGGCTGAAGACCCTCAAGCCGGCTGATCTGGCCAAGCTGGGCAAGGGCCTCAAGCTGAACTGCGCCGCGTTCGAGCGCCTGAAGCTGAACCCGGGCTTCAAGAAGCTGCCCGCTTCGATCCAGAACACGATCAAAAAGTTCGTGCGCGATCCCATCGACGTGGCCACCGGAGACATGGTCCTGCCACGTGTCGATGTCCAGCTTCCAGGCGGACTGCCGCTGATCCTGGAGCGCACCCACGTCTCCTCGTACCGCTTCGGGGGCTGGTTCGGCCCCACCTGGGCTTCCACCCTCGATCAGCGTGTCCAAGCCGACGAGGAGGGCCTCGTCTACGCCGCAGCGGACGGCTCCCGCCTTTGCTTCCCCCTCCCGGATCCGGACACACACGAACCCGTCGGTCCAGACACCCCGGGCTCCCGCCTCATGCTGGCATGGGACGACGAGGTGGACGGTGCCATCCGCATCACCGACCCGGACACCTGCCTGACGCACGTCTTCCACAGCCCGGTCCCCGCGGCGGACGACACGGCCGTCGACCTTCCGCTTCAGCACATCCAGGACCGCAACGGCAACCGAGTCACCCTCGTCTACCCCGACGGCGGTGACATACCCACCGCAGTGATCCACTCCGGCGGCTACCATCTCGCCCTGGAGCACCACCCCAGTCTGTCCCGCATCACCGGCCTGCGCCTGCTGGACCGGGATGATCTGCAAGCCCCCGGGACAACCTTGCTCACTTTCGGCTACGACGAGGTCGGCCACCTGCGCGAGGAAATCAACTCCTCGGGTCTGAGCATGCGTTACTCCTACGATCCGGAAGGCCGGATCACGTCGTGGACCGACCGCAACGACACGACGTACTGGTACACGTACGACGATGACGGCCGCGTCGTGGCCACCGGTGGGACTGCCGATGCCCTGGCCTCCACGCTCGAATACGACGACGCGACCCGCACCACCAGGGTGACCGACTCCCTGGGCCACACGCGCACCTACGAGCACAACGAATGCCTCCGTCTCATCTGTGAAACGGATCCGCTCGGCCAGGTCATCGTCCAGCAGTGGAACGATCAGCAACAACTTGTTGCTACTCATGACCAGTTGGGCAACATCACCGAGTTTCGTCGCGACGAGCGCGGCAACGTGATCGGAGCTTTTCGTCCGAACGGCTACGAAACGACAGCCACATACAACGCCCTGAACCTGCTCGACACTGTGACAGACTCGGACGGCTCGGTGTGGCGGCAGGAGTACGACGAACGCGGTAACCGCCGGACGATAACCGATCCGAGCGGGGCGACCACCAGGTTCGTACATGATCGTCGGGGCCGTCTCAAGGCCGTCACCGACGCAGCCGGACACACCACATCCATTCGGAGCGACGCGGCCGGACTACCACTCGAGATTCGGGACCCTCTGGGCAACACCACGGTCTACGAGCGCGATGCTTTCGGGCGCACCATCGCGATCAGCGACCCGCTGGGTGCGACCACGCGCCTGGAGTGGACGATCGAGGGACAACTGGCACGACGCACGATGCCCGACGGCTCGACGGAGTCCTGGGAGTACGACGGTGAGGGCAACTGCACGAGCCACACCAGTCCCACGAGGGCAGTGACCCGCTACGCCTACGGACACTTCGACCTGCTCACCGCGCGCACCGACCCCGATGGAACGCGCTACGAGTACACCCATGACAGCGAGCTGCGCCTCTGCCGTGTCACGAACCCGGTCGGACGCACCTGGCACTACGAGTACGACCCCGCGGGGCGCCTGGTTTCTGAAACCGACTTCGACGGACGAACGCTCAGTTACTCCCACGACGCCGCCGGCCGTCTGGTCAGCAAGACAAACGCCCTCGCTCAGACGATCCGGTTCGAGCGCGACGCCATGGGCCAGGTCACTCGCAAGGACTCGGACGGTCAGGTCACGACATACCACTACACCTCCAGCGGCCAGATCACACAGGCCATCAGCCCGGACGCGGCGTTGACCCGCAGGTTCGACCGTGCCGGCAACCTGATCGCGGAATCCGTCAACGGCCGCACAACGACGTACACGTACGACGAGCTGAAGCGGCGAACGAGCCGCACCACCCCTACCGGTACGGTCAGCACCCGTACTTACGACGCGGCGGACAATCCCATCGAGCTGGCCTTCGCCGGACATGTGGTGGGCACCGAGTACGACGGGGCCGGACGCGAACGCCGACGGCGTGTCGGTGAGCTCACCATGGCCAGCACCTACGACGTGTCCGGCCGCCTGACCTGCCAGTCAACGATGCGCCGGAATGGCGAAACGGTCCAGCAGCGCGTCTACAGCTACCGCTCGGACGGCTACCTCCTGCACATGGAAGACCAGCTCAACGGCAGCCGCCACTTCACCCTTGACGCCGCAGGGCGCGTCACGGACGTCGAGGCGGCAGGGTGGGACGAACGCTACGCGTACGACGAGGTCGGAAACCAGACCAGCGCGGCGTGGCCGGCGACCCACCCGGGCCACGAGGCCACCGGACCCCGGACGTACGACGGTAACCGGATCTCACGAGCGGGACGCGTCCACTACGAACACGACGCCCAGGGCCGCATCACGCTGCGCCGGAAGACCAGGCTCTCTCGCAAGCCGGACACCTGGCGCTATGCGTGGAATGCCGAGGACCGCCTCACGTCCGTCGTCACGCCCGACGGCACGGTCTGGCGCTACGTCTACGACCCTCTGGGACGGCGCATCGCCAAACAGCGGCTGGCAGCGGACTCATCAACGGTCGTCGAGCAGGTCGATTTCACCTGGGACGCTGGCACGCTCTGCGAACAGACCAGCACCACCGTGGAGTCTCCTCAGCATGTCACCCTCACCTGGGATCATGACGGACTGCAGCCGCTGGCCCAGAACGAACGCGTCACCTTGGCCGAGGTCTCACAGGAAGAGGTCGACTCCCGCTTCTTCGCAATCGTCACTGACCTCGTCGGGGCCCCGACGGAGCTCCTCGACCAGGACGGGACGATCGCCTGGCGGGCACGGTCCACGCTGTGGGGCAAGACCGCTTGGGCGACGAACAGTTCCGCGTACACACCCCTGCGGTTCCCGGGTCAGTACTACGACCCGGAGACGGACCTCCACTACAACTACTTTCGCTACTACGACCCGGAAAGTGCCCGGTACCTCTCGCCCGACCCCCTGGGGTTGCTTCCGGCCCCCAACCCCAACGCCTACGTTCACAATCCACAAACCTGGAGCGACCCCCTCGGACTCGCGCCCGAGAAGTGCCGCGAACTAGGTTTGCGGGGGGACGCCCAAAAGGCGATCGCGAAACTCGAGAACATCAAGAAGGACCCGGTCGGGTCGATCAACTCGCAGCCCAACCACAACCACTACGACGCCGCTCGGCGCGAAGCGAACGGTGAAGTAGTCGCCAGGAAGCCCGACGGCACACCATTCGACCACATCAGTGACCTCAAGCAGGCCAGAAATGGGCTGGAGAGCGTACGGAAGATTTTGGAGAAGGAGCTGCAGAACCCGCCTGAGACAGTGACGGAGCGCGGCTTGGAGGTACTCAAGAGGAAGCGCAAGGAGACAATCCAGGAACTCGATCGCCTCAACGGCTTCCTGCACTCCATCGGCCACCGGTGACGGGGCACGTAGTGTGACTCCTGCCCACGTGAGCGAGCGCACTCGTCTCCCTCGACAGCCGGGACCACGAAAGGAACCCCGTCGATGCCTCAGCCCGTCGACCGTAGTCAGTCTCTTGAGCAACTCGAGGGGCGGCGCTGGCCGGATCCGCCTCAGGACGCGACCTCGATGGTCAAAGCCGTCCATGAGCTGCGCCGGCGCCCCGTCGGGACGCTGGAAGCGGACGAGCTCGCCCGGTTGATCACGCAGGACGTCGGTCTGCCGTGGCTGCTTCCGCTCGCCGTGGAGATCCTTCGGGACACTGCACCCGGTCAGGCTGCCGGCGGCTGGTATGACGACGACCTGCTGTACGCGGTGGTGACCAGGAAGCCAGAGGTGTGGGGGGATCACCCGGAATCGGCGCGTGAGCTCAAGGAGGCCTTGGACATGCTGACCGACCTCTCCCGTTACGTGAAGGAAGAGGTCGACGGCTTCCTGGCATCGCTTCCCAAGGGAATGTGACGGCCCGCCCATCTGCTAAATCGTCTGATCGTCCGAGCTACTGGGGGAATTGATGGGCAAGGGCAAGAGCGACCTCGCGCTTCCGCTGACCGAGCTGGAGGGCCACGGGCGTCGGCTGCGGTCCATCAAGACCCGGCTGAATCACACCAAGAAGCTCTTCGAGTCGTACCAGGACGACATCGGCGACGGCAGCGTCAATGACGCACTCGGCGATTTCGAATCCAACTGGGAAGACGGGCGCGAGGACATCACGCAGCAGCTGGACGCGCTGGCGAGTATGTCCGATGCCGTGGTGCGCGAGTTCAAGAAGCTGGACGACGAACTCGCCAAAAAGGTGAACGACGCCGTGAAGACCGAGGACAAGCGGGGCGGTAAGGGCGGTAAGGGAGACGGCGGGGGGAAGTAGGCCCCTGTCCGAGAGAGGGGAAAAGGCGCCGGGGCCGAAGCCCGGGCGCCTTTTTCATGCGTGCGTCAGTGAGCGACGGCCGCGTTGAGGTGCAGGTCCGCCTCGATGCCGTGCGGCGAGACGGCGAGGCCCAGGCCGCCGCCCACGCCCGCGGTGAGGCCCGCGGCCGTGGTCTCGACGTAGAGACCGGCTGCGGCACCCGCGGCAGCGCCCGCCTGGCCGCCGGCGATGGTGTCCAGTTCGGCGTCGGACATCTGGGCGGTCTGGATCTGCGGGGTGAAGGCCATGAGGGGCGGTTCCCTTCGTTTCATCATTCGAATTGCTTGATCGCAACCGATCAAAGCACGCCGGAGTAGGGGCGGCCAGTCGATGCCCAGTCCGTGGATGCGAAAGCGGACGGAAAGCCTGAGACGCATTCATGGCTGTGGGCATTCGGTGACCGGGGACCTCGCAGCCTTCACACCTTCCGCCGTTTTCGCATTACTGGAATGCGGTCCGCAGCGCGGAAACCGGCCCGGGCCCGGCGGTTTCCCCACTCCACCCCGACCTCACAGTGAACGGTGTGCAGATTCGCGGGATGTTCGGGATCCGGCTCAGCCGACCTCGTTCTGCGCCACGGCCTGCCCGTGGACCACCACGTCACCGCCGTAGAACATGCCCGTGAAGACCGGGGAGTAGGTGAGCTGCACCTCGACCTCGACCTGCTCCGCGTTCGCCGCGACACAGTGGGTCGCGCCGATGTCCGCGCCCGTCATGTCCATCTCGCGTGCGAAGGCCTTCACACGGGCGTCGCAGTTCTCGAAGTTGATCGGCGCGGGACCGCCCTCGTTCTCGTAGAGGGCGTCGCGGTCGATGTCCTGGGCCGCGTAGCGGGCGGCCTGTTCGGCGATGTCGGCGGCGCGCTCCCGCTTGGAGATGGACAGGCCGCCGTCGATGACGAACGCGGAGAGGGAGAGGAAGACGAGCGTGAAGATGATGACCGCGCCTGCACCGGAACCGCGGTCGTCCAGACGCACGCCGCGGGCCGTCCACCACGACGGCCGGCAGGGCCGGAAGAGTCTCACACCGTCCTCCGGAACGGGTCGAGCGGGGAGCTGAAGCTCGCCGTCAGCGTCGTCGGCACGTCCAGGCCGAGCATGGCCAGACCCCGCACCTGGCAGCTCACCTCGACCGTGAAGATGGTGTCCGGTTCGAAGCCCTGGCTGGTCTGCACGACGTTCACCGGGCCCGAGCAGACGTCCGCCAGGTTCGCCTCCGCGGCCTTCTTCGCCTCGGCCATGGCCGTCGCGTGGTCCTTCTGGATCGACCCCGCGCGGGCCGCGTCCCGGGCCGCGCCGTCGAGGGCTCCCCGGCCGTCCACGAGCTGCCCGAAGGCCACCAGGACCAGGATGAACAGGATCATCACCGGTGCGAGGATGACCACTTCGACGGTGGACAGGCCCCTGTCGTCCGCGGCGCGGCGGGCCTTCCCGGGAGAGGGGACGGACATTCAGTTGCCCTCTTCCTGTACGAACCGCTCCACCGGCCCGGCCGACTGCGCGTGCACGGTGAGGTCCAGCCCGGGGAACACCGTCGGGACCCGGGCCGCGATCTCCACGCCCACCGTGTTCGGCTCCGGCTGCACCATCGTCACGTCCGGGGACAGCACCAACTGCGGTCCCAGCTGCTGGATGTAGCTGTCCACGACGTCCCGTGCCTCGCCCCGCCACCCGCCGGGCTGTTCGTCGGCCGTGGCGCGGGCCTTGCGGGCTCCGGCCTGGGCCGCCGCCTGGGCGACGTGGTCCGCGAAGAAGTACAGGGCGAACTGCACGGTCGCGAAGATCATGAAGAACAGCACCGGGGTGAGCAGCACGAACTCGATCGCGGTCATGCCCGAGTCGCCGCGGGTGGCCGCCCGTTTCCGTGCGGCCCGTACCCAGCGGCGTATCCGTCTGCTGACGTCTGCCGGCATCCCCGTGAACCCCGTTGCCCTGATGCTCCTTGTGATTCTGAGGCGGTCAGCAGGTCTTGCCCGCGTCCGCGCCCTTGATGCAGTCGCCCACCTTGTTGGCGCCCTCGCTCAGCGCGGCGTTGATGATGGCGGCCACGACACCCACGATCGCCACGACCACCGCGGAGATGATGACCCACTCGACCGCGGAGGCACCGCGGTCCAGTTCGCCGGAGCGGGCCCGCTCGGTGCGCGCCTGGAGGAAGGTGACGAGGAAGTCCACGGCGGGGATGCCGGTGTGGAAGTTACGTCCGTTCATGACGTCTTGTCCTTTCGAAATCGGTTCACGGAAGTTCTGGAGTTGTGAAGGTCGCTCACTGTGAGCTCACCGCGAGCTCACCGCAAGGCTCACGCACGGCTCACTGCACCTGGAACACCCGCATCGCCGCCGGAAAGATCAGGAACACCAGGAACCCGGCGCACAGCAGCAGCTGGGCGACGAGCATCGACTGGGACTTCTCGCCCGCGCTGCCCTCGATCTCGGCGAGCTCGCGGTGGCGCATGGTCTCGGCGCGGGAGGCGAGGGACTCACGGACCTTGGCACCGTCGTCCGCGACCAGGGCCAGGGAGGCGGAGAGGTCCTTGAGTTCCTCCACGCCGATCTCCTCGCCGAGCGCGCCGAGCGCCTGCCACTGGCTGACGCCGGTGATGCGGGCGTCGGACAGGGCGTTGCGGATGCGCTGGTTGGCCCAGCCGTCGGAGACCTCGGCCGCGGCCATCAGGGCCTCGGGCAGCCCGCGTCCGCCGGCGAGGCTCATCGACACCAGGTCGAGGTAGGCGCCGATCACGCGCCGCAGGTCGCGCCGCTTCTCGGCGGCGTCGCGCCGTACCTCCAGGTCGGGCAGGAAGAAGAAGACGACCGCGAAGAGCAGGGCCAGCCAGACCGGGATGATCGGGCTGCGGCCGAAGCCCAGCGTGTAGACGATGGCGAACAGGAACGGGCCGAAGAACAGGCCGGCCACGCCCAGCAGCACCTTCGTCGCCAGGAACTTCTCCCAGCTGCGGTCCAGCACCGCCAGGTCCGCGCGCAGCGAGCGCTGCTCCCAGCCCTGCTGGAGGTAGAACTCCGAGACCCGCAGGCCGACTTCGGAGCGCAGCGCGCCCAGGCGGCCCTTCTCCCGCTCGACGCGGGCCGACTCGTAGGCCGAGCCGCGGGCCCGCATCGCGTCGATCCGCGCGACCTGCGAGATCGCACTGCGCTTGCTGGGCATGAGGGCACGGACGAGGGCGTAGACGCCCAGGCCGATGACGGCGCCGACGACGAGCGGCATCGTGAGGTCCATCAGCGCGCCCCCTCTTCCTGCGGCAGCCGCTGCTGGGACTGCGCGTGCGACGGCGTCCGCGGGCGGACGAACTGGACGGAGGCCTCGTCGCGGACGAGGAAGCGCTCGGGCGTCTCGATGGTGGACAGCTTGCGCAGCCACCAGAAGCCGAGCGCGAACAGGCCGCAGACGCAGGCCAGGACGAGCTGGCCGACGGCCGTTCCGTACGGCGCCACGAAGTCCCGGTTGAAGATGGACAGGCCGAGGACGAAGGCGATGGAGACGGCGACGACGATCTGCACGGACCTGCGGGTCGAGGCGCGCTGGGCCATGACCCGCTGACGCATGTCGACCTCCTCGCGGGCCGACTTGGCCAGGGCGCCGAGGACCTGGCGCAGACCGGGGCCGCGCAGCCGGGCGTTGAGGATGAGGGCGGCGACGATGATGTCGGCGGAGGCGTCGTCGATCTCGTCGGCGAGCTGCTGGAGCGCCTCGGGCAGCGGGGTGCGGGCGCGCAGCCGGTCGACGAGGGCGTCGAGGTGGGGTCGCAGGACGGGTGCTGCGGCACGGGCGGAGGCCGGGATGGCCTGCTCCAGGCCCACGGCGCCGGCGATGGTGTCGCGCAGGGACTCCGTCCAGGAGGCCAACGCCTCCACGCGGCGCATGGCGGCCCGTTCCTCACCGGCGCCGCCGAAGAGGCGGTCCCAGAAGAAGACGAGGACACCGGCCGCGAGGCCCGCGACCGCCCAGCGGGTGAGGACGAGGACGACCAGGCCGACGATGGCGGCGAGCGAGCCGCGCTGCCCGGCGAAGCGGATCAGTTCGCTCGCCCGCTCGGCGGCCTTCTGCTTCTCGTGGTCGGGTTTGGCGGGCAGCCCGCGTACGGCGACGAGGAGCAGGGCGAGGCCGCCGCCGATGGCGACGCCGCTGCCTATCGAGTACAGGACGGTGGTGGAGAACAGGCCGCCCATGGAGCCGAGCGAGCCGAGTGCCGCGAGGTTCGTGGTCATCCCCGGCTCACCCCCAGGTCCCGGTCGGCCGGTAGCCGTGTGCCATCAGTTCCTCCAGGCAGGCTATGGGGGCGTGCGGCACGATCCGGCCGTCGGGGGCCTCCGCGAACACCTCGCTGGACAGCACGCGTCCGTCGACGCCGTTGACCTCGCGGACGGAGGTGACCATGCGCTGGAGGCGGCCGCCGTTGCCGTAGTTGTTGCGCCGCTGGATGAAGACGACGAAGTTGACCGCGCCCGCGATCAGCATCTGGCTGGCCTCGATGGGCAGCCGTTCCGTGGCTTGCAGCGCGTAGGTGGAAATACGGTTGAAGACCTCGTGCGAGCTGTTGGCGTGGATCGTGGACAGCGAGCCGTCGTTGCCCTGCGACATGGCGTTGAGCATGGTGACGATCTCGTCGCCGAGGACCTCACCGACGATGACCCGTGAGGGGTTCATACGCAGCGAGCGGCGCACCAGTTCCGCCATCGAAATGGTGCCCTGCCCTTCGGAGTTGGGCAGGCGCTCCTCGAAGGCGACGACGTTGGGGTGCAGGTCGGGGAAGGTGTCGAGGCCGAGCTCCAGGGCCCGTTCGACGGTGATGAGGCGCTCGTGGGGCGGGATCTCGTTGGCGAGGGCGCGCAGGAGCGTGGTCTTGCCCGCGTTGGTGGCCCCGGCGATCATGATGTTCTTGCGGGCGCGGACCGCGCAGGCCATGAAGTGGGCGACCTCGGGGGTCAGGGTGCCGTTGCCGACGAGGTCGGAGATGAACACCTTGCCCATGCGCGCGCGGCGGATGGACAGCGCGGGGCGCCGGGTGACGTCCATGACGGCCGACAGACGCGAGCCGTCGGGCAGGCGCAGGTCGAGCTGCGGGTTGGCCGAGTCGAAGGGCCGTGAGGACAGCCCCGAGTAGGCACCCAGCACCTGGATGAGCTCGATGAGCTCCTCGTCGGTCTCGGCGACCGGGTCGCCCTGCACCTCGCGGCCGTCGGCGTACCCGATGAACACCTGGTCGCAGCCGTTGATGTCGATGTTCTCGACTTCGGGGTTGTCCAGCAGCGGCTGGAGCCGGCCGACGCCGAACAGCGCGGCGTGCACGGCCGCCGCGTACTGCTCCTCGGTCTCGGCGTCCAGCGGTGTCCGGCCCGCGTTGATCTCGGCGCGGGCGTACTCCTCCAGGATCTGGGCTATGACGGCGCGGGCGTACTGCCGTTCGTCCTCCGTGGACATCGGAGTGACGCCGGCGACCTGGTCCTGTCGGCGCTGCTCGGCGATGCGGTCGCCGGCGTCCTGACGGAACCGCTTGACCAACTGGTGGTCGACAGCGGTCATGCTCCGGCCCCCGCGTGGCCCTGCATCCGGCCCGGGGCGTGCGGGGCGTGGTGGGCCTGCGGCGCCTGGTTGGCCTGCGCGGATGCGGCCCAGGCGGCGCCGTACTGCTGGTACAGGTCGGCGGCGACCTTGCGGGCCGAGCGGATCAGCAGCGACTTGTCGAGACGGCCGCGCTTGCGGCCGGCCAACTGGTCGGCGCCGGCCGGGTCGTCGGCGATGGTGCCGACCACCCGGGCACCGGTCTGGGCGTGCACGAGCATGTCGTTGACCTGCGAGGCGAGCTTCCCGGCCGTGCCGGTGTCGGCGATCAGGACGACGCCGATCACCGGGTTGGCGAGGCTCGCGGCGCCGCGCGGCCCGCCGTGCAGCTTGTTGGCCAGGGCTGCGGCGCGGTCCCGGACGCGGGCGAGGGCCTCCGGCTCTGTGCGGGAGATCAGCAGTACCAGCGAGGCGTGCGGGAACAGCTCGACGGCCGGGGTGTCCCCGCTGACGCGTCCGCAGTCGGCGATGACGTCGGCGGCGGCGTTCGGGGAGTCGGCGAGGGAGGCGAAGGCGTGCCCGAGGGTCGGCCACAACCCCGCGAGCCCGGCGGCCTGTTCGGCGACACCGAGGCCCACGAGGACTTCCAGCCCTCCGCTCAGCGGCTGTACGTGGTCCCACAGCTGGTCGGGCACGAGGCCGCGGCGCGCGGTGGCCGCGATGGACAGCATGCCCGTGTTGGGGTTGAGCGGTCCGCCGTGCGCGGCGGCACTGCGGTAGACGAGGTCACCGCCCGCCGGGTCCGCCTCGGCGAGCAGGACACGCCGCGGCCAGACCGCCGCGAGTGCGACGGCCGCGGTGGTGACGCCGGGGGAACCCTTGTCGGCGGCGAGAGCGATGAGCGCCATGGGTCGAGTGCCGCCTTCTAGTTGCCGGAGTTACCGGGGACCTGGACGAGAGCGACCTCGCCGTTGGAGGCGGCCTGCGCCAGGGCGGCGGCCTTGTCGCTGTCGACGGTCAGGGTGACCGCGAGGTTGGTGCTGCCGACGAGTTCGTCGCCGCTGTCCTTGGCGCCCGGGACGTAGGTGACGCGGGCGGTGTCGACGATGACGGAGCTGTCGGCCGCCGAGGACGACGAGGAGTTGCTGTTGCTGTTGCCCGAGCCGGAGGCGGAGCTGACGCGGTAGGCCGCGACGGTGTCGCCCATCTTGATGCCGGTCGGGTACTGGCCGGCCTTGAGGGACAGCCCCACGGTGGCCTTGCCCGCGGCGACACCCGCCGCGTCGCCGAACATCTCGCCGACCGCGACGACTCCGCCGGGGATGGTGCTGACGGCCTTCAGCTTCTTCAGCTGGTCGAACTGGCTCCACTCGACGTAGTGGATGCTGTCGTCCTTGGCGACCATGACGGACGTCGTGTTCGACGTGTTGACCGAGCCGCCGGCGGGGATCTCCTGCGTGACCTTGACGACCTCGATGCGGTCACCGGCCTGGAGCACGAGCATCGTCGCGCCCAGTGCACCCACCAGGATGAGCAGCACCGCGAGCGCGGCCAGTGCCGGTTTGCGCTCGCGAGGCGGGGTGGGAAGCCGGTCGCCGACCGACGGCTGAGCCGGAGCGGCAGAACGACCTGCGCCCGCCCCCGTACGCTCTTGGATCTTCACGCAACCGCTCCCCGTACACCCAAGAAGATGTCTGTCATTGCTTTCAAAGTCGGACACTTCACCCGCGACGGCCCGCACGGAGAAGTGCGGGACGGGCCGGACGTACCCGCCCGACCTGGGCGAATAGCCAGCACTGGGGGTGAGTGTCAAGCCATCGCACCGTATCAGCCGCACATAAGCCCCTCAAGGCGCGTCCGGCCCCACCGGCCGCAGGGCACGGCCTGTTACCCATCTGCAACGCCGACTCCGGCCAACCCGCCCGGGACCAGCCCCACATGGGGCCTCCACCTGTGCGCGAGCGAATCAACGCGGACCCCAACACCCCTTGCCGGTCGCCGGGTTCGTCACGTACCGGCCATCATGCCTGCACGATTCACACACGAAGTCGGGGGTCTGGCACAGCGAGGTCATCCCCTCGTGCGGGTGACGGCCTTGCGCGTCGTCGTCAGCCCTGAGGGGGCATCAGAGGCCCGGCGGCCCGGCCTCCCGAGGCGCCGTGCCATGATCTTCGCCCGAAGCAGCGACCGAGGAGCCCCCATTGAAGCGCGCCGCCCTGGCCGTCGTCTCCGTCCTGGCCCTGACCTCCGCCTTGACCGCCTGCTCGGGTGGTGAGGACAAGCCCTCCGCTTCGGCTTCGGCGCCGAAGGCCGAACAGATCACTCCGGCCCAGCGGCTGGCGAAGGTCATCCTGACGAAGGACGACCTGCCCGGCTACAACGTGGCCGAGCCGGAGGCCGAGTACGCCTTCGCCAAGTCGTCGGACGAGGTCACGGTCGACCGGTCCGGCTGCGCCCCCCTGGCCTACGCGATGAATCAACTCCCGCTCGGTGAACCGCAGGCCGACGTGACGCGCAGTGCCGGGTCGGGCTACGGCAAGGCGAGCACGTACATCACTCTCGCCTCGTACGAGCCGGCGGCCGAGGCCGAGTCGGTGCTGGACGAGGTGGCCAAGGCCGTAGCGGAGTGCGGAGACGGGTTCACCGCGAAGGCGGGCAAGAACACCACGGCCTACGATTCGGTCACCGCCGAGAAGGGCACGGCTGCCGGCGCCGTCGCCTTCCGCTCCACGATGACGTTCCAGGGCGTCACCCACACCATGCACACCGAAGCGGTCCGCACCGGCGACGTGCTCGCCGTCTACTTTTCCGTGAACGGCTTCGCCATCGCCGACAGCACACGGCCCAGCGACGCCAAGATGTCCGCGAACGTGGTGAGGGCACAGAACTCCAAGCTGGCCGCATGACTCCGGACTCACCGGGGCGGTGAACCGGGTCGCACGGGGCTCGGGCTGCGCCGCTGATCAGAACCGCCCGGCCGGCCCGGTGCCGAGCAGGGCACCGCGATGCTTCCACACGGCCTGCAGCGTGCCGTAGCACCACCGGTACCGCTGTCGCCACAACTGCCGCAGGCTGATGGGTACTTTGTTCCAGGCGATGGCCGACTCCTCATAGAGGAGGCCAAGGCGGCGAAGTGCCGGTGAACATGCCAAGGCGTGCACCCTCTCGTGGGCCCCGTACACTCCGGATTGCCCTGATTCTCGGGGAAGTTCGCACTGGTGAAACCGGAAACCCCACCGGTACCTTCAGTGTGCATACTGCACTTCTGTCTCTCACGGGGAGTCACTGTGAAGCGCCGCTCGTTGCCCGTTGCTGCCGCGTTGACGGCTACGGCAGCACTGATGTTGACGGCCTGCGGCAGTGGGGACGGTAGATCCGGCGACAACGACAAGATCGCCGACGTCGGCCAGGCGCCACAGATGCCGAAGGAGTCGCCGTCCGCATCAGGAGCACCGACGGCGGACCAACCGGACGGCGTCGACGTGTCCCTGCCCAGCGACATGGACCTGGTCTTCGACTGGGACAAACCGAAGGACAAGAACGAAGCGGCGGCGATGGACGATGCCGCGAACTTTCTCCGGGCCATTTACCGAGGTGTCGCCAAGCGCACCACCAAGGACGCGGCCGTGACGACTTACTCCACCGGCGACGGGCTCCACTACGCACAGGTGCAGATCAACGAGTGGATCAAGGGTGGCTGGACTGCCCAAGGCACCCGCCGTCACTACGACGGAACCACACGCTCCGCCCCGAACGGCAACTCCGTTGAGGTCGCGTTCTGCGCGGACACCGGGAAGTTCTATGGCAGAGAGGTCAAGACGGGGAAGGTCCTGAAGACCAAGCCGAGCCTCAAGGACTTCGGCTACTACAAGATCGTCATGGTCAAGGTGCCAACCGGCGAAGGCCTGTGGCAGGCATCCAAGGTGTTCGTCGAGACGAAGGTAGCGAAGTGCCAGTGAAAGCTCACGGCGCGCCCACTCCAACCGCACCCCTACGCTCTGAATTGCCCCAGTTCTCACGGAAATTCGCACTGGTGACACCACGAACCTCACCGATACCGTCAGTGCTTTGGACTGTTCTTCTGTCTCACGGGGAGTCACTGTGAAGCGCCGCCCATTGCCCGTTGCTGCCGCACTCACGGCAACGGCAGCCCTCCTGCTGACGGCCTGCGGCAGCGGGGACGACAGCTCGAAGAGCAACGACAACATCGCAGGCGCCGAGACAGGCAAGACGGCGCCATCGGCTTCACCGAGCGCCGGCACTTCCGGTCCCGGCGACAGGCCCAAGATCAAGTTTCCCGACGGTGTAGAGAACAAGTTCGAGAGCTGGAAGACGGGCGACCCGACCAAGGACGCCGTGCTGTTCGACGTGACGCAGACAGTGAACGCGGTCGACGACGCGATCCTCCGTGGCGACACGAACTCGTCGACACTGGCGTACTACCGCAAAGGCAAGGCGCTCGTAAGCGCCCAGAAGTGGGTCCTGGCCTGGCTGGACGAGGACCTCACGTGGACCGGCGTCACGCGGTACTTCAATCCGAAAGTCGAGGTCGCCGACAGCGACACGGCTGCGGTCGTCTACTGCGCCGACGAAAGCAAGGCTTATAACAAGAACCGCAAGACCGGGACGGTGGACAGGACACCGTCCGACGAGAGCCCGTACGTCACGTACAGCACCCAGCTCAGGAAGAACAGCGACGGGGTCTGGCAGACCACGGACGTCCTCTCGAAGAGAGGCGACAAGACGTGCGCATCCTGACCCGTGGCTTCGCCACAGCCAGTGTTCTTGTCATATCCATCGGACTCACCGCCGGCCCCGCCGCGGCCAAGGGTCCCGGCACCTCCGAGGCGGAGGTGAAAACCAGCGGCAAGAGGTCCGGCAGTGACCTCGTCTCCATGATCAGGTACACGAGCACCACCACGGGCGGTGGCGGCAAAGGCAACGTCACGCCTGTGGGCAACTGGACCCCGCCCGCGTGCTGGTACGAACCACGCTCCGCTGCAGAGTTCTCCAAGTACGTCGAGAGCATGTACGACGAGACGGTCAACACCCCAGGACAGCACAGCTATGCCAAGGCCTCCGTGGGCATGTTCCGCAATGAATACAAGGACGGCAAGTACAAGAACTACAACCTTGACAAGAAGGACGAGGGTAACTGGTGGGTAGCCGTCCGTGACGAAGACCGCTGGACGGAGCCCGCAGCCCAGCTCTGTGACAGGCAGCCTTTCTGGGTGGAGAACGGTGACGCCCCACCCGTGGAGAACGCGGTTACTCCGCAGGTCTTGGCCGAACTCGCCTACAACCGCATCCGACTGCCGAAAACCGAAGTCACCCTCGCCCCTGAGATCACCACGAAGGTGAACCTCCCCACCTGGGCCTGGTTGGACAAGGCAAGGTTCAAGGAAACCTCCGTGACAGCCGCGCTCGACGTAGGCCGTCTCAACATCCAGGCCACCACCACCGCCAAGCCGGTCTCGCTCAAACTGGCCCCTGGTACGCCCGACGCCGAGACCTATCCCGCCTCCGGCGAGTGCACGATCAACGACGACGGCTCGATCGGTGAGCCGTACGCCAAGGGAAAGGGTGACCAGAACCCGCCGTGCGGCATCAGGTACCTCCGCTCTTCCGGCGACGGCACCTTCAAACTCCAGGCGACCGTGACGTGGGAAACCACCTGGACCGGCACTGGCAACCCTAATCCGACTCAGCTTCCCAATGGCACGTTCGGCAATGACCAGGACATCACCGTCCAGGAGATCCAGTCCGTCAACAGGTAACCGACCGAGAAAGTAGCCACCTCATACCGGCGAGCACACCCAATCGCTCGCCACACCGTTGCGCCGTACTGCCCCGGCCGAGCAGTACGGCCAGCCCCGGCGTACATCGCTTGCTCGTTTCTCGGCATGCACGCCCCCGCCCGTGACGGTGTGCTCTAAGAAGGAGGGCCAATTGGAAGGGGCCGGCTACACCCAGCTGGACTTTCAGTAAAAACCGGGATGCCACCGTACACAGAGGGAGAGGCTGAGCGACCGCATGGCAGGCGACTCCGACCTCATCGTCAACGTTGATCTACTCGTGAAGTCGGAATCAAGGCTCAAGAGTATTCATAAAGAGCTCAAGAACCTCAACGACCGCAAAGACGACATGAAGCCCTATTGGGGTAGTGATGAAATATCCGGCGCGATGGGAAAGTTCGTCGACAACTGGGATGATCACCGCAGTAAGCTCCTTGAGAACCTAGAAGGAGTCAGCGGGTTGGTGAAGTCGACGATCGATGGCTTCACAGGCGCGGACAAACAGCTGGCCGATGAACTGCGGAAGGCAAGGAAGAAGAAGTGACGCCCCCTTCCAAGGCCCGTCCGCGTGACTGGCACCCTCTGGCGGACTCCGACCCCGTGCCGGGCGATCCGGAGGAGATCCGGGCTGAAGTTCGACACATGAAGTCCGTTGCGAGTTCGCTCCGCGAGCAGGCGAAGATGCTGCGTGGAATTGGAAATGACAACGAACTGAAGGGAAAGTACGCAGCAAAACTCAAGGACGAAGCGGACGCCCTTGAGAAGCGCCTGGGGCAGGTGGCGGACCGCTACGAGCGAGTCCACGGGCACCTCACCAATTGGGCGAATGACCTGGAGGACTTCCAGACCGAGGCCGATAAGGTCCTGGTCAACGCGAAGAAGGAGCAGGAGAACCTCGACGCGGAGAAGGCCAAGAAGAGTGCGGAGGACGACAAGAAGCCGAGCGCCTCGCCCAGTGGCACGAAGAGCGATCCCCTTCAGGACTACCGGGATCAGCTCGACCGCATCAAAGGCGACCGTGATGAGCGTGCCCGTCACCATGCCGGCAAGATCCGCGACCAGCTCGACGACGCGATCGAGGACAGCCTGTGGGACGACTTCAAAGGCTGGGTTCACGACAACATCGACACGATCAAAATAGTGCTAGACGCTTTGGGCTGGGCGGCCACGATCCTCGGTGTCGTTGCACTGTTCATTCCCGGCTTGAACATCCTCGCCATCGCTCTCGGCGGCATCATCCTCGGTGCGCGAGCGCTCTTGGCGGCGGCAGGCGAAGCGAGCTGGATGGAAGTGGCCATGGACTCGATCGGCCTGCTCACCATGGGCGCCGGACGGGCGGGTCTGACCATGCTGAAAGGCGCCGGTGCCGCGACGAAAGCGGCCGCTGTCGCCTCCCGCACTTCTCGACTCAAAACCGGGCTGACCGCGCACAAGTCGATGATGAATTCGCTGCAGCGAGCCATCTCTAACACCGCGGACGAGGGAGCGAAGAAATTCTATAAGGATCTTCTAACCTACACGCGGAAGAAGATCTCAGGTGAAGCCGGACTCGTGACGAGGGAACTTCCCCAGCCGAGTGCGGCATCGAGATGGGCCCATCTCGGTGACGATGAGCTCGCGGCTCACGCTTCGCAGTTCGCCAAGAACAAGGCCGCCTTCCCCGATGCAGCCATCGGGAACACGGCCAAGGCCCGGGCCGGATACGGCCTTTCCATGGCTGCCATCTACGCTGGAGCCGGCGCTGACGCCGGGGACAAGATCTTCGGGCAGAGTGACGCATGGAGTGCTGCATCCAAGGGGACGGATGGCGTCATCCCCGACAAATGGTCCAGCGACGGCTACAACGACTGGAAAGAAAACACATGGAAAGCGCCGGTCGGCTCCACATGGTGACTGCCGGGCGAGGGAGTTGAGAGTCACATGACATCACAAGGGAACATGTCCGGCTCCCTGGTCGACCGACTGGGCGGCGGGGTTGTGGCATTTGCGAGACTGTGTATCATCGTGCCCTTTGTATACCTTGTCGTCTACGTGGGCGGCGCCTTCCTCATCCCCAAGTCGCTGGGCCCCACATGGGTGTGGATCCAGCGGGGCGTCGTCTCGACCGCCATCTTGTGCCTGCTGGCCCTCTTCATCCAGCACCCGCGCCCCGAGCGCCGCCCGTCCGGCCTGACCCACACGATGGCCATTTCGTTCCTGCTGACGCTGCCCGCGATCGTCACCAGTTACTGGGCGGGAGTTTTCGGGGCTCTGGTCCCCCCGCTCCTGGTGATCGGTTCCGCGGTGTGGGAAAGGGTTCGACATGCCTGAGACCGACACCAAGGCCGCCGCCCCCGTCGGCTACAACCTAGTGCCCCCGCCCGGTTGGGACATGATCCCGCTCCGGGAAGGGACGAACGAGGCGATCAAGCGCATCGTCGACCGTTCCGTGGACGAACTCCCCGCCGACATCCCTCGAGACGATCTCTCCAAGGCGCGCATGGAGCTGATCAAACGGCTCAAGAGGGTTGCCCGGCAAGCGCGCGAGACGCGCGCCATGGATCTCCACCTACCGGTGGCGCGCGTGGACGGAGCGGCTCTCCCGGCTTCCTTCATCGTTTCCGAGCCCATCACTGCGCCAACGGTCGGACTGAACTCCGGTCTCATCCTCAGTTCGCTCCGCCCCGATGCCTCGCAGAGCGAGGAAGTCACCATCGACGGCGCGACCGGCTTCCGCGTGGACGGCACCGCCCAGCCTGACACTGACAGGGATGTCGAATTCTCCTCCCGGCGCGTGGAGTACCTTCTCCAGATCCCGAACTCCGCCCCGCGCGCGTGGCTGACGATCTCCTTCAGCACCGTCGCCGACGGACGCCCGGACAGTGAGATGGCGGACCTCTTGGTCGACCTGTTCGACGCCGTGATGACTACGTTCCGCTGGAGTCATTGATGAAGTTTGTGGACACGGACTCGGAGACGCTCCAGTGGTTTCCGACCTTCATGCAGTGGAAGAGCGCGGACGAAAGGGAGGAGTGGGCTGAGCTCTGCGCCCTTGCGGTTTTGCACGCGCACGACGAAAACCCCAAGCGACGCAGAATTAAAGGTCTACGCAAGCTGCTGTCGGCGTTCGTCGAAAACCTCTCGGATCTGACCCCTGCGGACCAGGCCTTCCTCTTCATCCCGGACCCCGACCAGATGCCCGTCCCGGCCTTCATCCTCATGGTCGAAAGCGAGGGTGAACGCGGTGCCACATTGCGCCAAATGGTGCAAGCCGACGCAGCAAGCCTGGTCCGCCCGGTGGAGTTGGATCCGTTCACCAGCGAGCGACTGGGTGAGGGCCTCCGCTCAACCCGCTACTGGTCGACCGCCGACGACCAGCTCATGGTGACCGTCCGATACGGCTGGCGAGTCGAAGATGTCGGAGTCGATCTCTGCTTCTACATGGTGTGGAACGACCCGGGGCAAATGGCAACTTATGCTGATGCAGTAGACGATTTCGCCAGAAGCCTGTTCATCAGCGACGGCCGGCAGGTATGAAGGAAGCTCTACCGCACGCAGTTGGTGAATGCAGCGTCCCATGCCGATTCGCCCAGGACCTATCTCGTGAGCAAGTGAGGCTCGGTTCTGCCGCCAGCGCCGTGGCATCGGCCGCCTCCGGAGGAGCCGTGGTGCACCCTGTGCATTAGGGGCTTGGGGTCTCGAGAGGCCAGTTCACCTGGTCGATGCCCTCTGCCTGGGACGCCGGGCCGTCGTGCACCGGGGCGTTGGCAGTCGACGCGGGTACCCAGCTGGTCCGTGGGACTGATGCGGCTTCCTTCGACCTACAGCTCGCCGGCATTCACGGGGCGGTCCCCATCGACAGTGGAGTGGCATGGCTTCTACCCGCTGTCGACGCGCTGTTTCGCTCAGGGGAGGCCATCGAGTTTCGGTGGCCCGATGCCAGAGACATCATTGCGGAGCTGTCCGACGCAGGCGTGTCTGTGACGACCGAGTAGCAGGGGTACAGGTGCAGGGTAGTGCGACCGGCGGGGCCGCGGCGTCGCTTGCTATCGTCGGCGTGCCGTCCGAGTCCTCCCTTTGCCCCTCTTCCGAAGCCTCCGCATCCTCTCCCGCTCCTGAGCCCTCAGCCTCTCGGCGCGTGCATTGTGCCGGCGATACAAGAGCCAGCCCACCAGAGCCGAAGTGACGGCGTACGTCAGGAAGGCGGGGCCGGTCCCGGGGACGTACGCGCAGTCCGACGACCGGCAGTTCCTGCTGCGCAACCCGCTGAGCAGATACAGGAACGGTCCGAACGCCAGCGCGCAGCAGAAAGCCGTGAGCACCGCGCGCCAAGCGCGTGTCAGGCGGGTCGAGTCCGCGGTCGGACGCGCGGCGCGCAGGCCGGCCGTCGAGCCGAAGACGGTGATCAGTCCGAGGGCGGCGCCTACCGCCCAGAAGCCCCCGGGTACGGTCGTCAGTTCGGGGATCGTCTCGCGCGCAAGGCGTTTGGACAGGCCCACCACCAGCAGGATCAAGGCCAGAGCGGTGACCAGGAAGACGACCACTGCGGCGAGCCCGAGGCCGTCGCGGACCCCACTGAACCGGCCGCTCACTCGGGCTGCCGCGTCGGCCGGCTTCCCGACCTCTTCGGCTATGTGCTCTGCCACTCGTCGTCCCCCTCCCTGCACAGGCACACATAGCTGACGGCGGTGCGGCGAGGCGTTCCTGCGCCCCGCGGCACCGCCGTGCGACCTCAACGAGAGGTCACTTGCTCCGAGCCTGCTTGGCCAGTTCCTCGTCGATCTGCTCGAACTTGTCCGCAGCCATGGTCAGGTAGTCACCCATGCCGTCCAGACCGTCCAGCGTGTCCTTCATGCCGCGCACGAACTCGTCGAAGTTCTCGTCGAACGCCTTCGACGAGCTCTTCGTGACGTAGCCGCCCTGGACCAGGTTGTTGATGTACTTCTTGAGGCCCTCGAGCTTCTCCTGGAGCTTTTCCTTCTCCTTCACGACATGCTTGGCTGCATCCCGCATGTCCTGATATGTGACATCAAGGTCCTTGGCCATGAAGCCGCTCCCTCTCGCAACGCCGCAGGGCCAACCCCCGTGGCTCCCTGTGTGCGGACTCGTCGGCCCTGAGGCCGAGTTGCCGGTCGCCGTGGCAACCGGTGTGATCGTCCGCTCTTGCGTCAGCAGCTTACGGGTGTGGCCTGTGGTGTCCCTACCCGCCTTGTGAACGACCCGTCATGAAACCGTGTATGACGTTGCCATCGGGAACGTCACGGCGCCTCCCCGTTGCCCCGCCGTCGTACCGAACGGATATCGTCCCTGTACCACTGCGACCCGCGTGATTGAAGCGAGCAGCGACCAGACGGCGAGCAGCGCAGCGAGCGATCAGCACAGCGGCAACCAGCGACAGACACCACAGCGGCCCTACCGGCCCAGTGGCACGGGGAGGACAAGTCGTGCGCCTGACTCTGACCGTCGTCGACCCGTACGGCGGAGGCACCGCCGACGTCGTGCTCGATGCCGATCCTGAGTCCACCGTGGGGGACATCGCGCAGGAACTGGCCAAGCAGGCGGGGCACAGCGGGGCGCAGGTCATCCCGCTCGGGCACCACCGGCACGCGCCGGCCAACAACGCGCCCCTCGTGTACGTGGACGGGTATGCCGTCGATCCCTCGGCCACGCTCGTGGGGTCGCCCCTGCGCGAGGGTGCCGTCGTCAGCCTTCAGGATCCCTCGGGGTGTCTGCCGGGCGAGCCCACCGGACTCGTGGAACTGCGCGTGGTCGGCGGGCCCGCGGCCGGGTTCGTGCACCGGCTCGGCGTCGGGCGGTACGACATCGGCAGCGGCGCGGCGTCGTACGTCCGTGTCGACGATCCCGAGGTCGACGCCCGGGCCCTCACCCTCTCCGTCGCCACCGACGGCACCTGTCAGGTCGCGGTGCACATGGACAAGGAGCACGTCACCCTCGACGGCGTCTCACTCGCTGAGGACGAGGGCAAGGAGGAACCCAGCGGCAAGAAGCGCGGCAAGAAGAAGAAAGAAGCCCAGCAGGAGAGGAAAGACGAGAAGAAGGGCGGGCCCACCGAGTGGCCACTGGGCGCTCAGATCGCCGTCGGCAACACCCTTCTCGAACTCACCCGTTACACGCCTCCGAACGCCGCCCTCAAGTGGTCCGACGACGGTGTCGGTCTCGACTACAACCGGCCCCCGCGGCTGCGTCCGCCCGAGCGGCAGACCAGCTTCCGGCTGCCCTCGCCGCCCCGTGAGTACGAGGCCAGACCGCTGCCCTGGCTGATGGCGCTGACGCCGCTGGTCGGTGCCGTCGTGTCGGTGATGATCTTCCAGCGCTGGTACTACCTGATCATGGCGGGCCTCAGCCCGATCCTGCTGTTCGCCAACTACTACAACGACAAGAAGCACGGGCGTAAGTCGCATGCCAAGCAGGTCAAGGAGTACGAGGAGCAGAAGGAGCGGATCGAGAAGGACGCCCAGGACGCGCTCGTCGCCGAGCGGAACGACCGGCGGCAGGCCATACCCGACCCGGCGACCGTGCTCGCCCTCGGGACCGGGCCGCGTACCCGGCTCTGGGAGCGGCGACGGACCGACCGTGACCACCTTCTGATCCGCTTCGGGACCGGTCGACTGCCCTCCGAGGTGGTGCTCGACGACCCCGAGCAGGACGACCACCGCCGCCAGGTGACCTGGAAGATCGAGGACGCCCCGGTCGCGCTGCACCTGCGCACGCTCGGTGTCGTCGGCATGGCCGGCCCCGGCGACTCCGCCCGGGCCCTGGGGCGTTGGGCCGTCGCGCAGACCGCGGCGCTGCACAGCCCGATGGACGTGCAGTTCTACGTGCTGAGCGACAACGCCGCGCAGGAGTCCTGGGACTGGGTGCGCTGGCTGCCGCACGCCCGGCCCTCCGGCGGGCAGGACGTCAACGCGCTCATCGGGACCGACGCAGAGACAGTCGGCGCCCGTATCGGCGAACTGACGCAGATCCTCGACGCGCGTAAGAAGGCCGCCGAGGAGAACAAGTCGCAGGGCAATTCGAGCTTCAGTGACCCCGACATCGTCGTCGTGTGGGACGGCTCGCGGCGGCTGCGGTCGCTTCCCGGTGTAGTGCGGCTGCTGCGCGAGGGGCCGTCGGTGTCCATGTTCGCCATCTGTCTGGACGCCGAGGAGCGGTTCCTGCCCGGTGAGTGCCAGGCGTACGTCGTGGCCGAGCCGAAGGCCGAGGAGCTCCAGCCGGCCGCCCAGCAGGTACAGCAGCAGTCCCCGCAGGTCGCCGGCGCATTCCCCTCCTTTCAAGCCTGGCACGGAAGCGCCCAGCAGCCCGAACAGGCGGAACGCACGGAGCAGTTGAGGCTGCGTGTCGAGGAGGCCGGTGCGGAGCGCCTGAAGGACGTGCGGCCCGACTTCGTCTCCGCCGCCTGGTGTCTGCGCCTGGCCCGGTCGCTGTCACCGCTGCGGGACATCAGCGGTGAGACCGAGGACTCGGCACTGCCCGGGTCGAGCCGGCTGCTGGACGTGCTGCAGCTGGAGCCGCCCACCAGTGACGCGATCGTGGCCCGCTGGCGGATGGGCGGGCAGTCGACGCTGGCCGTCATCGGTGAGTCGTACGACGGGCCGTTCGGCATCGACATCCGCAAGGACGGGCCGCACGGTCTGATCGCCGGTACGACGGGTTCGGGTAAGTCGGAGCTGCTCCAGACCATCGTGGCGGCGCTGGCGGTGGCGAACACACCCGAGAACATGACGTTCGTGCTGGTCGACTACAAGGGTGGCGCGGCTTTCAAGGACTGTGTGCATCTGCCGCACACCGTCGGCATGGTGACCGACCTCGACGCCCACCTGGTGGAGCGCGCCCTGGAGTCGCTGGGCGCGGAGCTGCACCGGCGCGAGCACATCCTGGCCGCCGCCGACGCCAAGGACATCGAGGACTACCAGGACCTGGTGCGCCGGGACCCTTCGCACCGGCCGGTGCCCCGACTGCTCATCGTCATCGACGAGTTCGCCTCGATGGTGCGTGACCTGCCCGACTTCGTGACGGGACTGGTGAACATCGCCCAGCGTGGCCGTTCCCTCGGCATTCACCTGCTGCTGGCGACGCAGCGGCCGAGTGGTGTCGTGTCTCCCGAGATCCGCGCCAACACCAACCTCCGTATCGCGCTGCGGGTGACCGACGGCGGCGAGTCGTCGGACGTCATCGACTCGCCCGAGGCCGGGCACATCTCCAAGAACACCCCGGGTCGCGCGTACGCCCGGCTCGGGCACGCCTCGCTGGTGCCGTTCCAGTCCGGCCGGGTCGGTGGCCGCCGGCCCGGGGCGGCCGACCCTGCCGTGCTGATGCCCTGGGTGGGCGCGCTGACCTGGGAGGACTTGGGCCGGGCGGCGCTGGTCAAGCCGAAGGCGGAGTCGCGGGAGGACGAGGAGATCACCGACCTGAAGGTCCTCGTCGACACCATCCGCGACGCCAACAGCTCGCTCGGCATCCCGCCGCAGCACAGCCCGTGGCTGCCCGCCCTGGACGAAACGCTGCTGCTGGACGATGTGGAGCTGCCCGCGTTCGCCGGTGGCCCGGGCAAGCTGCCGCCGGCGCCGTACGGCATCGAGGACCTGCCCGCGAGCCAGGCCCGCCGCCCGGTCGTGGTGGACTTCTCCTCCTTCGGCCACCTGATGATCGGCGGTGCCCCGCGCAGTGGCCGCTCCCAGGTACTGCGCACCCTCGCGGGCTCCATCGCCCGGACGCATTCGGTCGCCGACGTGCACCTCTACGGCATCGACTGCGGGAACGGCGCGCTCAACGCCCTGACGCGGCTGCCGCACTGCGGTGCGGTCGTGAGCCGTAACCAGACCGAGCGGGTGGTGCGGCTGGTCAACCGGCTCAAGGGCGAGATGGGCCGGCGCCAGGACGTGCTGGCGGAGAAGGGCTTCGCGGACATCGGTGAGCAGCGGGCCTCGGTCGCCGAGGACGAGCGGCTGCCGCACATCATGGTGCTGCTGGACCGCTGGGAGGGCTGGGTTCCCACACTCGGCGAGGTCGATCACGGGTCGCTGACCGACGAGTTGCAGACGATCATGCGCGAGGGCGCGAGTGTCGGCATGCACTTGGTCCTGACGGGTGACCGCACACTCCTGGTGGGCCGGATCGCGACCCTCACCGAGGACAAGTACGGCCTGCGGCTCGCCGACCGCAGCGACTTCTCCGCGCTCGGCATCCCGGCGCGCAAGGTGCCGGAGGAGATTCCGCCGGGCCGGGCGTTCCGCAACGAGTTCGGTACCGAGACGCAGTTCGCGCTGCTCGCGGCGGACACCACCGGTCAGGGGCACGCGGCGGCGCTGGCGGCGATCGGCGAGACGGCCGCGGCCCGCGATGCCGAGGTCCCCCGCTCGCGGCGTCCCTTCCGCGTCGACAGTCTGCCCAGCCGCATCTCCTTCCCGGAGGCGTGGGAGATGCGCGACCCGGAGGCGTCCCGTTCCCGGCTGTGGGGTCTGGTCGGTATCGGCGGCGACGAGATCGTCGGCTTCGGCCCCGATCTGGCGGAGGGCGTACCGGCGTTCGTCGTCGCGGGCCCGGCCAAGTCGGGTCGCTCGACGGTCCTGCTGAACTTCGCCCACTCGTTCCTGTCCCAGGGCACCCGCCTGGTCATCGCGGCGCCGCGGCAGTCCCCGCTGCGTCAACTCGACGGCACGGACGGTGTGCTGAAGATCTTCACCGGTGACGACATCGACGAGGACGAGTTCGAGGAGCTGATCGACCAGGCGTCCCTGGAGGAGCCGATCGCGGTCCTCGTCGACGACGGCGAGATCCTGGAGGACTGCGACGCCGAGAGCCAGATGAAGAAGCTGGTCTCGCGCGGCGCCGAACGCGGGCTCGCGCTCGTCATCGCCGGTGACGAGGAGGACGTGTGCAGCGGCTTCTCGGGCTGGCAGGTCGACGCGAAGAAGGCTCGCCGCGGCATCCTCCTCTCCCCCCAGGAGTCCTCCAGCGGCGACCTCGTCGGGGTCCGCCTCAACCGCAGCATGGTCGGCGGCCAGGTCGTCCCCGGCAAGGGCATGCTGCACCTCGGCGACGGCGAGCTGCGCACGGTCGTCATCCCCGGGTGAGGCGTCGAGCGGGGGCAGCCGGTCCGACACGAAGGACGGTTGCCCCCGCCTACCCCACCCTCGACATCCGAGCCCGAGGCCGTCCCGACTCCTCGCTCTCCGACTGGTAGTGCAGGTCGTCGCCCACCGGCTTGAAGTGGACCGTCGTCTTCGCGGGGTTGCAGCCGCTGTGGTTGGTCTTCGCGCCGACCGACGTCGCGACGAGCTCCTTCTTCGTCACCTGCTTCAGGGTGAGTACGTCGACGCAGACGCCGCCGATCGGGTCGGTCTGGCGGAGCCTGCCCAACTCCTGGCCGACCGCGGCTCGTTCGACCGTGATGCGGAACGTGCCGAGGGGAAGGCTGCCGTCGAGGGCGACGCCCTGGCCCTCCCAGGTGCCGAGGTACGCCGCGGGCACCGCACCCGCTGAGGGGGCGGAGCTCGCGGTCGCCGCCGGGGGCGCGTCGGAGCCGCTGCTCGAGTCCGCGTCGTCCTGGCCGCCGTCCCGGCCCGGCAGCAGGTCGAACACGAAGACCGATCCGATCGTCACGGCCGCCATCGCCCCCGCGACCGCCAGCGCCACGGAGCAGCTCAGCCTGCGCACCCGCCCGCCGCCCTCGCCGTGCGGTGCGGACGTCGCCGCGACGGAGACGGTGACCCTGCCGGGGCGGCGCCCTGACGTCGGGGCGTTGTCCTCCGGGTGGCCGCCGCCGTCCCGGGGTTCGGGTACGGCGGCATCCCGGGGTGCCGGTGCCCGCAGGAGCCCCTGCGCCTCCGCCGTCACAGAGACACCGGGGGGCTCGGGCGGCATCCGCGACGGCATCACCGGCGGCGGTCCGAACACCCCCGGCCCTTCACCCCCGGTCGTCCCCGGCGTCACCCCCACCGAGGGGCTGCTGAAGCCGACCGGCCCGGACGGGCC
>NZ_JAKEIO010000081.1 GCF_021474405.1 [Streptosporangium] indianense
GTGTGCGGACGGGGTGCCGGGTCGCGGGGTGCGTTGCCGGGGCGTGCGGCGGGGTACCCGCAGGGGCGGTGGGTCGGTGGCCCGGCCCGCTCCGGCCGTCCTCGGGGCTGTCCTCTCCCCCGTTCGCCCTGCATGATGGTCGGCCGACGCCCCGATGGGCTCCGGTCGATCCCGGGGGCTCCGTCGGTGCGGTCCCGACACGTCCCATCCGATACGGAGTCACGCTCGTGCCCAGCAAGAAGGCCCTCGTCCGCCGCCCCGGTCCCCGTCTCGCCGAGGGGCTGGTGACGCACATCGAGCGGGAGCAGGTCGACGCCGGCCTCGCCGTCGAGCAGTGGTCGGCGTACGTGGAGGCCCTGCGCACGCACGGCTGGGACATCGTCGAGGTGGACCCGGCGGACGACTGCCCGGACGCGGTGTTCGTCGAGGACACGGTCGTGATGTACAAGAACGTGGCCCTGATCGCGCGTCCCGGCGCCGACTCCCGGCGGGACGAGACCGCCGCGGTCGAGGAGACCGTGGCCGGTCTCGGCTGCTCGGTGAACTGGATCTGGGAGCCGGGCACCCTGGAGGGCGGGGACGTCCTGAAGATCGGCGACACGGTCTACGTGGGACGGGGCGGCCGCACCAACGCCGCCGGCGTCCGGCAGCTGCGCGCCGCGTTCGAGCCGCTCGGCGCGCGGGTCGTATCGGTGCCGGTGAGCAAGGTGCTGCACCTGAAGTCGGCGGTCACGGCACTGCCCGACGGCACGGTCATCGGACACATCCCGAAGATGGACACGCCCTCGCTGTTCGGGCGCTTCCTGCCGGTCCCGGAGGAGGCCGGGTCGCACGTGGTGCTGCTCGGCGGTGACAAGCTGCTGATGGCGGCGAGCGCGCCGAAGACCGCCGAGCTGTTCGCCGACCTCGGGTACGAACCGGTCGTCGTGGACATCAGCGAGTTCGAGAAGCTCGAGGGATGTGTGACGTGCCTCTCGGTGCGGCTGCGGGATCTGTACGTCTGAGCGGACCGTGTCCCTCCTCTTCGACCCCTCCACCTGCGGGTCCGGGGGGCCGGCGCGCGCTCCAGGGCGACCCCGCTGCTCAGCGGCCTTTACAGCACCCTTAACCTACGGCTTCGTAACCTACGCAGACGTAGCCTACGATGCCGTAGGTTGACCGCTCACCGCTCGAACGCTTGTCCCCTGGAGAGTCCATGACGATCACCACTCCCCACCTCGGCAGCCCGGCCGGCGCCTGGACCGACGCTCAGCTGCTGTACGCCCTGGAGGAAGTGGTCGAGAAGGAACTCAACCGGCATCTGAAGGTCGCCAAGGACTGGATGCCGCACGAGTACGTGCCGTGGACCGACGGTCGCAACTTCCCCGGCCTCTTCGAGGACGGCCAGGCCTGGGAGAAGGAGCAGTCCAAGGTCACCGAGATCGGCCGCATCGCGCTCGTCGTCAACCTTCTGACCGAGGACAATCTTCCCAGCTACCATCACGAGATCGCCTCGCTGTTCGGCCGCGACGGCGCCTGGGGCACCTGGGTGCACCGCTGGACCGCGGAGGAGGGCCGGCACGGCATCGTGATGCGCGACTACCTGCTCACCTCGCGCGCGGTGGACCCGGACAAGCTGGAGGAGTTCCGGATGTCCCACATGAGCGAGGGCTTCGAGTCGGACAACCGGCACTCGATGCTGCACTCGGTCGCCTACGTGGCCTTCCAGGAGCTCGCGACCCGCGTCTCGCACCGCAACACCGGACACCAGTCCGGGGACCCGGTCTGCGACCGCATGCTGGCGCGCATCGCCACCGACGAGAACCTGCACATGGTCTTCTACCGGAACCTGCTGAAGGCGGCCTTCGAGCTGGCGCCCGACCTGACCATGATGGCGGTGCGCGACGTCATCGTGAACTTCCGGATGCCCGGCCACGGTATGCCCGGCTTCGAGCGGGCCGCCGCGCAGATGGCGATCGGTGAGATCTACAACATGCGCATCCACCACGACGACGTGCTCCAGCCCGTGCTGCGGTTCCTGAAGATCATGGAGATCGACGGCCTGGGTCCCGAGGGCCGCAAGGCGCAGGAGGAGCTGGGCCTGTTCATGGGCGGTCTGGACGCCGAGGCGTCGAAGTTCGACGAGAAGCTGGCCGCCCGCAAGGCCCGCATGGCGGCCCGGGCCGGCGCCTGACGCCGACCGGCACCCCCGGAGACAGGGCCCCGGCCGCGACGAGCGGCCGGGGCCCTGTGCGTTCCGGCAGCGGACAGGGCGAACCCGGCCCCCGCTCCCGTGGCGGCGCCCCACGCCCGTGGTGGCTACCGCACGCGTCGCAGTTCCAGCCGCTCCTTCTCCGAAAGGCCGCCCCAGACGCCGAAGCGCTCGTCGTGGTCCAGCGCGTACTCCAGGCAGGCCGCGCGGATCGGGCACATACCGCAGATCCGCTTCGCCTCCCGCACCGAACTGCCGGGCTCGGGGAAGAAGAAGTCCGCCCCCGTCTGCGCGCACAACGCCTCTTGCTGCCATTCGAGTTCGGGCGAGGTGATGGTGTGGATGTGCATGACCGAGAGCGTCGCGGGCAGCGAAAAACGTTCGATCAACGCGCGATCAACAGCGCGTTCACGGCCCTCCGGCCGCTCGATGATCGCCCGCCGGACGGGACGGCGCACGGCGGCGCGCGGAAACCTCCCCCCTCACGTCCCGGCGGCGCTCCGGCGGCGTTCGTCACCGGGCGGTGCCAGACTCGGCAGTGCAGACGACGGGCCCCTGCGCGAGGAGGGCGACGATGCTCACCACCCGTTATGTCACCGGTGCTCCGAACTGGATCGATGTCGGCGCCCCCGACATCGACGGCGCCGCCGCCTTCTACGGAGCACTGTTCGGCTGGCGGTTCCAGCCGGGCGGCCCGGAGGTCGGGGGGTACGGCCTGTTCCGGCTCGGCGGCCGGACGGCCGCCGGAGGCATGCAGACCACGCCGGAGCAGGGCCCGCCCTCCTGGACGGTGTACTTCCAGTCGCCGGACGCGGACGCCACGTCGCGGGCGGCCGAGCAGGCGCGCGGCGCGGTGAGGGTGCAGCCCATGGACGTCCAGGACCTGGGCCGGATGGCGATCCTCTCCGACCGGGCCGGGGTGACCTTCGGCCTGTGGCAGCCGGGCCGCAACAAGGGGCTGGAGGTCGTCCAGGAGCACGGCTCGCTGTGCTGGGTCGAGCTGTACACGGCGGACGTCCCGGCCGCGGCGGCCTTCTACCACTCCGTGCTGGGCCTGGAGACCTTCGGCGCGGACTTCGCCGGCGGTGCGTACACCACGTTCAACCCCGCCGGGCAGAGCGAGGGCGCCATGTTCGGCGGGGTCGTGCCCCTGGCGGACGACCCGGTGGAGGACGAGGCCTACTGGCTGCCGTACTTCGAGGTCGCCGACACGGACGCGACGGTCGCCAGGGCCGCGGAGCTGGGCGGCACGGTCCGCCTCCCGGCCACCGATGTGCCGTCCGTCGGCCGCCTCGCCAAACTCGCCGACCCCTACGGCGCCCGTTTCGCGGTGATCCACAGCGAGCCGCAGCAGGGCTGAGCCGACCCGGCGTGCCGTCCGGATCGCCCCGGCGGCCCCCGGGCCCGCCGGGGAGCGGGCCTCGCGCGAATGTCCGGGGGCAGAGCGGGGCGCCTGAGAACTCGGGTGTCCTCAGCCGTCGTGCGAGTGCCGCGGCGGGGGGCTTGTCGCGCAGATCCCCGCGCCCCTCAGGAGCCTGACGACGGCGCCACGGCACGGCGGAACGCAGGCACCTCAGGCCGATCCGCGTCGCACCAGCGTCGTCGGCAGCACCACGCTGGACTGAGGTGCCCCGACGCCCTCCCGCGGGGCGTCGCGGTCGAGGCCGCGCAGCAGCAGGCGGGCCATCAGGCGGCCCATCTCCTCGATGTCCTGACGCACCGTCGTCAGCGGCGGGTCGGTCTGTTCGGCGACGGGCCGCATGTCGTCGAAGCCGATCACGGCCACGTCGTCGGGGACGCGGCGGCCCGATGCGCGCAGGACGCGCAGCGCTCCGGAGGCCATGAGGTCGTTGGCGGCGAACACCGCGTCCACGTCCGGGCACCGGCCGAGGAGCTCGCGCATCGCCTGCTCGCCGCCGGCCGGGGTGAAGTCGGACTCGGCGATCAGCCGTGGGTCGGCGTCCACCATGACGTCCCGGTAGCCGTCGAGGCGGTCCACGGCGGAGGTCTGGTCGAGGGGGCCGGTGATGTGCGCAATCCGGGTGCGGCCGAGCCCTGCCAGGTGCCGTACGGCGTCACGGGCGCCGCCGCGGTTGTCGCTGTCGACGTAGACGACGTCACGCCGGTCGCCGCTCCAGCCGGGCCGGCCCCCGAAGACCGTGGGGATGCCTGCCCGCTGCGTCAGCTCCGGCAGCGGGTCGTCGAGGTGCAGGGAGAAGACGAGGGCGCCGTCGACGTGCCCGCCGGCGAGGTACCGCCCGACCCGAGCGTGGTCGTCCCGGCCCTCCGTGAGCAGCAGCACGAGCTGGTTGTCGTGGGCGGTGAGCTCCTTGCTGATGCCGCGCAGCTGGAGCGCGAAGAACGGGTCGGCGAAGACCCTGGTCTCCGGTTCGGCGACGACGACCGCGATGGCGTCGTGCCGTCGGGTCACCAGGGAGCGGGCGGCCTGGTTGGGCACGTACCCCAGTTCCTCCACGGCCTTGCGGACCCGCTCCACGAGGACGTCGCGCACGCCGTCCCCGCCGTTGACCACGCGGGAGACGGTGGCCCGCGAGACCCCGGCCCGGGCGGCCACGGCCTCCAGCGTGGGGCGTGGCGCTGTGTCGGTCACTTCGGGGCTCCTCACCTGCGGCTGCCGCTCAGGATAGCCCCGGCACGCAGCGCGGTGAGAGCGCTCTCGCCCCCTCTGGGCAGCGCCCCTCAATGCTCACCCCCTCCGGGCAGCGCCCCTCAATGCTCCTGGCCGCCGTCCGTCGGCGCCGTCAGTGCTCGTGGCCTCCGCCCGCCGACGCCTCCCCGTGCTCGTGGCCGCCGCCCGCCGGCTCGTCGCCGTGCTCGTGCGGGTCGTGTCCCGGGATGGTCCCGTCCGGCTTCTTCACGAGGAACAGTCCGACCATCCCCATGTCGGAGTGGCTCTGCACGTGGCAGTGGTACATCCAGGCGCCGGCGCCGACCCCCTCCCCCGCGATCACCTGGAAGCCGAAGGAGTCGGCCGGGCCGGTGATCTTGTTGTCGATGACCTGGCTGGGGTCCTCGGGGCCGGTCAGGATGCCGGTGCGGTTGTCCGCCCAGCGGTGACCGTGCATGTGGAACGTGTGGTAGAACTCGCCGTGCGTGATCACCACGAACTCGACGCGGTCGCCCACCGTCGCCTCGAAGTTGGGCCCCGAGTGCGGCGGTCGGTTGTTGATGCGCATGTCGTTGAAGACGACGGTGTGCGTGCGGTCGGGCAGAACGTCGCCCTTGCGGCGGACGATGACCGCGCCGAAGAGGCCCTTCTGGAGCCCCACGGTGCCGTGTTCGGTGCCGACGACGTGGTCGTGGTAGTGCCAGTAGCCCGCGCTGCCCGAGCGCCAGGTGCCGTCCTTGCGGCGCCCCGGGGCGTGGGTGCGCCAGGTGTAGGTGCGTGTACCGCCCGGCTCCACATGACTGCGGTTCAGTTTCGTGCCGTCGCTGGTGATCTCGTAGTCGAGACCGTGGACGTGCAGGCTGACCTCCACATCCATGGTGTTCTCGAACTCGACGTGCAGGGTGTCGCCCTCGTTGAGCTCGATCAGCGGGCCCGGGACGCTCGCCTTTCCCTTCTCCAGGCCGTAGCCCATCTGCCCGTCGGGGAGCTTCTCGGCGTAGAGCTTGATGCGCTTGACCTCGCCTCCGGCGGGGGCCGTCTTCACCGGTCCGGCGGCGCTCACGGCCTCCGGCGCCACGGACAACGATGTCGCGACGGCCGCGCCGCCCAGCAGGACCCGCCGGTTGAAGCTGCGTCTGTCCATGCGGAACTCCCCACCCTGGTAAGGCATTTACGGAGGCGTACCTGTGATGAACCTGTGCGACGGTACCGGCCGCGCTCTCGTTTATCCACACTCAAGACAAAGTTGGTGCCATCCCGGTCATAGGTATTGGCGAGACATGCAAAGGGGTTTAACTTCCTTGGCGGTGTTGCTGTGACCGAGGAGGTGCCCATGCACTTACGAGGGTTGAGCAAGTCAAGACGCGTCTGGGCGGCGTCCGTCGCCGCCGGGGTGGTGACCGCCGGGCTGCTGTCGGGCCCCGCCGCGACCGCGCGCCCTTTCCCGGAACCCCCGCTGACAACGATGTCGATCAAGTCGCCGCCGGGCGGCGCGAACGTACGGGTGCTGATCTTCCACGGTTCCGCGGCGGCCGGGGAGGAGTCGCCGGTGGTGAACGCCGGGATCGAGGCCATCGAGGACATCGGCCTGACGGGCCCGGCGAACCGCCGTTTCAAGGTGCAGGCCACCGCCGACGCCTCGGTGTTCACCGACGAGACGCGGCTCGGCCGCTTCAACGCGGTCGTGTTCCTGACCGGCGGGGGCGATGTCCTCGACGCGGAGCAGGAGGCGGGCCTGGAGGCCTACATGGAGGCCGGCGGCGGGTTCGTCGGCATTCATGACGCGGCGCGCGCGGAGCCGTACTCGGACTGGTTCACCGGACTGGTGGGTGCCCGTCCGGCCGCGTCGAGCCCCACGGCCGTCCAGCGGGCGACGGTGGAGGTGGGTGACCGCGGCCACCCCGCCACCAAGGGCCTGCCGATGCAGTGGAAGCGTCCGGACCGGTGGCTGAACTGGGTGAAGAACCCCTCCGGGGACGTGCACACGGTGGCCCGGGTCCGCGAGTCCACGTACCAGCCGGGAACAGGCTCCAACGGCTGGGACCATCCGGTGAGTTGGTGCCGTGACTACGACGGCGGACGCTCCTTCTACACGGGCATGGGCGGGACGGTGTCGTCGTACGACGAGACCGACTTCCGCGACCATCTGCGCGGCGCGCTGATGTGGACGACCCGGCTGGAGCAGGCCGACTGCAAGGCGACCATCAACGCCAACTACGCGGCGGAGCGGCTGACCAAGCCCAACCAGCCGGGCCGGAACGACCAGATCGGCGAGCCGCACGGCATGGTCACCGCGCCCGACGGCCGGGTGTTCTACATCGGCCGGGGCGGCGCCGACTCCTCGCAGCCGGTGATCACCGATTGGACCAACCCGGACATCGGCAAGGGCAAGGGCGAGATCCACGTCTACGACCCGAAGACCAAGCAGGTCACCCTGGCCGGGGCGCTCACCGTCTTCGGCAACAAGGGCGGCGGCGACGAGCTGGTCAAGGTCGAGGAGGGGCTGCTCGGCATCGAGCTGGACCCCGGGTTCGCGCAGAACGGCTGGGTGTACCTGCACTACACGCCGCACGAGCGGATCAACCGCGAGACGCGGATGGCGGAGCGGCGGGTCTCCCGGTTCACGCTCGACCGGGCCACGAACAAGCTGGACCTGTCCAGCGAGAAGGTGCTGCTGAAGTGGCCGGTGCAGATCCACAGTTGCTGCCACGCGGGCGGCGGGATGGCCTGGGACTCCAAGGGCAACCTGTACATCGCCACCGGTGACAACAACTCCAGCGGCTTCAGCTCCGGTTACTCGGGCAACAACCCGGAGCCGAACTACAAGGGCGTGTCCTTCGCGGACGCGCGCCGCACCGCGGGCAACACCAACAACCTCAACGGCAAGATCCTGCGCATCCACCCGGAGCCGGACGGGACGTACACGCTCCCCGCGGGCAATCTCTTCACCGGGAAGGAGCCCGACGAGGGCGGCGGCAAGACGCGCGGTGAGATCTATGTGATGGGCGTCCGCAACCCGGCGCGCATCTCCGTCGACAAGTCGACCGACGTGCTCTACGCAGGCTGGGTCGGACCGGACGCGAGCGCGCCCTCGACGACCTGGGGCCCGGCCAAGTACGACACGTTCGCCGCCATCACCAAGGCGGGCAACCGGGGCTGGCCGTACTGCATGGGCAACAAGCAGCCGTACCGGGACCGCAATCTGCCGGATCCGTCCAAGCCGCTGGGCTGGTACGACTGCGACCACCCGAAGAACGAGTCGCCGAACAACGACGGGCTGGTCAACCTGCCGCCGGTGACCGGCAACAACATCTGGTACGCGCCCTCGGGCGGCGGCCCGGACTACCCGCGCGACGCGAACGGCGTCCCGTCGTACCAGCCCACGGAGGCCACCTACCGGCTGCCCTGGCTGAAGGGCGGCGGGCAGGCCGCGATGAACGGGCCGGTCTACCGGTACGACGGGGTCGCGGCCGACAGTGCCGTGAAGTGGCCCGCGTACTGGGACGGCAAGTGGTTCGTCGGTGACTTCTACGACGCCGACCAGCCGCGCAACGCGGTGCTCATGGACCCGAAGACGCAAGGAGACGGCGGTCTGCCCGTGCACGCGGAGTCGCTGAAGAAGATCGTGCCGGTCGGCAACGACGGCATCAGGAACCTGATGGACTGGAAGTTCGGTCCGGACGGCGCGCTGTACGTCCTCGACTACGGGCGCGGCTTCTTCACCTCCGACTCCAAGTCGGCGCTGTGGCGGGTCACCTACAAGGGCGGCGGGCCCACCCCGGCCGTCGGCCAGCTGGCGAGGGGGACAGAGTGATCCGGCAACGAAGAGTCTGGGCCGCCCTGCTGGCCGCCCTGCTGCTGATGCTCGGCGTGCAGGCACTGCCCGCCGCCGGGCAGCCAGAGACGAAGGCGGCCGCCGACCAGGTGCTGACCTGGACGGCCGGCAACAACATCAACAAGTACCTCTCGGCGCCGAAGACGGCGGTCGCCGGTGCCGCCACGATCGTCTTCGAGAACAGCGCGGCCACCGGCAACACCACGGGCATGCCGCACACCCTGACGTTCGTGACCAGCGACCCCGAGTTCAACAGCGACGTGCAGCTCAACATCCTGGCCAACCCCAACGACGCCCAGGGCGGCAGGCACACCGCCCAGGTGACGCTCACACCCGGCCGGTACTTCTACCACTGCACGATCCCCGGCCACGGCCAGATGCAGGGCATCCTGACGGTGACCGAGGGGACGGGCGGGGACACCACGGCGCCCGAGACGTCGGCGCACGTCAGCGGCACGCAGAACGCGCAGGGCGAGTACGTCGGCTCGGCGAGCGTGGCGCTGCACGCCACCGACGAGGGCGGCTCCGGCGTCGAGCGGATCGAGTACGCGATCGGTGACGCGGGTGCCTGGCAGCCGTACACCGCGCCGGTCGTCGTCGATCGGGTCGGCAGCCACACGGTCCGCTACCGGGCGTTCGACAAGGCGGGGAACGTCTCCGCCGAGAAGAGCGCGCGGTTCACGGTCGTGGCGCCCCAGTCCGACGACACCACCGCGCCGGAGACCTCGGCGACGGTGAGCGGTGAGCGCGACGCCGGCGGGGCGTACATCGACATGGCGACGGTCACCGTCTCGGCCTCCGACACGGGGTCCGGGGTCAACACCGTCGAGTACGCGGTCGGGCCGGGAGCCTGGCAGCCGTACACCGGGCCCGTGATGGTCCACCAGGTGGGTGAACACACCGTCCGCTACCGGGCCACCGACAAGGCGGGCAACGTGGCGGCGGAGAAGAGCGTGCGGTTCACGGTCGCCGCGGCGCCACCCGCGGACACCACCCCGCCGGTGACCGGCGTGACCGTGGAGGGCACGAAGAACGCGAGCGGCGCGTACGTCAACAGCGCCCGGGTGACCGTCACGGCGACCGACGCGCACGGCTCGGGCGTCGACAAGATCGAGTACTCGCTCGACGGCGGGCCCTACCTGGCGTACTCGGCGCCGGTGGTGGTCGACCGGGCGGGTGCGCACACCGTGGCCTACCGGGCGACGGACAAGGCCGGCAACACCGCGGCGGCCCGCACGGTGACCTTCACGGTCGTCTCGGGGCAGGTCCCCGCGCCGGACTGCCCCGAGTACGACGAGCGGCTGACGGTGATCGTCGGCACGGTCGACTCGGGCGTGCGCAACCGCGTCACGGACAACCGGTGCCGGATCGGCGAGCTGATCGAGGACGAGAAGGAGTGGACGTCGCAGGCGCTGTTCCTCAAGCACGTGACCTCCGTCCTGGACGCGCTGCTGAAGGAAGGGGTGGTCGACGAACGGGAGTCCAAGGCGATCCGCAAGGCCGCCCGGCAGTCGGGCATCGGCAAGCCGGGACAGACCGAGGGCTACCGGGCGCTCTTCGACGGCACGGCGGAGTCCCTGGCCAAGTGGCAGCAGGTGGGCGGCGGTTCGTTCGGGCTGAACCCCGACGGGACGATCACCTCCAGCACCACCACGCCCGGCATGGGCATGTTGTGGTTCCCGCAGCGCACGTACGGCGACTTCTCGCTGAAGCTCCAGTGGCGTGACGACGCGCCGGGCACCGGCAACGCCAACTCCGGTGTGTTCGTGCGCTTCCCGTGGGTCCACGACCACCCGGAGGAGTCCCGCCCCGAGTGGGTCGCCATCAAGTACGGGCACGAGGTGCAGGTGCTCGACCGGCCCGACGGCGACATGTACAAGACGGGCTCGGTCTACGGGTTCGACCGCGTCGGTCTCGCCGGTGCCGGTGTCACCCAGAAGGGCACCTGGAACGACTACGAGATCCGGGTGGAGGGCCAGCATTACTCGGTGTTCCGCAACGGCGTGCTGATCAACGAGTTCGACAACACCGGGGGCCAGGAGTTCACCCCGCCTCGCTCGGACGACCCGGGCACGGACGGGCGGCGCTTCGCCTCCGGCTACCTCGGGCTTCAGGTGCACGGCACCACGGACGTGGTCTCGTACCGCGACATCCGGATCAAGGAGCTGTAGGAGGTTCCTTCTCCTTACGGGCCCTGCTCGGCTGTACCCGTCTGGGCTCCCCCGGCATCTTCGGATACTCGGGCGGGTACGGCAGGTCGCCCAGTCCGTGGTCGTGTTCGTCACGGCGGGCGAGGTCGAGCAGGGCTTCCAGGGAGTAGCGCTTGTCGTCCATGTCCGCGTGCACGTCGCCGAGTTCGGCGAAGCGCGCGGGCATGGTCGCGAGGTCGAAGTCCTGGGGGTGCGCGACCCCGACCTCCTCCCAGCGCAGGGGGGCGGAGACGGGAGCGTGCGGGCGGGGGCGTACGGAGTAGGCGGAGGCGATCGTGCGGTCGCGTGCCGTCTGGTTGTAGTCCAGGAAGATGCGCTCGCCCCGCTCCTCCTTCCACCACTTGATGGTCACCTGCTCGGGCATCCGCCGTTCCATCTCGCGGCCGACGGCGATGGCGGCGCGGCGGACCTGGGTGAAGGTCCAGCGCGGCTCGATGGGCACGAAGACATGCAGTCCTCGGCCGCCCGAGGTCTTGGGAAAGCCGCGCAGTCCGCCGAACTCGTCGAGCACCGCCCGCAGTTCGTGGGCGGCGCGGGCGGCGTCGTCGTAGTCCGTGCCGGGCTGCGGGTCGAGGTCGATGCGGAGTTCGTCCGGGTGGTCGACGTCGTCGCGGCGCACCGGCCAGGGGTGGAAGGTGAGGGTGCCGAACTGGGCGGCCCACACCACGGCTCCGGCCTCGGTGGGGCACATCTCGTCGGCGCTGCGGCCGCTGGGGAAGGTGATGTGCGCGGTCGGGATCCAGTCGGGCATGTTCTTGGGCGCCCGCTTCTGGAAGAAGTTCTCACCGGTCACGCCCTCCGGGTAGCGTTCGAGGGTGGTGGGCCGGTCGCGCAGGGCGCGCAGGATGCCGGGGCCGACGGCGATGTAGTAGCGGGCGAGGTCCAGCTTGGTGAAGCCGCGCTCCGGGAAGAAGATCTTGTCCGGGCTGGACAGCCGTACGGTCCGGCCGTCCACCTCCAGTTCCACCGCGTCACCCATGCTGGACACGGTAGGCGCAGCCCACGCACCTCGCATATCGGGCGGACCGGTGTATCAGAGCAGAATCGACCCATGGGTCCGCGGAGAATCTCTTATCCGCAGGTCAGGGCGCATTCCGCGTTCCTCTCACGGCGGTTCTCTCACAACTCCAGAGGGCTGTGAGCACGCGCGGTGACCACGTCCAGACGGCCCTCGGGCAGGGGCGCCACCGGATCAGCAATGGCACGTTGCTCAGGCGCGGGCCTGGACGATCAGGGTCCCCACCGTTCGAGGCCCCGACGGTGCTGGCAAGACCATCGCGCGCACGTCCATGTAGCCATGCTCCGCCAGCAGCTGCTCCCACGCGTCGGGCTCGTAGTCCCACCGCTTCACGACGAGCGGGTCCTCATCGTCGCCGCGCGGGATGTACGAGGCCTGGCAGCCGTAGCAGCCCTCCACAGGAGGCCGCTGCGAGAACACCAGCCGACCGCCTGGACGCAGCCGCTCACGTACAACTGGCAGCAACCGGGCCGGGTCGGTGAACCAGACGGCGCCGTACACCGAGTACACCGCGTCGAAGGTCTGCGCCGATTCCCGCAGGTAGCTGACAGCATCGACCTGGCGGAAGTCCAGGCCGGGCAGGTACCCCCAGCGCTCAGCGGCTGCGTGCAGCTGTGCGGGCGAGACGTCGATACCGACGGCGCGCATGCCGATCGCGGCCAAGTGCGCAGCGTTGCCGCCCTTGCCGCACCCGAGGTCCAGTGCGCGCCCCCCGGGCGGCAGGCGCAGAAGCTCAGCTCCCGGCCCATGGTCGGGGTACTGCGTCCAGTTGAACCAGGTGGTTTCGCCGCGGGCGTTCACGGGTCGGCGTTCGGGCCGCTGCCGCGAGTACGTGTCCCAGGCGATCGCCGTGTCCGTCACTCAGGCTCCGCTCGTCGGGCCAGCCGCCCGGTGGAGGCACCGGACGGCTGGAGTCTTGCATGGGTGTGGGGCTACGTGTTGGGGCTGTCGGTGCATCCGGCGTGGCACTGATGGCAGTCGGCCATGTCCGGCCACAGCTCCTCGTCAACGGCGTAGCCAGCGGCCGTGATGGCGGCGAGGGTGCGCTCGCGGGTGGCCTGGGGGCCGCCGGGCGTCTCGTCGTTCTCGTCGGTCGGTACGTGGTGGACGAAGCGGCCTACGACCTCCTCGCAGAAGCGGGTGTAGTCGACGGTGTGCAGGATGAACGCATGCCAGCCGTAGTCGACCAGCTTGCTCGGGGCGAGGGACTGGCCGGGCTGGTTGCCGGAAGCGGCGATGAACGCGGCGGCCTGGCCGACGATGCGACGGGCGGTCGCCTCGGTGATCTCCGGGTGGTCGGCGGTGATGCGGCGGGCGAGCCGGTCGGTCACCTCAGGGTCAACCAGGGTGATCGGGTCGGTCGTGCCCACGGGACGTTCCAACGCGATGGTCACGTGCCTACTCCTCGTGTGGGACTGGTGCCTCCGGTTGGAGGCTCTAGACCCGCCCGCCCCAGTGCTCATGGGGTACAGGGCGAGCGGGGGCTTGGGCCGGTCAGGTGCTGCGGCGTGCCTGCCGGTACTCCGCGGTGAGGCGAGCGGCGGTGTCGCAAGGGAGGTTGAGGTTCGCGCCCTGCGCGTCTGTGGCCCGGCACGTCGGGCGCGTCAGGCAGTGATCCCATGGGGCGGCCTGCTCGGGCGTCTCGGCGAGGATCATCCGTGCACCTCCAGCGCGAGACGGCGCAGAGCGCGACGGGTGTCGCACAGGATGGGGTTGTCCACGCACTGCTCGCAGGCGCCGGAGTGCACGCCGTATGTGCGGAGCGCTGCAGCGCGTACGCAGTCAGGGCAGCCGCGGGGGAAGAGGGTCACCCCGTGGGGCCCGGGGCGCTCGCCGAGGTCGACGGCGGTCTCGATGGTGAGCCGGTTCTGGCACCAGACGCAGGCCGCGCCGCGGGCCTGTAACGCCGACAGACTGGCGACCTTGGGGAGCGGTAGCAGGGCAAGCGCGGAAGTCTCTGCGCTGCTGCTGGTGCGCGTCTCCCCTAGCACGAGGGCCTCCACGGTTGCGGTGATCCGACTCACACCAACGATCGTAGGCAGGCATAAACGGGTCGATCCGAGCTGACAGTTCGGGTGAACCAGAGGCTCGGCGGGCTTACACCAGACCGATCCGCACCGCGAGCTGCTCGGCCTGCCGGGCGTGCATGGCCCGGGCCCGGCGGATCACCGTCAGGACCAACTGCCGGGCGAGCGGCGTCCGGGCGAGATCCTCAGGGGCGATCGCCTCCAGGCCGAGGAGCGCGAGGAGCACAGCAGCGTCATCCCGGCGCTGGCTGTGACACGCCGCGACCTCCAGCCCGAACGTGAACTCTCGCTCCAGCGACGGCAGCCCGCTCGTGTCGATGGCGTCCGCTGTGTGGAGAGCCTCGCCCGTCTCGCCCGCCTCCATCTCGATGGAGACGGCGTGCAGCGCCACGTTCGTGGGCCCGAAGACCGTCCGGCCCACGTTGCTGGCGTCCGAGACCTCGCGGGCAGCCGGGGCAGCGTTTTCCCTCAGCCGCTCCCGCGCCTCCCACCACCGGCGCCGACGGGCGGCCGCCACCACCGCGACAAGCTGCAGAGCACCGCCCATCGCCTTTCGATCCGCCTCCGCTACCCGGGCGGCGGTCACCTGCTCGGCGGCCCGTAACGCCAACTCCTCGGCCTCGCCGGGCTGGCCCGCAGCGAGCAGCACATGCCCGAGGTTCCACTGGGCGGCGGCAATGCGCAGCGGGTCGTCGGCGTCCTCGGCGGCGCGCATCGCCCGGTCGGCGGCGAGGGTGGCCAGGTCGACCCGTCCGGTGCGGCGCAGGTACGAGCGGAGCAGGCAGTACAGGTCTGAGGCCGCGCGCAGTACGGCGCGGCGCTCTGCCTGGTCCGCTCCCGCCCGGGCGGCGCGCACGGCGTGCTCGGTGTCAGCGACGAGGGCGGGGAGCGTCTCGGCGGCCCTGGTGAAGCGGTCGCCTGCGGTCTGCCAGCTCTGCCACGCGGCCTCCACTCGGTTCCTCAGCTCGGCTGCCGAGATGGGCGGGGCGCTGAGCGCCGGGCCGTAGCCGAGGAGTGCGCGACCGACCGCGGCCTCGGCAGTGTCCGTCGACTCCTCCTCGGCCGGCGGCTGCTCCGACAGAAGCGCGGCCGTGGGTACCCCCAGCTCCTGCGCGAGGGCGTACAGGATGGGCAGCGACGGCACCTTGAGGCCCCGCTCGATCTGCGACAGGTAGTCGGGCGAGATACCGACCAGGCCGGCGACCGCGTCCTGCCGGCGCCCGCCGCGGTAGTGGCGGATCCTGTCCCCGATGGGGAGGTCTGCTGCAACCATGCGCCTGCTCCTCGCTGCTTGTTCCGAGCGTAGGGTGCCCGCTGCGTGGGGACCGGGAGTTCGTGAAGAGGGGAGGCACTGGTGCCTGAACTGGTGTTGTGGGACATCGACCACACGTTGATGGCGACTCGAGGACTCGGCGGCGAGCTGTGGGCCGAGGCGTTCGAGCAGGTAACCGGCGTGGCGCTGCGCGAGCAGGCCTCTGTGACCGGGTCGACGGAACGCGTGATCCTGCGGGAGACCGCGCGGCTGCACGACATCCTTTACAGCGACGACCTGTTCGGGCGGTTCGCTGACGCGCTCGGTGCCGTGCACGTCCGGCGGGCGGCCGAGATGCGCGAGCGGGGCCACGCGCTGCCGGGCGCTGCCGCGGCGCTCGCTGCTCTCGCGGACCGGGGCGTGCGGCAGTCCGTGGTGACCGGCAACGTCCGCCAGGCCGCCGAGGTGAAGCTGGCTGTGTTCGGGCTCGACGCCTACCTGCGGCTCAACGAAGGGGCGTACGGCGAGGACGGGGACGGGCGGCCCGAGTTGCTGCGTGCGGCCCTTAAGCGGGCGGGTGTGGCCTCGCAGGACGCTGTGTTCCTGGGAGATACCCCGGCGGACGTCGCAGGGGGGCGCGAGGCCGGCGTTCGAGTGGTGGCGGTCGCGACGGGCAAGACCTCGGCGAGCGACCTGCGGGCAGCTGGCGCCCACTTCGTGCTGGAAGGGCTGTCGGACACTGGCCGGGCTCTCGCCGCCATCGGTGTATGACGAACCGCTGCTGCGCGGCCTCGCTGGCTGCGCGGCAGCGATGACAGGTGCTCGATGGGGGGCGACCGCTAGTTCTTGGGAATCGCCCACTCAACGGTGTCGCGGTCTGCTCTGCCGTAGACGACGCTGTCGGGTCGGCTCCCACGCTCGATGTCGAATGTGATCTTGCCTCGGAGGCAGTCACCAGGGTTGACGGTGGCGCCGTTGGTTGCGTACTCGGGCTTGGGCACGCCGGAACCGCTGAAGATGGGGGCGTCCAGGCGCGTGTCATCAGGGAAGCCGAGCGCCCACGGCTCCTGAGAGACCGTCACGGAGCTGCTCTTTGAGTCCACACACACCTTCACTTCCAGCACGGCCCACTCCGGGTTCTTGGAGTCGGCGATGTCTTCCGGTAGGCCGACGTCGTCGGCGGGCTGGGTGTAGCTGAGGACGGTCGTGGTACCGCTGATCGGGCTGCCGTCCTCGTCGGTGTCGGCCCACTTCCAGCCGGAGCCGAACCGGAGCGGTTCGGGAGGCGCCGACGCCTCCGCAGGGGCCTTATAGCTGGCCGCTTGGCTGGGTTTGTCGGCGTTGCTCTGTGTGGTGCTGTCACCGTCGTTGCAGGCAGTGAGGGTGAGCAGCAGGACTGCAATAGCAGTGATGGCGCGGGTACGCATGATCCCCCTGAGGTGCTGTGTGTCGAGAGGGCATCATGCGTCCCGTAAAGAGCGCCGGTGGGGCGTGTAGCCGTGTTGTGACCCGGCGTTCGTATGAGCAGGTATCTACCGGCCTCTCATGCGTGCTCCAACTCGCAGTTCAGGCAGTAGGTGGCGTGCGTCAGGTTCGGGCAGCCAGGCGTAGCGCATACCGTCGACGGCGGGTCGCCGTCCCTGATACTGACCGACGTCTGCCCCCTCATGAGAGCCTCCAGGACGAGCCTCGCGTGACGCTGCTCGCGAGCCACACCGCGGTCTCCGATCAAGTCGTCCAGCGGTACGGGTCTGTCCGCCAGGTAGTCCTCGTGCAAGCTGCGGAGCAGCTTCCAAAGGGGTTCGTCCTCTCCGCCGTTGACCTTCAGGTCGTAGGCGGTGATGAGTGCGTAGATCCGCTCGTAGTCGTGACGTCCGATCGGACGTTCCTCCATGGTCATGCCCTGAGTGTGCCTGCCCGTTTCGGCAGTACCGGAAGGGGGGAGGCGCTGGACACAGCGATGCCCCGCCAGAGTCGGTCAGGCCTTAGCTGCCGTGCGGGTAGCTGCATCGATATCCCGCCTTCCACTCGGCGAGCGAGCGTGGATTCCAGGCCGCGCGTACGGGGCGCCCGGCGAGGGGGAACCAGTCACAGAACACGCCGTCCCACTGATCGGTGAAGTGCTCCCACCCGTACTCGCCGTCGCAGGCTGGCTGACCGCAACTCCCGCACACCACGACTTCGCCAGTGAAGTCTCGGAACCGGCCCCGCCAATGGCCCCCGTCGCACGCGGAGCCGGTCGGCGAGAACGGCAACGGGTACTCCTGCCGCACGCTGTCGAGGGCGAAGGAGTGCTTCCAGTCCATCCGGAGCAGCCCGACAGCGGCCGGGTACGCCGGGCAGAACACGCCCCTGTCTTGTTCGGCGAAGTGGCTTGCCCCCTGCGAACTGCGGTATGCGGGCTGGGCGCAGGCGCTGCAGATGTGGATATCCCCCTGGTAGGCTCCGATGCTCATACCCGGCGCAGCGAGCGTGTGTTGGCGAGCTTGGGTGTAGCGGGCGCCGGAGTCGGCTGCGGCAGCGCGGATGTCTTGCTTCCGGCGACGATTTCGGGTCATCGGGGAGTCCTCCCTGGCGCGCCCACGCCCGCGCCGAAGCGAGGAGAAGTTTCAGTGATCGTGCGCGATTCGGAGAACCTTGTCCGCCTGCGGGGCGTGGGTGCTGGTCCGCGGGGATTCCGGCGTGCGCTGCCGCCTCGGCGGGAGCATACAGGCGTGCGGGGCCTTGTGGCGCACGACGCCGGTTGGATGGAGCGAACGAGCACCCCTCTAATCGCATGGGGTATGCGGTTAGAGGGCACTGAACTGCACTTTTGCGGTTGATGGCACTGGCTTGGCACGTCTCTGGATGCGTCTCGCGGGTCGGGGTGGTGCACTCGGTACAGGGGGTTGTCGGCTGGAGGTGCTATGGCTGGCAGCGAGAGAGGCCGTGGCCCGCGCTGGCGGGTGCGGCGACAGTGGGCGCGCATGGGCGTGTTGGGCCGCATCGTGGCCATCGCGCTGGGGTTACTGATTGCGTTCATCGTGTTGGGCGGCGCGCTGGAAGCGTGCGGGGCGACGGAGGACAAGCCCGAAGAGCCGCCTGTGACGAGCAACAGCGTGGACCCGTCGCCCCCTGCATCGCCAGATGCGACCGGGCTGCCGACCGCGGATACCGAGGTGCCTACGGTGCCCACCGCCACGGATACGGAGACCGAGACGGCGACCGAGGAAGCGACGTCGGATCCGCCAGAGAGCAGTCCGGCCGCGGATGTGTACTACGAGAATTGCGACGAGGCCCGGGCCGCCGGCGCAGCCCCCGTGTTTGCTGGCGATCCCGGGTACGGGCCGCACCTGGACCGTGACGGCGACGGGGTCGCGTGCGAACCCTGATCCGGCGCGGGAGCGGCTCCGAGAGATGCGCCTTTCACCCCCTCTAGGGCCACTACTTCGCAGGTCAGCGGCCACTACACCCCCCTATACGCGGGTAGCGGCCCCCCTCTAGATCCACTGGTGTGGGTAGAGGGGGGCCGCAGGGCGTTCCGGGGTCGGTTGTAGAGGGGGTGGGGGTCTACCGGGCGTCGAGCAGCTCGGGCGGAACGGCGGCCTCGAGGTCCTCGCGGCGGTAGCCCGCAAGGTTCTTCCCGCAGATGTTCACCTGCTTCGTCGTGCGCTTCACGCCCGCGTCCTCGAGCTCGCGGGCGAGACGCTCGGCGTCCCAGCGCCGTAGTCCTCGTCGTGGTTCTCCAGCCGCTGCAGCAGGTCGACGGTGTGCATGCGGGCGGCGTGCCGCATGACGGTGAGGCAGTCGGACAGCACCGCGGCGATGGACACGCCGGCCTGGTCGGCTGCGGCGGTCACGTCCTGGGTGGCGTCGCCGGTCAGCTGGTTGTGCTTCTGCCGCAGCGTGCGGCCGCGCTGGCACAGCTCGGCGAACCCGGGCCCGTCGAGGAAGTCGGCCCGCACGGTGACGAACGAGGCGGGGCCGGTGACCAGCCTGGTGCCCTTGTGCTCCTCGGAGAGGACGGAGGCGTCGGCGCCTTGGGCGGCCTTGCCCTTGCCGAGCACCATGTCGGACGAGGTCTGGTCGACGACCTGCGTCGAGTACCGCAGGGTGATGATCTCCCGCAGCTTGGTGGGCACGCTGTCGGCGTCGGGCCGTTGGGAGGCGAAGTTGCAGATGAACCCGGCCGCCGGGCCGCGCCGGGCGATGCGGCACAGGTCGTTGATGACCTGCTCGCGGTCGTCGCGCTCCATCACCGTGAAGTATTCCTGCAGCTCGTCGATCGTCACGAAGATGACCGGCAGGTTGCACTTCTCGACGATCCCAGGGGTCAGCTTGCCCTCAGGGCACACCGACACGGGCAGGCCGCGCAGCAGGACGAAGCGGCGCTCCATCTCCTCCAGCAGCTCCTTCAGCATGGCTTTCAGGGTGTCGACGGCGTCATCCTCGGCGCCCATCACCAGCCGGTGCGCTACGGCCTTCATGGGCATCCAGTCGGCGCCGCCCTTGCCGTCGGCGACGTAGTGCCGCACGTAGGGGTCGAGCAGACCGGCCGCGGTCATGAGGCGCTGCGTGAACGTCTTGCCCCGGCGCGGGAGGCCGCCGAAGAACAGCGACTGCCACATGACGGGCACGGTGATGCGGCCGGCCGGAGCAGGAGCCGTCAGCTTCTGCCTGAGGATCCCGCCGGGCGTCGTCTCACACTCGTCTCACACACCTGCTCTCAGACGGCGTCGAATAGGCAGGTGACATGGGCTTTTGCGGACGCCACGCATAACAGGCGGACACCATGGACGACTCGTAGAGTCGACCCATGGATCTGCCGGTGATGCCCCCTGTCCTGCCGATGCTCGCCAAGTCCGTGGCGGCGATCCCCGAGGGCATGCAGTACGAGGCGAAGTGGGACGGCTTCCGGGCGATCGTGTTCCGCGACGGGGACGAGGTCGAGCTGGGCAGCCGCACCGGCAAGCCCTTGACCAGGTACTTTCCCGAGCTGGTGACAGCCGTACGGGAGAGGCTGCCGCAGCGGTGCGTGGTGGACGGGGAGATCGTGATCGCGCGCGAGGGGCATCTGGACTTCGACGCGCTGACGGAGCGGATCCACCCGGCGGACTCCCGGGTGCGGATGCTGGCGGAGCGGACACCGGCTTCGCTGGTCGTGTTCGACCTGCTCGCACTGGGCGACGAGTCGCTGATGGACGCGCCGCTGACCGAGCGGCGGGAGCGGCTCACCGAGGCGCTGTCCGGGGTGCGGGCACCGGTGCACCTGGCACCGGCGACCACCGACATCGAGGTGGCGCGGCAGTGGTTCGAGGAGTACGAGGGGGCCGGTCTCGACGGCGTCATCGCCAAGCCGCCCGCCGTGCGCTACCGGCCGGACGAGCGGGCCATGTTCAAGGTCAAGCACGAGCGGACGGCGGACGTCGTGGTCGCCGGGTACCGCCTGCACAAGAGCGGCCCCGTCGTCGGTTCGCTGCTGCTCGGCCTGTACGACGACCGGGGCACCCTCCAGCACGTGGGGGTGTCCGCCGCCTTCACGATGAAGCGGCGTGCCGAACTCGTGGAGGAGTTGGAGCCGCTGCGCCTGGACGATGCGAGCGGGCACCCGTGGGCCGCCTGGTCGGACGAGACCGCCCACGAGAAGGCCCGGCTGCCCGGGGCACCGAGCCGCTGGTCGGGGCGGAAGGACCTGTCGTGGGTGCCGCTGCGGCCGGACCGGGTGGCCGAGGTGGCGTACGACCACATGGAGAACGGGCAGCGTTTCCGGCACACCGCCCGTTTCCGCCGGTGGCGCCCGGACCGGACCCCCGAGAGCTGCACGTACGCACAACTGGAGGAGCCGGTCCGTTACGACCTGGCGCAGATCCTGGGCGTATAGCGGCGCATAGCCGCGCACAGCGGCTCACACGGCGCCGAGGGCCCGAGCCCTCACGGCTGCATGACGACCTTCACCGCGCCGTCCTGCTTGCGCTGGAACATCTCGTACGCGTGGGGGGCCTCCGACAGCGGCACCCGGTGGGTGGCGAAGTCGTCCACGCCGAGAGGGTCCTCGTCGGTCAGGTAGGGGAGGATCTCGTCGGCCCAGCGGCGGACGTTGGCCTGGCCCATGCGCATCTGGATCTGCTTGTCGAACAGGGTGAGCAACGGCAGCGGGTCCGCCATGCCGCCGTAGACGCCGGACAGCGAGATGGTGCCGCCGCGGCGCACCAGTTCGATCGCGGTGTGGAGCGCGGCGAGACGGTCGACGCTGAAGCGCTCGGCGATCGGGGCGCCCAGCTTGCGGGGGAGGACCGCCGCGGCGTTCTGCACCATGCGCGCGGCGGCGCTGCCGTGCGCCTCGGTGCCGACCGCGTCGATCACGGCGTCGGGGCCGCGGCCGCCCGTCCGGTCGCGGATCGCCTCGACGAGTTCCTTCTCGTCGTCGAAGGACCTCAGGTCGAAGGTCTCCACACCGCGTGCCTTCGCCCGGCGCAACCGGTCCGGGACGAGGTCCACGCCGAACACCTGTTCCGCGCCCTGGAGCCGGGCGACGCGGCAGGCCATGTCGCCGATGGGGCCGAGACCGAGCACGGCGACGCTGCCGCCCTTCGGGACGTCGGCGTAGGCGACCGCCTGCCAGGCGGTGGGCAGGACGTCGGACAGGTAGAGGAAACGGTCGTCTGCCGGGCCCTCGGGGACCTTGATCGGGCCGAACTGCGCCTGGGGGACGCGCAGGTACTCGGCCTGGGCACCCGGCACCGCGCCGTACAGGCGGGTGTAGCCGAACAGGGCGGCACCCATGCCCTCGCCCCGCACCTGGGTGGTCTCGCACTGGGTGGGCAGGCCGGTCAGGCACATCCAGCAGTTGCCGCAGGCGATCTGGAACGGGACGACGACCCTGTCCCCCACCTGGAGGTCCGGGACTCCCGCACCGACCTCCTCGACGATGCCCATGGGTTCATGACCGAGGATGTCGCCCGGGGTCATGAACGGGGTGAGCACTTCATACAGGTGCAGGTCGGATCCGCACAGCCCGGTGGAGGTGATGCGGATGATCGCGTCCGTCGGCTCCTGGAGCGTCGGATCGGGCACGTTCTCCACCCGGACGTCCCGCTTGCCCTGCCAGGTCACTGCCCTCATCGCCTCGCGCTCCCTCCGTCGGCGTGCGCGTCGGTCGTACGGCGCCGTCCGGGTACCCGGACACCCCGCGCTGAACCTTGAGCCGATCGGCGGACGCGGCAAAGACACCTCCCCACCTGGATCGATCGACTATGGCCATCGATGTTCAGATAAGCGCACAATCAAGACACATCGAGGACATGGGGGCGCGGTGGCGACGGTGAGCATGGGGCGAGGGGCGCACGGGCGGCGCGCCACGAGGGCGGCGGCGCTGCTGGCAGCCGCGGTGACGACCGCCCTGGCGGCGGGCTGCACCGACGGGAGCGGACCGGGCGACGACGGCCGTGGAGCACCGAAGGACTCGCAGCACAGCACGTCCCCCTCGGAGACCGGGCCCTCCGCACTCGCCGTCAAGATCGACAACGCCGCCGCAGCCCGCCCGCACACGGGCGTCGAGGCCGCGGACGTGGTCTACGCGGAGCAGATCGAGGGCGGGCTGAGCCGGCTGATCGCGGTGTACGCGACCCGGCTGCCGAAGTCGGTCGGGCCGGTGCGCAGTGCGCGCGAGTCGGATCTGGAGCTGCTGCGCCAGTTCGACCGGCCCACGCTCGCCTTCTCCGGAGCCCAGAAGAAGCTGCTGCCGCTGGTCGACAAGGCGCCGCTGCGGGCGGAGACGCCGGGAAACGCCGCCGACGCCTTCTTCCGTGGCACCGACCGGCCCGCCCCGCACAACCTCTACCTGAAGCCCGGGCGCATCGTGCCCGAGACCCCGGGCGAGGCGGCCCTGACCACCGGTTTCCACTACGGGGCGGCGCCCGCCGGCGGCACGGCGACGGCGTCCCGGACCGTGCGCTACCCGGCGGCCCGCTTCAGCTTCACCTGGTCGGACTCCCGTGACCGCTGGCTGGTCGGCATGGACGGCACACCCGCGACGACGGCCGACGGCGAGCGGATGACGGCGGCGACGGTCGTCGTGCAGTACGTGAAGGTGCGCGCCTCGTCCTTCCGGGACTTCCTCGGCAACAACACGCCGTACACCGAGACGGTCGGCTCGGGGAAGGCGCAGGTGCTGCGCGACGGGCGGGCCTGGGACGTGAACTGGAAGCGGGCGAAGCCCGCGGACGGGACCTCGTTCACCACCGGCGACGGCACACCGGTGAACTTCGCCGAGGGCCAGGTGTGGGTGATGTTCGCCGAGGCGCATTGACCGGCCCCGCCCTCCAGATGCCCCGCATCAGCGGGGCGTCACCACGGGCTCCCCGGGATGGCGGAGTCCCTCGGCCGCGTCCGCGACCCGCCGGATGAGATCGAAGAACACCGTCCGCTCGTCGGCGGTCAGCGGGGCGAGGAACACCTGGTTCATCCGGGCGGTGCGCACGGTCAGTTTGCGATGCGTGCGCACCCCCTCGTCCGTCGGACGCAGCAGCGAGCGGCGGCCGTCCTGGGGGTCACGCACCTTGTCGAGCAGCCCGCGCCGGCTCAGCCGGCTGATCACCTCGGCGATGGTGGACCGGTCGAGTCCCACCCGTTCCCCCACCGTGCGCTGGTCAAGGCCGGGTTCGCCGACGAGGGTGTTGAGCACCGCGTACTGGGGCGACGTGATCTCCTCGGAGACCATCGCGTTCCACAGCAGGTAGTGCGCCTGCTGGAGCCGCCGGGCCAGGTGCCCGGGGTGGGTGGTGAGGTCCGCAGCCGCCATGGACATTCCTCGCTTGGTTCGTTGGTGCGCTCTGTTCGTTGGTGCACTGAACAATACGCAATACACCAACCTCCGTCTTCCGGTCGCACAGAGGTTCACTGCCGGATCCACGGAGGTCTTGACGCCCCTCCGACGTGGTGACAGCGTGAGGAGCAGCTCGCGGAAATGCTCAGTACCCTGATGAATCTGGTTGGGTCGCTCGGAAGAGATGGGGCTTCTCGGATGGACAAGGTGGTCGCCACGGCCCTGGAGGCGGTGGCCGGCGTACCGGACGGCGCGTCGCTCGCGGTGGGCGGTTTCGGGCTGAGCGGTGTGCCGAACGTGCTGATCGGGGCGCTGTACGAGCGCGGCGTGGCCGGATTGTCGGTGGTCTCCAACAACTGCGGGGCGATGGAGTCGGGCCTGGCGGTGCTGCTGGCCGCCGGCCGGATCGCCCGGGTCACGGGTTCCTACATCGGCGCCAACAAGGAGTTCGCGCGGCAGTACCTGGCCGGGGAGCTGGAGGTCGAGCTCATCCCGCAGGGCACACTCGCCGAGCGGTTGCGGGCCGGCGGCGCCGGGATCCCCGCCTTCTACACCCCGGCCGGGGTCGGCACGCAGGTGGCCGACGGCGGACTGCCCTGGCGCTACGACGGTCAGGGCGGGGTCGCCCTCGCCTCACCGCCGAAGGAGGTCCGGGAGTTCGACGGCACCGAGTACGTGCTGGAGCGGGCCATCCGTACCGACTTCGCCCTGGTGCGGGCCGCGCGCGGCGACCGGCACGGCAACCTCGTCTTCAACAAGTCCTCCCGGAACTTCAACCCCCTGGCGGCGATGGCCGGGAGGGTCACGATCGCCGAGGTGGAGGAGCTGGTGGAGCCCGGCGGGATCGACCCGGACGCGGTGCACCTGCCCGGCATCTTCGTGCAGCGGGTGCTCGCGCTCACCCCGGAGCAGGCGGCGGACAAGAGGATCGAGCAGCGGACGGTGAGGTCCTGATGGCCTGGACACGCGAGCAGATGGCGGCCCGGGCCGCGCGGGAGCTGCGGGACGGCCAGTACGTCAATCTCGGCATCGGTCTGCCCACGCTCATCCCGAACTTCCTCCCCGAGGGCGTGGAGGTCGTCCTCGAATCGGAGAACGGCATCCTGGGCACCGGGCCCTACCCCACGGAGGACGCCGTCGACCCGGACCTGATCAACGCCGGGAAGGAGACGGTGACGGTCCTGCCGGGCGCCTCCTTCTTCGACTCGGCGCTGTCCTTCTCGATGATCCGGGGCGGGCACATCGACGTGGCCGTGCTCGGCGCCATGCAGGTGTCCGAGCGGGGCGACCTGGCCAACTGGGCCGTCCCCGGCAAGCTGATCACCGGCATCGGCGGGGCCATGGACCTGGTGCACGGGGCCCGTACGGTCGTCGTCGTCATGAGGCACACCGCCAAGGACGGCTCGCCGAAGATCCTCACCGAGTGCTCCCTGCCGCTGACCGGCAAGGAGTGCGTGAACCGGGTCATCACCGACCTCGGCGTCCTGGACGTCACCGACGACGGGCTCGTGCTGGTGGAGACCGCGCCGGAGGTCACCGCCCGGGAGATCGTCGCCCGGACCGACGCCGGACTGACCGTGCCGGAGGGTTTGCGGTGAAGGACGTCTCCATCGTCGACGCGGTCCGCACGCCGATCGGCCGCTGCAACGGGGGCCTCGCGGGCGTGCGCCCGGACCACCTGGCCGCGCACGCAGTCCGAGCGCTCCTGGCCCGGACACGTGGGCCGGATGGCCGCGCTGCTCGCGGGTCTTCCTGTGGCCGAGTGGCCCGCGCTCGATCCCGCGATCCTCGATCCGCAGGGCGGTGCGATCGCCCTGAGGCATCCCCTGGAGGCGTCGGGAGCACGGCTCGCCGGCACGGTCGCTCATGAACTGGTCCGGCGTGGCGGTGGAGTTGGTGTGGCCGCATGTGCATCGGGGTGGGGCAAGGGCTCGCCCTCGTTCTGGAGCGCTGAGCGATGCGCGCGGCTGCGGGCCGTGCGTGGCCGGTCGCGCAGTTCCCCGCGCCCCAGACGGAGCACGACTCTCAAGAACCTTCAGGGACTCTCATGACTCTCACTCAGCACGACATCGACCAGGCGATCGCGGCCGAGCGGGCCGCGTACGAGAAGCGGCTCGCCGACGGCGGACCCGTCGAGCACCAGCCGCGCCGCGACTACGCGCCGTACCGCTCCTCGGTGCTGCGGCACCCCTGGCAGCCGCCGGTCACCATCGACGTCAGCAAGGACCCCGAGCTGGTGGAGCTGTCCTCCCCCGCCTTCGGGGAACGGGACGTCACCGAGATCGACAACGACCTCACCCGGCAGCACGACGGCGAACCGATCGGAGAGCGCATCACCGTCTCCGGACGGCTGCTGGACCGCGACGGCCGCCCCGTGCGCGGCCAGCTCGTGGAGATCTGGCAGGCCAACTCGGCGGGCCGCTACGCCCACCGGCGCGAGCAGCACGACGCCCCGCTGGACCCCAACTTCACCGGCGTGGGCCGCACCCTCACCGACGACGACGGCCACTACCGCTTCACCACCGTCCAGCCGGGCCCCTACCCCTGGCGCCAGCACGTCAACGCCTGGCGGCCGGCGCACATCCACTTCTCGCTCTTCGGCACGGCGTTCACCCAGCGGCTCGTGACCCAGATGTACTTCCCGGGCGACCCCCTGCTCCCCTACGACCCGATCATCCAGTCCGTGACGGACGACGCGGCCCGGCAGCGGCTGGTCGCGACGTACGACCACAGCCTGTCGGTGCCGGAGTTCTCGATGGGCTACCACTGGGACGTCGTGCTGGACGGCCCGCAGGCCACCTGGATCGAAGAAGGGCGCTGACCGGCCATGACGAAGATCGACACCAGCCGGCCCGACAGCGTGCTGCCCACCCCGTCGCACACCGTCGGCCCGTTCTACGGCCACGCCCTGCCGTTCCGCGGCGGCGAGGACATCGCACCCCTCGGGCATCCGGACACCGTCACCGTGCACGGTCACGTCACCGACGGCGGGCGCGCCCCGCTGCCGGACGCCCTGATCGAGCTGTGGGGCCCGGACCCCGACGGCAACCTGCCGACGGCCGACGGTTCGATGCGGCGTGACCCGGCCTCCGGAGGCTTCCTCGGGCGCAACGGCGTGGAGTTCACGGGCTGGGGACGCGTCCAGACCGACGCGAACGGCCACTGGTGCGCCCGCACCCTGCGGCCCGGTGCGCGGGGGCGCAACGCCCCGTACCTGAGCGTGTGCGTGTTCGCTCGCGGGCTGCTCGTGCACCTGTACACGCGGATCTACCTGCCGGACGACGCGAAGGTGCTGGCGGCTGACCCGCTGCTGTCCTCGCTGGAGGAACCCCGCCGCGACACGCTGATCGCGACGGAGGAGGGGAACGGCACATACCGTTTCGACATCCGCCTTCAGGGCGAAGGCGAGACGGTCTTCCTGGAGTTCACGTGACGGCGCACCCCGGTGACACCGGCCTGCTCGCCCCCGGCTGGGCCGACTCGGCGGCCTCCTCGGCCACCGGCGACGAGGCCTACCTGCGGGCCCTGCTCGACGCGGAGGCCGCGCTGACCCGCGCCCAGGCGGCGACCGGGCTCGCCCCGGCCGAGGCGGCCACGGCGGTGACCGAGGCGGCCGGTGCCGCCGTCTTCGATGTCCGCTCCCTCGCCGAGCGCGCCCGTGCGGGCGGCAACCCCGTCATCCCCCTGGTCGCCGATCTGACCGAGGCCGTTGGCGAGTTGTACGGCCCCTACGTCCACCGCGGCGCGACCAGCCAGGACATCATGGACACGGCGACGATGCTGGTCGCCGGGCGCACCCTGGACGTGGTGCTGGCCGACCTCGCCCGCACCGAGCAGGCGCTGGCCCGGCTGGCCGCCGAGCACCGCGACACCGCGATGCCGGGGCGGACCCTCACCCAGCACGCGGTGCCGACCACGTTCGGGCTGAAGGCGGCCGGGTGGCGGTCGCTGGTGCTGGACGCCCGGGACCGGGTGCGAGCCGTCCGGGAGTCGCTGCCCGCCCAGCTCGGGGGCGCTGCGGGAACGCTGGCGGCCTTCGGGGCGTACGGCGCGTGCGATCCGGCCGGGCTGCCGGAGGCGTACGCCCGGGAACTCGGCCTGCGGGCACCCGACCTGCCCTGGCACACCCTGCGGACTCCGGTCGCCGACCTCGCCGGATGCCTCGCCTTCACCACGGGCGCGCTCGGCAAGCTCGCCGCGGACGTGCTCACCCTGTCGCGTACCGAGATCGCCGAGCTCGCGGAGGGCAGCGGCGGGGGCTCGTCCGCCATGCCGCACAAGTCCAACCCCGTGCGGTCCACGCTGATCGCCTCCGCCGCGCGGCGGGCGCCGCAGCTCGCGGCGATCCTGTACGGGGCGATGGCCGCGGAGGACGAACGCCCGGCCGGGGCCTGGCACGCCGAGTGGGAGCCGCTGCGGGATCTGCTGCGGCTGGTCGGCGGGGCCGCCCGGGACGCCGCCGAGCTGGCGTGGGGGCTGCGGGTCAGTCCGGACGTCATGCGTGAACACCTGGACCTCACCCACGGGTTGATCGTCTCCGAGCGGCTGTCCGCCGAGCTGACCCCGGTACTGGGCCGGGCCCGCGCCAAGGAGCTCCTCACGCGCCTGGCCTGCGAGGGACGACCGCCGGCCGAGGCGCCGGAGTTGGCCGGGGTGGACCTCGACCCTGCTCATTACACGGGCTCCGCCGGAGCCCTCACCGACCGTGCTCTGGAGCGACGTTGACCCTCCTGAACCACCGCGCCGAAGGGCCCGCCTCCGCTCCCCCGCTGCTGCTCGGCCCCTCGCTCGGCACGTCGTACGCCCTGTGGGACGGCGTGGCGCCCGAACTGTCCATCACCCACCGCGTGGTGCGCTGGGACCTGCCCGGGCACGGCGGTTCGGCGGCCGGTCTCATCCGCGCGGGCGCGAGCGTCGGTGACCTCGCCGGACGGGTGCTGGCGCTCGCCGACTCGCTCGGCATCGAGCGGTTCACGTACGCGGGTGTCTCGCTGGGCGGGGCCGTGGGGCTGCACCTGGCGGTGCACCATCCGCAGCGGCTGTCGTCGCTCGCCGTGATCTGTTCGTCGGCGCACTTCAACGGTTCCAGGCCCTGGGAGGAGCGGGCCGCGCTGGTCCGGCGCGAAGGGCTCGCCGGGCTGGCCGAGAACGCCGGCGCGCGCTGGTTCGCCGGCGACTTCACCGTGCCCCGCCTGGTCCGGGACCACCGGGACGCCGACCCGGAGGCGTACGCCGCCTGCTGTGACGCGCTGGCCGCGTTCGACCTGCGGGAGCGGCTCCCGGAGATCACCGTGCCGACCCTGCTGGTCGCCGGCCGGGAGGATCCCGCGACTCCACCCGCGCACCTGCGGGAGATCGCCGACGCCGTGCCGGGCGCGACGCTCGTGGAGCTGCCGGGCGCCTCCCATCTGGCGCCGGCCCAGTGCCCGGAGGCGGTGCTGACCGCTCTGCGCGCCCACTTCGGCCAAGACGCCCGGCGGGGCATGGCGGTACGGCGCGAGGTGCTCGGCGACGCGCACGTCGACCGGGCCCAGGCCCAGCAGACCCCCTTCACGGCGCGCTTCCAGGATTTCATGTCCCGCTACGCGTGGGGCGAGATCTGGACCGACCCGACCCTGTCGCACCGCGAACGCAGCATGATCACCCTCACCGCGCTGGTCGCACACGGCCACTACGACGAGCTGGCCATGCACGTCCGCGCGGCCCGCCGCAACGGCCTCTCCCCGGAGGAGATCGGCGCGGTCCTGCTGCAGACGGCGGTGTACTGCGGCGTGCCCGCGGCGAACTCGGCGTTCGCGACGGCCCAGCGGGTGCTGGCCGAGGAGGCCGGCACCTCGTGAGAGCTGCGGGGCGGGACGGTGACCGGAGCCACGCAAGACGGCGGGGCGGTGACCAGAGCCACGCGGCGGGCAGGGCGGTGATCGGACCCACGCAGGAGGCCGGAGCGGCGATGGTCGGACCACGGGACACCGAGCGGCGATCTGACCCGCGCAGGGCGGCGGGTCGCGCGCGGCCGTCGGGCGATTGCCCCGGGTGTGTGTCAGGCCGGGCCGACGCCGGTCCCGAGCGCGGCCCGCGCCCGCTCCGCCAGTCCGTCGGCGCCGCACGAGACCGCCAGGTCGAGGCCGCGACGCAGATCGGCGGCCGAGCGGGCCGCGATGCCGAACTCGATGCGGGCGGCGGCGTGTTCGTACTGGCAGGGCGAGGCCTCGAGATAGGTGACGGCCTGGCCGTAGAGCCGGACCGCCCGCTGCCCCGTCTCCAGGTCGGCGGCGCAGCGCAGGGCTTCTCCTATCGCGGTGTCGGTGCCGAAGCGCTCGGCCTGGCGGCGTACGTCCACGGCGAGCCGGGCGGCCCGGGCCGGGTCCTCGGTGCGCAGGGCGCGGGCGAGGTCGGCCGCCCAGGGGACGAGCACGGGGTTGTGGTGGCCGCGGGCCGCCGCCGCCTTCTCCGCGGCCTCCAGTTCGTTGATGCCGTCCTTGGTGCGGCCGACGGCCAGCAGCAACCGGCCGCGCACGGATCGCGGGTCGGGCAGGACGATGGTGGACGGGTAGGGCGGCGCGAAACCGTACCGTTCGGCGATGTCCCAGGCCTGCTCGACCTGACCGCGGGCCAGCAGGGTGTCGACCAGGCTGCACGTCGGCGGACCAGTACAGGGGCAGACCCCGGCCGACGCGCTCGGCGAGGCGCAGCGCCTCGCGCAGGGACGCCTCCGCCTCCTTCAGCCGGCCCCGCCTGCGGTGGCCGATCCCCACGTAGGCGTGGGCCAGGGCGAGGTGGCCGCCACTCCAGCCGGCCGTCTCGTAGGCGCGCAGTGCTTCGTTGTAGAGGGCTTCGGCGCGGTCGAGGCGGTCGGTGAAGCCGTACGCGTTGGCCAGCATCAACAGCAGCTCTATGCCCCACTCGGTGTCGGTCCAGCCGAGCCCCGGGGCGAGCCGGCCGTTGACGAGGGCGCGGTCGCACAGTTCCACGACCTCCTCGGCGTTCTCACCGTGCATCAGGGCGTCGAAGCCGCGCAGGATGAGCAGGGCGCGTTCGGAGTTGTCCCGGCCGGTGCAGGTGCTCGCGAGGTCGGCGAGCCGCTGGGAGCGGCCGGGTGAGGTGGCCTCCCCCGCGTGGATGCCCTCCCACATGAAGTGCACGGCCTGCAGCCGCATCCGGGCGGGTCCGGGCTGGAGCCGGGCGGCCTCCGCCTCGACCGTGCGGACGGCCTCCTCCAGCTGGTTGTTGTGCAGGAGTGCCTGGGAGAGCCGGAAGACGGCGTCCACCCGCTGGTCGCCCTCGAGGCCGGGCATGCCGAGCGCGGTCCGCAGGTGGCCTATGGTGCGGGCGGGCGCGGTGAGGAACGTGGCCTCGGCGAGTTCGTAGAGGACGTGCGGGTGGGATTCGGGCCGCGGTGGTTCCTTCAGGGCACGTTCCAGGCAGCGGCGGGCCGCGTCGGGGGCGCCGACGGCGAGGTGCTCGCGGGCGGCCTCGCGCAGTTGCCCGACGAGTTCCTCGTCGTCGTCCGGGTGGACCTCCAGGAGGTGGCGGGCGGCGGCCGCGGCGCCGTGTCCCTCGTCGGAGACGATCCGGGCGGCGATGCCGTGCATGGCGGTGCGCAGGGCGTCGGGGATGGAGTTGTAGACGGCGGTCGCGATCAGCGGGTGCACGAACTCCAGGTCGCCTTCGGCGCTGCGGCCGGCCGCCGGGTCGGGCGCGGTGAGGATGCGGGCGGTGCGCAGCAGTTCGGCGCAGCGGCGGGCGTCGTCCGGTCGCAGGGTGGCCAGTTTGGCGACGAGGTCGACGGAGATGCCGGTGCCGAGGATCGCGGCGGCCCAGGCGAACCGGGTGGCGTCGATGCCGAGTTCCTCCAGGCGGGCGACGAGGCCGCCGCCGCGGGCCGAGCGGTTCAGTTCGCGCAGTTCGCCGGCCCGGGCCTCGACCGGTTCGAGTTCGCTGTCCTGCACCTTGGCGAGGAGTTCGACGGTCTCGTAGGGGTTGCCGGCGGTGACGGCCCAGACCTCGCGGCAGAAGGCGGCGTCGGCGTGTTCGCCCAGGGTGGCGCGGGTGAGTCCGGCGGTGGCTTCCGGGGTGAGGGCGCTCAGGGTGGTGGCGGGGCCGTCCGCGGCTGCGGCGACGGCGTCGAGGTGGCGGGCGCTCGCGCCGGAGACCTCCTCGGGGCGGCGGGTGACGACGACCAGGACGGACATCTCGTCGAGCCGCTCGGCGAGTCCCGCGAGCCAGTGCAGGGTCTCGTGGTCCGCCCAGTGGGCGTCGTCGATCAGCAGCACCAGCGGCCAGTCCCGGCGGGCGAGCCGGCGTACGGCCGCGACCAGGCCGTCGCACACGCCCTGCGGGTCGGCCTGCCGGTCTCCGGGGTCCGCAATGCCGAGGGCGGGGCCGGCGATGTCGTACCAGTCGCCGAGGTACTCGCGGGCCTCCTCGGGCAGCATCGACACCAGCGCCGGCTGCAGCAACTGCCGTACCACGTTGAAGGGGACCGACCTGAGGGTCTCGCCGCCGCGCGCCGACCACACCGTGCAGCCGCGTGCTTCGGCGATGCGGCGGGTTTCGGCCAGCAGCGCGGTCTTGCCGAGTCCGGCCTCGCCGCGGAAGACCAGCAGTCCGCCGGTCGAGGAACGGTCCGTGCACAGGCGGTCGACCGCCCGCTCGACGGCGGCGACCTCCTCGTCGCGCTCCCACAGGGAAGCCGAGGCGGCGGCCGTGGGCCGTACCTCCGTCATCCCGCTACCTCCCCAAGTCGCCCGAACGACGTACCGATGTCGAGCGTAGCCGTCCCATTGCCCGAGTGGAGGGTGGTCGCGGCACCTCTTGCCGTGACGGGTGACACCGAGTGCAGCCGGGCGACGCACTTGTCCCGTCACCAGCCGCCTTGAGGTCAACGGCGGGCAAAGTCACCAGAGGTGACGTTCCCTCAGCAGTGCGGGGCATGCGGGTCCGTTGCCACGGCTGCCAGTGCCGGGAGTACGGATCCGGCGTCCGCGGCTGCCGGGTGGCGATCACCGAAGCGCGGTTCGTCGTGTCGTGGGCCGGTGGCGGGGGACGAGGCCCCGGCGAGGGCGCTGCGTCGCTTCGCGCTCCCCCTCCCCCTCCGTCCCGCCGGAGCGGCGCTTTTCGGCCGTCCGAAGGAGCGAGGGGGCGGGCGGGGCCCGATGCGACCGGTGGTGGAACAGCCGGTTCCGACTCCTCTCATGCCTCATTCACCGACGCCTCTTACGGTGGGGGCATGACGCAGGAGACTCCTCCCGGGTGGTACGCCGACCCCGGACAGACAAGTGACGGGCCCGCCACCGAGCGCTGGTGGGACGGCAAGGCCTGGACGGATCGCATCCGCCCGGCACAGCCGCCCGCGACCTGGGGTCCCCCGACAGGCCCGGCGTCCAGGGGCGCCGCACCCACCGACCAGTCCCCTGGCGGCATGGCGCCTGCCTCGGCCGAACCCGAGGTGCAGGGGGCCGGAGGGCCGACCGGCGCGGCGTCGCCGACGAACGATGGGGTGCCGGAAGCCGGGAAGCAGGCGGGGACCGAGGCGCCGGGGGCCGGAGAGCCGGGCGGCGCAGGGTCGCCGGGGGCTGGGAAGGCAACCGCCGCCGAGGCTCCTGGCGAGCCCCGAGCCGGCGGGCAGACGGACGATGCCGGGCAACCGAGCGGCGCCGGGCAGGCAGGTGCCTGGGGGCCGGGGGCCACCGGGTACCCGAGTGCTGCTCAGCAGCCGGGATCCGGCGGCCAGCCGGGATCCGGCGGCCAGCCAGGATCCGGCGGCCAGCCGGGATTCGGCGGGCAGCCCGGCGGTGCCTATCCGGCGGCTGCCGGATATTCCGCCGCTCATCCCGCCTACCCCGCCTATCCCGCTGCCCCGCCGGGCAGGCAGGGGCGGCGGTTGCGCACAGGGGCCGCCGTCGCCGCGGCCGTGGTCGTCCTCACCTGCATCGGTGTGGGCGTGTACGCGCTGGCGGACGACGGCGGCAAGGGCGGTTCGCCCACCTCGCAGGTGCCCGGCGGGCCCGGCGCGCCCGGGGGCCCCGGGCGCGCCCGCGGGGCGGCCGGGCCCGGCGGCGCGCGCCCCCCCCCCCCCGCCCCCCCCCCCCGGGCCCGGACACCGGGCACCGCTTGGCGTCGTCATCGATGTTGGGCAGGTACACAGCCCCACGCTCGACGGACCA